>JAGWHV010000033.1 GCA_028866595.1 Patescibacteria group bacterium
CCTGTCGGCCGCGCCGCCGCCCCCTCTTCATCGTTCCTCAAAGACCCCGCGTATCTCCGCGAGCTTTTCATCGAGCGAGGCTTCTCTGTCACTCATCTCAATAACTTCCTTTCATGCCCATGGCGATATTTCTTTCTCAATCTCATCCAATTGCCGAAAGCCCAAGAGAATGCCCAGCTCTATGGCTCCGCTATCCACCAGGCCCTCTGCCATTATTTCGAAGCGTATAAGAGAGAAGAGGACATATCAGCCGTCGCTGCTATCGACTTGTTCGAGAAATATCTGCGGCGCACGCACATGTCCGAGCGCGATCTCGCCGATTATATAAAGGATGGCCGCGAGGAGCTCAAAACATATCTCTCTCATTATAAGTTCCCGCGGACGATATGGAACGAATACAAGATCGTCGGCGTCCCGTTCGTCGTCGCCGATCCGGACGGCAAGCCCATCGAGATCGCTTTGAATGGCAATCTGGACAAAGTCGAGCTCGCCGAGGCCTCTGCGGTTAATGTCGTCGACTACAAAACGGGCAGACCGAAGACGCGCAATGAGATCGAGGGCAAGACGCAATCCGCCGACGGTGATTACAAGCGCCAGCTCGTCTTCTACAAGCTCATTCTCGATAGATACAAGGCAGGCGAATGGCGGATGCAGACGGGCACGCTCGACTTCATCAAGCCCGATGATTCAGGCAAGCTCCGCCGCGAAATCTTCTCGATAACCGACGAGGACGTCCGCGGCCTCGAGTCAGTTATCGCCGCCACCACCAAAAAAATCCTCGCCCTCGATTTCGCCGAGTGCGGCGACGCCGAGTGCGAATGGTGCTCGCTTAGACGTTCTTTAATATGACGTCGATGACGTTCTTCATGCCTTCATACGGCAATGCGCCCTGGGTGAGAGGTATCTTCTGGCCTCCGGCGAATATCACGGTATAAGGCGTACCCTCGGCGCCCGCATTGATGGCGTCCTGTTTTTCTTGGTTTATAAGATTTACGTACGCGCCACTCGAGAGACAGTCGTTGAATTTTGTCATATCGAGACCCATACTCTGGGCGATGGTCTGGAGAGCTGATGGGTCGAGGCTATCGTTCGAATTCGTCTGCTGGAAGACCTGATCGGTGAAATTCCAGAACGCATCGTTGCCGCCCTGGGCCGCAGCGCACTCGAGGGCCTCCTCTTCGTTCTCCGAGCGCTGATGGAGAGGGAAGTGCCTGAAGACCCAGGCGACTTGGCCGTTATAGTCAGTGACGATTTGATGGAGAGTCTCGTGGAATTGCTTGCAGTACGGGCATTCGGTATCGGAATACTCGACGATGACGACTTTGGCATTCGGACTGCCGAGAATGTGGTCGGTCGATTGGACGGACTTGATGCTATCAAGACTGTTCGTCTGGCCGATTTGCGAAGAAGCCGCGGCCGGGCCGTTCGATGCCGGCGCTCGGCCGCTCCAGTACAAGCCAAAAGCGACAAGTGCGCCGGCGATGATGATAGCTACTGGCACCGCCATTGACTGCTTCCTTTGCACGGGCTGGTTTGGACCGTTCATACGTATATACTAGTATACATGAAATCTTTCATTCAAACGTCCATGCTCGGTAATCCTGCGCCTGACTTTACGCTTCAGGACCAAGACGGTCGGATGCATTCGCTTTCCGACCACCGCGGCTCGTGGGTCGTTCTTTACTTTTACCCAAAAGACATGACGCCCGGCTGTACGACCGAGGCCCAAGAGTTCCGCGATCATGAGTACGAGCTCGCCGACGAGAATGCTGTCGTCCTTGGCGTGAGTGCCGACGACGTCTCTTCGCACAAGACTTTTTGCCAGGAGTTGAGCCTCAATTTCACGCTCCTCTCCGATCCCGACGCTCAGGTCTGCCGGATGTACGATGTCTGGCGCGAGAAAAGTTCGTTCGGCGCAAAGCACGAAGGCATCGAGCGCACGACGTTCCTCATCGATCCCGCCGGCAAAGTCGCCAAGCTCTACTCGAGCGTCAAACCCATCGGCCACGCCGCCAAAGTCATAGAAGATATTCGGAAATTAGTAGAAAAAGCATCGTCATAAAAAGCAAAACCGCTCCAGCGGTTGTCGCCCGAGCGGTTTTGTTCAGCTGATTTCTGTCCACCAGCTATTTTGGAAGGATAGCTAACCTTGCCTCAAGCGTACGCCAATCTGTCAGCATGTCAACGTCTGTGGACAGAACGGGATTCGAACCCGTCGATACGGTTGCTGAAGCCGTGTCGCTAGACCTCTAGCCTGCCCACGATGCGGATTCAAGATCCGCATCGACCTACAGACTAACGGATGGCCGATGAAATTTCGTGAAAGAAAATATAAAAAAGTCGCCTGGACCAGGACAAAATCGGCAAAGTCTAGAACCCCATCGTGAACGTCAATGCAGAGTCGTTCTTCTTTTCCCAGTCGCTGGTGTCGAGCTTTATGTCTTTCAGCGCCTGGCCGTCCTTGTATTTAAGATGGCCGTGGGCCATGGCGTAGTCGTATATCTCTTTCGTCACTTTGACATCGTCGATGCAATATTTGATGATCTTGTCGATCTCGCCGTTTTTCCACCAGGTGATCGCCTCGAGGCCGTGGCCTGATTTGCCATGGCCGAGGGTCGCCTGGGCGATCGAGTCGAGCTTGAGCCGGAAACCGAGAGATTTTTTGACTTCCTTGAGGAGGTCGAGGCTCTGGATTTTCGTCAAGTCGCCTGGATAGTATTTATCGAGAAGGGGAATGTCGAAATGATCGCCGTTAAAAGTGATGAGCAGGTCGGCGCTCTCGAGGATCGGCCAGAGCTTTCCGAAATCTTCTTGGAGAAAGCTCATGTATGCGTCTGTCTCATAATCGTAGAGGCAGACGACGGAGATATCGAGGTCGCGCGGATCGTTCGAGCCCACGTCTTGGAATATGTTCCGGGTCTCGATATCGAAGACTATCTTTCGCATGGCGGACATTGTAGCATATCGGTATGAAAAGCGAGGTCCTCAATCTCTACAAGCGCAAAAGCGAGACGCCTCTCCAGACGATCGAGAGGTACGTCGAGGCGCATCCCGAATATAAAGGCGTCAAGATGACGTATGCCGGTAGGCTCGACCCGATGGCCGAGGGCGTCCTCGTCGTTCTCGTCGGCGAGGCGAATAAAGATCGCGAGGCATATACCGGCCTTGATAAAGATTATGAATTCGAGTTTATCCTCGGCGTAGAGACGGACACGTTCGACGTTCTCGGCAAGATAATGGCGATGAAGGCGGATGCGCCCGCCGGCGCGCCGGCGGGCGCCACCCCGAGCGCGGAAGTCGCTGTGAAATCGGCACTTGCGAAATACCTCGGCACGTTCGAACAAAGATACCCGTCATTCTCTTCGAAGGTCGTAGATGGCACGCCTCTTTTCGAGCTCGCCCGCCGCGGCGATCTCTCTGAAAAGGACATCCCGACGCATAAAGTGACCGTCTCGGCGATCGAGCTTGTCTCGACAAGGACGGTGGCCAAAGACGTATTCGTCGAAATGATCCACAAGGACATAAGCGCTGTCAGAGGCGATTTTCGTCAGAAAGACATCCTCTCTCTTTGGAACAAATATCTCAGCGGCGAGGCGCACGGCGTCCCGATGCCCGCCGCATTCGTCTTGTATAAAGCTCGTGTCTCATGCGGCAGCGGATTCTACGTCCGCCAGCTCGTCTCTGACCTCGGCCACGACCTAGGCACAGGCGCGGTGACAGTATCTATTCTTCGTACGAGAGTAGGGAAATACAGACTGGCTGACTCGATACAGTAAAAGGAGCAGAATATCCCTCTCGAACGTCCTTTGGAAGCGCGACGGCGCTGAAACGAGGAAATTTCGTCCACCGAAATTTCCGTGACGTTCGAGAGGGATATTCTGCTCCTGCTCTATATCCTCCCCGTCAGGTTCGCGTCTTCCATAAAGCTCGCCATCGTCTGCTGATGCGCCGCGTATATCGCCAGATCGTCCGAAGCGATGATGACGAGGATGCTCACGATGGCGATGAGGATAGTGACGGCCCACTTGGCGTATGTCGCCCAGGTTTTCTTGTCCCATACCCGATGGAGGATAAAGATCGCATAGAACGAGATAAGGAATGGCAGGACAAGACCGATGACGAAGACCATGCCTGTGAAGAGAAAGCTTGTGCCGGAGAGCACTGTGTGCCCGAGGATGATATACAGGACGAACCGAAGAGCAAGGAATATATTATTGACGTAGTATATGGCGCAATAGCCGAATACACCCAGATAGAGCAGGGTGCCGATCGAGCGGAGGTCGGGAGCGAAATAGAAGCGAGCGACTTCCTTGAGGTATGAAGGGTTCTCGGGGGCTTTTTCTGGCATAGCAGAATATTTCAACCTTTTATTGATTTTGTCAAATGGCCGCTTGACTATAACCGCCATTCATGTATACTACGTGGGTCGTTGGTTTCTCGGTGGTGAAAACGAAAGTCTTAGCCATGGGAAGGTCGGACGATAGTTACTAGCAATTCACGTCATACATGGCAAAGAAACTCTACGTGGGCAACCTCTCGTACAGCACCACTTCGGAAAGCCTCAAAGCAGGCTTCGAAAAGGCTGGTTCTGTCATCGAGGCTACGGTTCTCACTGACAAGATGACTGGCCGTTCGCGAGGCTTCGGCTTCGTGACGATGGAGGACGCGGACGCCGAGAAGGCGATCGCTATGTTCGACGGCAAGGATTTCGATGGCCGCAATATCAAGGTCAACGAAGCCAAGCCGATGGAGGAACGCCCTCGCCGGTCGTTCGATTCGAACCGCAGGAGCTTCTAACGGAGCCTTGCCGGTCCACAGCAAAACCGCCCTTCGGGGCGGTTTTTGCTTTGACAAAAAATGATAGGGAGCGCTAGTATGTGGCGAGCATGCACAAGATATTTCTCCGTATCTCAGGAGCGGTTCAGCTCGTCTTGTTTGTCGCCGTCGCGTTCATCGTGGCCTTCCTCGTCAACTCGAGC
Source organism: Patescibacteria group bacterium (assembly GCA_028866595.1). Classification (GTDB taxonomy): domain Bacteria; phylum Patescibacteriota; class Minisyncoccia; order Phycocordibacterales; family UBA6065; genus UBA6065. The sequence continues at coordinate 4,980 of JAGWHV010000033.1, forward strand.
GGCAAGTCGATATGGATAACGATCGGCATCATCCTTGCCCTTGTCGCCGAGAGAGTCATAGGCTCCTATATGGCGCGGCAGTCAGAGGTTAAATCTGAAGAAGAGGAGGAAGAAGAGGTCACTCCGGACCCTGTCTTCGCCGAAAAGACGGTGAAAATCTATCTGAACGACGGCAAGGTAGTCCAGGGCAAGATATCCTGCGAGCCGGAGGAGTTCTCCGACTGGATCATCCTCTCTGACGCTCAGTTCACGGACGATTCCGCGGCTATTCCCTCGGGTGAGATATCAGACAAGCTCGCCATACCTCTCGGTTATGTCGAGGTGATATCGCTCATGGATTTGGACAGAGTGTAACGAAAGACCGGATCTCTCCGGCCTTTTTCTTTTTATGCTTTCCGCTTGGCTTTCTCGCGCTCGACTTTCTTGAGGAATTGCTTGCGAAGGCGGACGGATTTTGGCGTGACTTCGAGGTAATCGTCGTCGTGCATGATCTCGAGGCCGCGCTCGATAGTGAGGCGCCATGGTGGCACGAGCATGATGGCGTCGTCCTTGCCGGCCGAACGGTAGTTCGAGAGGACTTTTTCTTTCATCGGATTGACGTCAAGGTCGTCGCCTTTAGATGTGTTGCCGACGATCATGCCCTCGTAGACGTCCATGCCCGGGTCGATATAGAGGGTGCCGCGCTCCTGGAGGTTCCAGAGGGCGAAAGCCACGGCTTTGCCGGCTTCCATCGAGACCATCGAGCCGAACTCGTGCTTCTCGATCGCGCCGACGTGCGGCCTGAATCCGATGAAACGAGCGGAGAGGATGCCCTCGCCTTTGGTGTCGACGACGAATTCGCCGCGATAGCCGAGAAGGCCGCGGGTCGGTATCTCGAACGTCAGGCGGGTGATGCCTTCGCGCTCGGTCATGTTCGTCATGATGCCTTTCCTCTGGGAGAGCTTTCTGATGACTTCGCCGGAGACGTCAGTGCGGACATCAGCGGTTACTTCTTCGAATGGCTCGTTCTTGACGCCGTCAATCTCTTTGACGATGACTTGCGGTTGGGAGACTTGGAGCTCGAAGCCCTCGCGGCGCATCGTCTCGAGAAGGATGGAGATATGGAGCTCGCCGCGGCCAAAGACGCGGAAGACGTCGCCGGACGCGCCCGGCGGAGCGAAATCGATCTTGAGGCCGACGTTGACTTCGAGCTCTTTTTCAAGGCGCTCGCGTATCTGGCGGGTCGTCACGAATTTGCCTTCGCGGCCGGCGAGAGGCGAATTGTTGACGAGGAAGTTCAGAGCGATCGTCGGCTCGTCGACGGCGATGGCGGGCAGGGGAGCCTGGTCGGCTGATTCGCATATCGTCTCGCCGATGAATATGTCGGCAAGACCGGCGAGCATGACGATGTCGCCCGCGCCGGCTTCCTGTATCTCCTCGCGGTCGAGGCCGCGGAAGGTATAGAGCTTCGTCACTTTACCCTGGCGGGTCTCGCCTGTCGGCTTTTTGACAAAGACATTCTGACCGACACGGACTTTGCCTTCGTATATGCGGCCGACGGCGAGGCGGCCAGTGTACGAATCGTACGCCAGATTGAAAGGCTGCATCCGGAGGGGCTTCGTCGTATCGGCAGGCGCCGCGGGCACGAGCTCGAGTATCGAGTCGAGGAGAGGAGTGAGGTCTTTGGAGTCGTCGGCGAGGTTTTTCTTGGCGATGCCTTGGCGGCCGATCGCGTATATCGTGTGGAAATCGAGCTGCTCATCTGTCGCGCCGAGCTCGATGAAGAGCTCGAGGATCTCGTCGAGGGCTTCTTTCGGCCGGGCGGCCGGCTTGTCGATCTTGTTGATGACGACGATCGGCTTCATGCCGAGCTCGAGGGACTTTTTGAGCACGAAGCGAGTCTGGGGCATCGGGCCTTCCTGGGCGTCGACCAGGAGGAGCACGGTGTCGATGGAGCGGAGCACGCGCTCGACCTCGGAGCCGAAGTCGGCATGCCCCGGGGTGTCGACGATGTTTATCTTTGTGCCCTTGTAGTGGATGGAAGCGTTCTTGGCGTAGATGGTGATGCCGCGCTCCTGCTCGAGGGCGTTTGTATCCATGGAAAAGCCCTCTTTGGCCACGCCTGCCTGGCGCATGATGCCGTCCATGAGCGTGGTCTTGCCATGGTCGACGTGGGCTATGATGGCTATGTTCCTGATCTCCATGCTGGTATAGGTATGTTGCTTCGCAAAATTAAAAATAGAGCCGCGGGCTCGAGAGAGCCTATTTAAACAAAAAAAAGCGTCCCTGACAAGAGGGACGCGCAGATTGGGTCAGTCGACGGCGTGCGTCGGTAGACCGGGCTGAAGTAGGCGATGCCGCAGCCAGATGGCGTCGATCACGCAACCGATGAACTGAGGAAAGACGTCGGTCGGGATGCTCTCGCCGTCCGCGTCTATCTCGTATTCGTGCGCGTTGCAGTCTTTGAACATGGCGCGAAGGCGTGGAATCGTGTCCGTATGCAGATGGTACCGCTTCCGGAACGTGCCGACCTCCGACTCTAGCCGGTCTGGACTCATCTTCTTGCGGTGACCGAATCGAGACAAACACGTCTCAAACGCCGCGTTCAGGATGATGACGCTGTCCTTGTCCTCCAGATAGCCACGCTCGATCGCGTGTTCGATCTGGATTTCCGTCCGACAGAATCCATCCACGAACACGATGTGCGGCATGCCCATCTCAATGACGATCTGGTTGAGCCGGTTCTCGAACATTTCGATGCAGACGTCGTCCGGCAGAAGGTCGCCTCTCTCGACGGTCGGCTTATACAGGGTCTTGAATTCTGAATCGGTCTTCATCCGATCACGAATCATTTGCCCGAAGGAGATGAACGCGACCTTGAGGCCGTTCGCGCGGAGCAAGGTGACCGCTTTTTCTGTGAGGTTCAGGGTGAATCCTTTGCCTGCACATGTGGCGCTGAGCAGTAAGACGAAACGAGTGTTGGGGAATTGCAAAGCGAAGCCTTTCTTTTGGTTTAGGTTTGAGGATCTTCTTCCGATCATGTGGAAGAGCAGAGCCGGGATGAATCTATCATTTCAATTGAAAATGGGCAATATATATCGCTCAAGGCTTTATGTGCGCCGTCTTTATTTTTCGCGCGATCTGATCGACTCGCCTCATGAGTGTCTTGTGCTGAAACTGGGTCACGTATGCATCGGCGTGATAGTCGAGGCGGCGGTCCATGCCGCCCGCTGTCTCCGGTGCTTATGCCGCTTTTTCCAGTAATATCAAAAATTCTTTGTTGCCTTTTTCGCCTTGGATGGGGGAGTCGGTTTCGGCGCGGACGGTGAATCCGGCGGCGAGAGCGGCGGCTTTGGTTTGCTCGAGCGCCTCGGCGCGCTCTCTGGGATCCGTTATGACGCCCTTGCGCCTGTCGGCGATCTCTTTGCCGACCTCGAATTGCGGCTTTACCAGGGCGACGACGCGGCCGCCGAGGCGGACGAGCTCGAACGCTTTTGGCAAGACTTTATTGAGCGATATGAACGATACGTCGATGACGGCCATGTCGACGGGCGCTGGCAGGGAGAATTTCCTGATGTCGATACCCTCGTGGACCTCGACGCGGGAGTCTGAGCGGAGCGAGGAGTCGAGCTGGTCGGTGCCGACGTCGACCGCATAGACCTTGGCGGCGCCGTTTCTGAGCAGGCAATCGGTAAAGCCGCCGGTCGACGAGCCGATATCGACGATCGTGAGACCGCGGACGTCGAGTCGCCATTCCGCGAGGGCGTGGGCGAGCTTTTCTCCCGCGCGGCCGACGTACGCCGCGTCGCCCGCGATACTGATCGCGTCGTCCGGGCCGACGTCCATGCTCGGCTTGATCGCCATCGCGCCGTTCACGAGGACTTTGCCGCGCTTTATGAGGTCAATCGCGAGCGAGCGCGAACGGACGAGCTTGCGAGCGAATATCTCGGAGTCCAG
>JAGWHV010000061.1 GCA_028866595.1 Patescibacteria group bacterium
GGCGACAAGCTCGACCTCTCGACGTTCGCCGTCGGCGACATCGTCACCGCTCGTGCCGAGTCGAAAGGCAAGGGTTTCCAGGGCGCCGTTAAACGTCATCACTTCAAGGGCGGCTCGCGCACTCACGGCCAAAAGCACTCTGAGCGCGAAGTCGGCTCCATCAACGGCCCCGGCCGCGTCGGTTCCGGCCGCGTGCCGAAAGGCAAGCGCATGCCCGGCAGAATGGGCGGCGATACCGTCACCGTCAAGAATCTCAAGGTTCTACAGGTCCGTCCGGAAACCAATGAGCTCGTGCTTCACGGCTCCCTTCCCGGTCGAAAAGGGGTGCTTGTATCTATCGTCGCATAATCGTCGCCTAACTAACCTTTAAAACCATGGAAAAGAAAACCACTGTAAAGAAGACTACGGCGAGGAAGGCGGCCCCAAAAGCTGTCGAGGCAAAAGAGCCGAAGACGGTCGCCGCCAAGTCAAAGCCCGTTCACGGATTCGAGGCGGTCGTATATGCAAAGGATGGTAAGGAAGCCGGCAAGGTGAAGCTTCCCGAAAAAATTTTCGGCCTTTCTTGGAACGCCGATCTAGTCCATCAGGTCATGCACTCGATGACGACCTCGGCCCGCCAGCCGATCGCTCATACCAAGACCCGCGGCGAAGTCCGCGGCGGCGGCAAGAAGCCTTGGAGGCAGAAGGGCACCGGTCGCGCTCGTCACGGTTCGACTCGTTCGCCGATCTGGGTCGGCGGAGGCGTCGCTCACGGCCCTAGGAATGACCGCAATTTCGACCGCAAGATCAACAAGACGATGAAGACCAAGGCTTTTTTGACGCTTCTGTCGAAGAAGTACAAGGACGGCGAAGTGATATTCGTCGAATCGTTCGGCATGGCCGCGCCAAAGACCGCTGATGCGGTGGCGGCGATCAAAGCCATCGCGTCGTCGTCGGGCCATAACCGTCTGGCGGCCAAGGCAAAGAATGCGGCGTTCATCGCCCTCGCAAAGAGGGAGGAAGCCGTCCTAAAGAGCTTCCGCAACGTAGGCTCGGTCGTCGCCGACGAGGTCAGGAACGTCAACCTGCTCGACATGCTAAAGCACACCTACCTGGTGATCGAGAACCCGGCCGAAGCGCTCAAGATTATTGAGAATAAGCTCGCCTAACCTAAACCGCCATGCCTCTATTTGGAAAAAAGACTAAAGTGAACGATTCATCGGCGGAAAAGGCCGAGGCGACCAAAACGACGCTCGCAAAGGCGCCGAAGAAGCAGACGAAAGCCGTCGCTATGCCGAAGGCTGAGAAGGTCGCCGAGGCCAAGGCTAAGTCCGCGAAGAAATCTCAGGATGAAAAGCGCAACGAGGCCGTAGCCGGCGGCGTCTCGTTCGCCAAGGGCTCGGCCGTCATCAGCCCGCGTATCACCGAAAAGGCGGCGCGTCTCTCGGAAAACGGCATCTATGCGTTCAACGTCCGCAAGGACGCGAACGCTCGCCAGATCGCCGAGGCCGTCGAGACCGCTTACAAAGTCAAGCCGGTCAAGGTATCGGTTGCGCCGGTGAAATCGAAATCGATGTTCAGCCGCGGCAAGTATGGCAAGACCGTTGCCGGCAAAAAAGCCTATGTCTACCTCAAAAAGGGCGACAAGATCGAATTCGTCTAATCCTAATCTCTAATTACCAATACAATGAAATCATATCGTCCAAC
>JAGWHV010000034.1 GCA_028866595.1 Patescibacteria group bacterium
CATCATCCACGAGCGCAAGGCGAATGGCCGGTTCAAGTCGCTGTCGGATTTCTTGACCCGCATCAAAGATAGGAACTTGAACAAGAAATCGCTCGAGGCGCTCATCAAATGCGGCGCGCTCGACGAATTCGCCGACCGCACCGCCATGTACGGCAACATCGACACATTGCTCGAATACAACAAAGAGAAAGCCCGCGACGGCGGCGCCCAGGACTCGCTCTTCGGCGGCCATGCCGCGTTCGCCGGCCACGACGAGATCAGGCTCGAGACCGTCGCCCCTGTCACCCAGCACGAGAAGCTCCTGTGGGAAAAAGAGCTCCTCGGCCTGTACATATCCGGCCATCCGCTCGACAAATATCGGGACGTCCTCGAAAAGCGACCGCTCAATATCGCGAGCGTGCGAGCAAAAGCCCAGCGTGAGCTCGAGACGACCCAGAAAGTAAAAGACGATATGGTCGTCATCGGCGGCATCATCGAGGACGCCCGGACCATCCGTACGAAAAATAACGAGGAGATGTGCTTCATCCGCATGGCGGACCTCACCGGCTCGATCGAGGCGGTCGTCTTTCCCCGCACATATACTCGTTTCAAGTCGATCATCGCCCCGGAAAAATGCATCGCCCTCAAAGCCAAAGTCTCTGAACGAAACGGCGAGATATCCCTCATCGCCGACAACTTCATGGCGCTCGCCTAGGATGTGTGCGATAATCGAGACGACGTACGTTCTTCTTGTAGGAAGCTCTCCGGATAGCCCGGACGAGCTAGGGATATCGAGGAAACATCTCGCACGAGAGAAACCCTGGTCTAGATGATGTCTGCTTTGCAGAAAAGTTGCGGTCCGCGTAGCGCGTCATGGAGCCCAGTCCAGCTCCTCTCGACCGGATAAGCTCGATTCCGCCGGTAGGCCTGGAACCGGCAAAGAATGCGATCAGAGCCGCGCAAGGCCGAGGATCGCTGGCCCCGACGACGAGTCGGGGCCTTCTCTTTCGCGCGCATTGCAAAATGACGCCGCATGAGTATAGTTACCTGCGGATGGGAATCGATACGTCGGCTTCCTGCAGTCGATGCCTCAAGCCCAAAGCCCGCGAGCAAAAACATACTCGACGGGACGGGGCATCCTCGGTAACGAGGGGGTAGGGTTAACCCCTAGATAAAGCACTCTAGGTAAGCGCCCGTCCGCTCACGCCGTTCATCCGCTCCAAAGGGTGCAAAGCAGGATTGCCGGGGTCGCGCATGCGCGACCCCGGCCTTTGCTTTCTGTGGCTAAGCGCGCTATCCTATGAAGGCAGAGATTGCTCCGGCTACCGACCGGAGGAGCGCGGAAAACGCCGCGGCAAAGGACCTAATCTGCGACACAATCAAATGAAAAGCGCCCGGCGGCAATCCGTCCGGGAATCTCGGTGGAACCGCGGTCAAAGATCGCCCGAGCAAGCGCATGACATACGTCGTGCCATTGCTCGGGCGCTTTAATTTATAATCCCATGACTTCTTCAATCGAACAGATCAGACACTCTTTCGCCCACCTCCTCGCTGCGGCTATAGGCGAGCTCTACCCAGGCGCAAAAAATACGATAGGCCCCGCCATTGAGAACGGCTTCTACTATGATTTCGAATTTCCCGCGGGCAAAGATGGAAAATCTGCCGCGCCATCGGACAAAGACTTCGTCGCGATCGAGAAAGCGATGCGGAAGATCCTCGCAGATTGGCAAAAGAAGTCGGTGAAATTTGAGGAGACTGTCGCCTCCCCCGCCGAAGCGAAAAAACGTTTCGCCGACAATCCCTACAAGCTCGAGCTCATCGACGACATCATCAAAAAAGGCGAGGAGGTCACGCTCTACCAGTCCGGCGATTTCATCGACCTCTGCCGCGGCGGCCATGCCGATGTCGCCGATATGAAGGCCGATGCGTTCAAGATCGACCGCGTCGCCGGCGCATATTGGCGCGGCGATGAGAAGAATACGATGCTCACTCGCATATACGGCCTCGCATTCTCTTCAAAAGCCGAGCTCGAAGCATACGAGAAACAAATCGAAGAGGCCAAAAAGCGCGATCACAAGAAGCTCGGCCGCGAGCTCGGATTGTTCGTCTTTTCCGACCTCGTCGGCGCCGGCCTGCCGCTCTGGACGCCGAAAGGCACGATGATCCGAAATCTCCTCGACGAATACGTCTGGAGCATGCGCCGCGAGCATGGGTATGAGCGCGTCACCATCCCCCACATCACTAAAAAAGCCCTCTACGAGACGTCAGGCCACTGGAAAAAATATGCGGACGACTTGTTCAAGATAAAATCGCGCGAAGGTCACGAGTACGCTCTCAAGCCGATGAACTGTCCCCATCACACCCAGATATTCGCGAGCGAGCCGCGGAGCTACCGCGATATGCCCCAGCGTTACTGCGAGACGACCGCCGTCTATCGCGACGAGCAGTCAGGCGAGCTCTCCGGCCTCTCACGCGTCCTCGGTTTTTCCCAGGACGACGCCCACGTATTCTGCCGCGAGAATCAGCTCGAGCAGGAGATCTTCATCATCTGGGATATCATCGACCGATTCTACAAGACGTTCGGCTTTGACGATATACAAGTGCGATTCTCCCGCCACGACCCAACCCAGATAGAGAAATATCTCGGCACCGAGGATGTCTGGAAAAAAGCCGAATCTGCTATCAGGAGCTTGCTCGAAAAGCGCGGCGTCGCGGCGATCGACGGCCTAGGCGAAGCCGCTTTCTATGGGCCAAAAATCGATTTTATCGCTCGCGATTCGCTCGGCCGGACGCTCCAGGTCGCGACTATCCAGCTCGATTTCAACATGCCGGAACGATTCGGCCTCGAATGCACGAATGAAAAAGGCCTCAAGGAGCAAATCGTCATGATCCATTGCGCCATCATGGGTTCGATCGAGCGCTTCATGGCTACCCTTCTCGAGCATACTGGCGGCAATCTGCCGCTTTGGCTCGCGCCTATCCAGGTCAAGATCGCTCCCGTCCGCGAGTCGAATCACGAGCGCGCCCGCGAGCTAGGCACGCTCCTTGCCCAGGCCGGCTTGCGCGTCGACGCTGACACGAGCGACACCGGCTTCGGCAAAAAAGTCCGCGAAGCTAAAGACCAGAAGATCCCCTACACCATCGTCATCGGCGACAAAGACATGGAAAAAGGCGTCGTCACCCTCGAATCCCGCGACCGCGGCAAAATCGGCGAAATGAAAGCGGAGGATGTCGTGGATATGCTCGTAAAAGAAGTAGAAGACAAGAAATAGGAAATAAAAAGCTCTGTCTGGATAGACAGAGCTCGTGCTAGGACAGCACCTTGGCATACCGCTCGAGGTAGGCGTTGGCGCGGTCGCCGAACACTTTCCGGATGCGGTTCTCGAAGTGGGGCCGGAAGCGGCCGCTCGCCCGGGAGAGCGCGGCACGCATCTGGGCTCCCAGCTTCTTGCTGTAATAGCCAAAGGTCGTGGTCAGGAGATCTTTCCACTCCTTCGGCCATGACCCATTGCTGTGGGACTTGAGCTCGAGAGCATGGATCTGCCACTCGACCTGTTCGTGGTCTGGGAGGTCCTCCCACGTCTTCTTCCTCACGCGCGGGACCCGGTGCCGAACAGTCGCCGGAGCATGATGCGCCGGGACGGTCGCGAGCACGGTGACAGCGGTCGGCTGGGCGCCGTTGATAGCCGAGAGGAGGACGTCGAGCCGCTGGCTTTTCGCCATGAGCTCTTCGTATTCAGCCTGTTCGGCGCCACCGAGCGCTTGCGCGATAGCGGCGAGTTTCGACTGCGAGTTCGTGTTCATGTGCATGGTCGGAAGATCTTGGCGAGGTAGGTTTTTCACCACCTCCTGAAAGTCGCCACCGCTCGAGAAGAAGAGCGGGCTTTCAGCCCACGCTCGAGCGAATCCCGTGAACGATGGGGCGCCGCGGCCCTTTCCGAAGCGGAAGAAATACGTCCGCATCCGACAGGGATTACCGCTGTACCTGCTCACGTAGACGTAGCGTACGATCGATTCTGGCACCCAGTGAGCACCGGAAGCGAAGAGAAGCTCCGCGATCTCGACCATAAGACCGAATTCGCGACGCGCCCCTTTTTCCGGATCAAACGGCTTGATGAAGGAAGGCGCATCCCGATTCACCGGAATGAGTTCCTGCATCGACTCGAGCTCTGCGTAGATAGCTCGCGCTGTTCTGCCAAAGAGCTTCTTGCCGCGAGAGTGGAAATCGGGCCACTGTTCGAGCGCCAAGTTGCGCCGAGAGTCCGCGACCGTCACTGCGAGACAGCGACCAGTACCCCGAAACACGAGCGGCAATACCGGCTCGAAGTCGGCGGCTGCTTCATTAGAAAGCGTGCCGCAGAGATCGAGATGGCAACAGTCGACGTATGCATTCTCCCTGCCGTGACCGGCGAGGATATCAGCGAACGTCCGGAGCTGATTATGGACCCGATACCGCAGATCACTGATGAGCGTAGTACCTCGCGTGCGGCTGCGCTCGATGAGCCAGCCGTTCGACGGAGGTATGCCGAACTCCTGCCAGACCCGCGGCTCGATCCCCTGTCCGCCGAGAGTCGCGAATCGCGCGTCCTTGAGAGGCGTGTAGCACGAGACGAACTTCATGAGCAAACGGACGATATCCGCTTTAAGGCTTTTGCTGTTCATGTCGATTTGCTTTCCTGTCCCTCCTTCTACCAGAAAAGATTAAAAAGTCAATAGAGGCCGTTGACATCGGGTCAGGCTTGATGTAGTGTCGGGACAAAACGAAAGTACTTTGTGAACTCGAACAAGCAACATCCACAGAATGCCTCCTCGAGCCAAGCGGCTCAAGGAGACGAAAAGGACGTCATCGCCGCAGTGCTCTACGCTCTCGAAGAGCTTCGAGCGAACCTCGAGCTCGGTATCCTTGGTTCAGATGGCCGCGCGACAGTCATCCAAGGAGTCGTCGCCATCCTCGAGAATATCGCTCACGGAGCGAGCGGCGGCGCCGTCTCGATCAGCACAGACGGCCTCACCAAGACGCTCGAGGCGCTCGGTAAGGCGAATGCGACCCGCATCGCCGAGATCGAAGCGCGAGCAAATCGGATCAAGACCGATTTCGAAGCTTTGAGGAAGCGACAATTCGTCGCCAGAACAGCCGGCTCCAAGAGCATCGCCGATATCGATCGGATCATCAAGAACCGGCTCGAAAGGTACGAATCGGCTCAAGCGATCCTGAACGGCACGGAGCAGAACGGCTATGTCGGCCTCCTGGCAAGACGGGACCAGTTCACCGAGGAGCTCAAGATGCTCCGCCAGGGAGTCTCAAAAGACGAGGGCTCGACTATCGACAGCCAGAAGCTCGCATGCCAGAAGAAGCTCCGGTTCGTCACCGAGAGCATTGAGCTCCAAGAAGCCGTCTGCAAGGAACTTGACGCTGACATGGAGACGCTCCGGACGTACAAGAACGCCCGTCAGATCGTCGAAGTGGGCATTCCCCCTGCCCTGCTTGAAGAGCCAAAATAAAAGCCCTCGAGGTTAAACCTCGAGGGCGTTTTCTATTTCTTGCTCTTACCACCGCCACTGAACTCGGAACGGATCTCGTTCGCAAAGTTCACAGCTTCATGCACGACGCCGTTCTTCTCGGAGAGACCGATGGCGTTAAGGATCTGCATCAGACAGTGCTCGCGCTCTGCCTGCTTGGAATCCGGCATCGCCTCGTATGATCCGTTGACGTTAAGCATGATGACGCTCGAGTCGACCGGGTTGGCTTTGGCGAACGTGAATGGGCCGAGAGACATGTAGTGCAGCCGGTAGGTCTTGTTACGGACCTTGATGACTGCCTGCCGTGTACGGCTCTTGCCGCCGCCGGGCCTTCAAGGCCCGGGCGGACTGACAGGCGGCGTCCGAATTCCTCCGGGGCCGACCACGCGCTCTCGCGGCTCGGGCGGTCCGTAGCGATGATGGAACATGTCCACGAGCTCGCCGATAGTCTTGACGACATCGGTCGCAAGGGAATCCCTCTGGACAAGCGCCATCGCTTTGGGAGCGACATCACCAACGAGGAACATCAGGAGCTTCTGCCACTCCTTGTTGCCCTTGCGGGTGAATTCTTTCGACAAGGTGTCGCGCGCCGTATTCTGGTAGCGCAGCAGTCCTGGCGCAAAGATGTCGCCGCCGAGATCGGGATAGTCGAGCGGCTCCGGTAGGAACTTGCCGAGCTTCATGCAGCTCGCGACCCGGAACCCGGTCTCGGCGTCGCAGAGCCAGATGCCGTCCTTCTCCTCGTTGCCGATACCGAGCCTGGCCCGGTAACGGCCGTCCAAGGACGTGACATTCACGTCGTCCGCCAGGACTGGCGGCTCGACGACCTTGCCGTTGACGGTAAGGCTGAACATCTTGTCCCTTTCGCGAGGGAGGAGCCACTTGATGGCATCATAGATCTCCCCCGCCGAGTCGAAGACGGGCGTCGGGATGACGATCGCGGTGAACGAGCCCTGGATGTTATCCAGGAACCGCGCCTCCGTCGACGTCGGCGACACGAAGTTGTCCACTTCGATGCCGTCCTCGAGTTCGAAATCACAGGGCATCACGCGGATATACCGGATGTCGCCAGACCGTGAGGTCCGCGAGAACAGATAGTAGCCGTGATCGATGGCGCCGATGTCCTCCTTGAGGCAATTCTCATTCAAGGCCAAGGCGGCAAGCCGCCCGATGCCCTTCTGCGAAGCGCCTTTGCTCGAGCCATTCGAATGCTCGATGAGCTTCTCGAGCGGCGTCCCGAGCCAACCGAAATAGCGCTTGAGCGCCGGTTCGGTCATGCCAGAGCCGTGATCGAGGACGACAAGCGCGGGTCCCTCGGTAAAGGGGTGATTCCGCGCGAGCGAGATCTCGAGCTTTGGAAGCCGAGGGTCCCAGCACTCGGGATCGGGCATGTGGGCCACGAATCCGTTCTTGATGAGCTCGAGCAGGCAGCCGCCCGGATGCCCATAGAGGTCCGAGGCCAGATTCCTGACGAGCATTTGGGCAGTCGCCCGCATGGTGATCTTCATGGTGTAAGCTCCTTCAGATGATTTTGTTGAGATCAACTTGGGTGACAGGCGGATATTCCTTCCCGTCCGCCGGAAACGCGACGGGGACACCGAGGTGGCTGCAGATCTCTTTCAAGACCCGCCTCACCTCCATCCTGTCTCCGTCGTTAACGTCGGTCGGCTTTACGCCTACCGCCGGAAACATCTCCGCAAGCGAATTGAACGAGACGATCGCGAAGCCGATGAGCTTGCGCGTCGCCGCCTTGTTCATGGTAGCCGCAGGTTGACCCGCGACCTTCGCTCGGATCGGAGCTTCCGCGGTTCTCTGCGGCGGCTCGTGCCGGATCTCCTGCAGGGTCTGGAATACGCGCATGATCTCCTCGACGGGTATCTCCGCCTGTCCCCGGATCCATTTGTAGACCGTTTTGACCGTGGTCTCTCCGGACATCCCGAGGCGCCGTCGAGTAAAGGTCCTGACGGGATTTTTGTCTCCCGGCATTCGGACGGCTTGGATCGCTTCCTCGAGCTTTTCGATAAGCGTGGGAAAGTCCCACGCGAGCATGTCGGTATCGACATGCGACGAAAGACGGTCCTTGGCCGCCTTGAACGCTTGCATTTGGCTTTGTTCAGCCATGGTTATTCTCCTTTGTCTGGTGGTTTGAGTTGTGAAAGTACGTTCTCAAGACAATCTTGAGTACCCGCACCCTACCGCAAGCATTTGACAAAGTCAATGATTCGTGAAAATTGATTCCCGCCTGGATACATATGAGTTAAGCGCCGCCCGGACAAACCGGTACGGCGCTTATGTTTGTGGTGCGAAATCGCTACTCCTGGCGAGTCAGTCGGCGCTTGTCGCGCGTGGCGAGAAGCCTGACGAGCGGATGGCTGTCGCTTGGCATGCAGGTTGGGCAGCCCTCCTGAAACTCGAGCCGAAGGGCCTTGATGTGAGGGTCCTTCAAGAGCTCGGATTTCTTTTTTCCGACATCCTCGGGGAGAAATCGATCGAAGACCTTCTCGTCTACAGCCGAGACGGCCTTGCACCTCTTACAGGTGAATATAAACAACATGGTTCCTTTCAATTGTGACCTTACCATTTAACTCTTGATAAGTCAACTTCCGCGGCCTAAAGGCCGCGGCTTGCGCCTGGCTCCTGCTTCCATTGCTCTCTGATGTACTTTCGCATGGCGGTCTCTGCCGCTCGTCCGACGGTCTCGATAAAGTATCCGTCGGCCCAGAGGG
>JAGWHV010000062.1 GCA_028866595.1 Patescibacteria group bacterium
TTTTGTATGTCTTCTTTCGCTTTTTCGACGAGCTTTTCGATTTTTGCGGGCTGAATCCTGCCATCGGCGATGAGAGCCTCAAGGGCCATGCGTGCGACTTGCCGGCGGACAGGATCGAATGACGAAAGGGTGATAGTCCCCGGGGTATCGTCGACGATGACTTCAACGCCGGTCACTCGCTCGAAGCTCTTAATATTACGACCTTCTTTACCGATGATCTTACCCTTTATGTCGTCGGAAGGGATGGCGACGGAAGTCGAAAAGACATCGGCGGCCACAGAATTACCGAGGCGCTGGATGGCGGTAGCGAGGATGTCTTTTGCACGGCTCTCGATCCTCTCTTGGTTCGTCGTCTCGAGCTTCTGCATTCGCAAGACGAGGTCATCAGAGTATTTGCGCTCGATCTCGCTCACGAGCTTCTCGCGAGCCTCTGATTCGGTCAGTCTAGCGACGCTCTCAAGAGCGGCATTGCGCTCGGTGAGCAGCGCGTCGGCCTTATCTCGTATATTCTTGATCTCGACGATCTTGTTTCTAAGGCTCTCGATCTCGGAGTCAAGATCTTTCTGACGTCCATCGAGCGTGTCCTCGCGTTTGACGAGACGTTCCTCCGCGATCTTGAGCTTGTCTTCTTTCTCTCGCGTCTCCTCTCGGAGCTGTTTGAGCGTTTCGGCGGCTTTGTGCTCCGCCTCGAGGACGATTTTTTTTGCTTTCTCTTCGGCCTCTGTCTCCATCTTCTTTATCTCGAGCTCCATCGAGCCGCGTTTGCCGAGAGATATGATAAGACGAAGGTAGTAGCCTAAAGCGATTCCGACAAGCGCCGCGGCGCTTGCCAAGAATATAACTATCGTAAGTGACATCGTGTTAAGCAGCCGCGCGCTTTCTAGATCTGTATGAAAACAGTGCAGGACGGGAAGGGAAGAAGTCAGTGTCGGGGAGATTCATGAGACGAGGAAAGGAAACGGCCGGAATCTAAAGTAGTAACGCTTGTATACTACATACAAAGCCGGCGCGAAGCAAGAAGCTTCGCGCCGGCGCCCCTTTTTAAAGGATGATTGGATTAGGAAAGGACCTTGTCGACGATGCCGTATTTTTTTGCTTCCTCGGCATCCATGAAGAAATCGCGTTCGACGTCTTTCTCGATCTGGGAAAGAGGCCGACCCGTGTTCGTGCCAAGAATATTGTTGAGGTTCTCGCGCGTTTTGATGATGTGCTTTGCGGTGATGGCGATGTCCGTGGCTTGGCCTTCAACGCCGCCGAGAGGCTGATGAATCATTACCTCGGCATTCTTGAGAATGAATCGCTTGCCTTTTTTTCCGGCGGATAGCACGACTGCCGCTCCGGAGGCCGCCATCCCCACGCAGTAGGTCGCGACGTCGTTCTTGATGAAGTTCATAGTATCGACGATGGCGAGAGTCGAGGTCACAGATCCTCCTGGAGAGTTAACATAGAGACTTATCTCTTTTTTGGAATCTTCTGATTGAAGAAAAAGGAGCTGGGCTATGACGGTGTTGGCGACAGCATCGTCTATAGGACCGGAGAGAAAGATGATGTTGTCCTTGAGAAGGCGTGAATAGATATCGTATGCACGTTCGCC
>JAGWHV010000035.1 GCA_028866595.1 Patescibacteria group bacterium
CTGTGATAGAATAGCGAGGCACATGATCAGATTCGAAAAAGTAAGCAAAGTATATTCAGATGATTCTGTCGCCCTCGACGACGTAACGCTCCATATAGACGCAAAAGAATTCGTATCCATCGTCGGCCACAGCGGCGCCGGCAAGACGACCCTCATAAAGATGGTCCTTGCCGAAGAAAAGCCAACGAAAGGCCGCGTGGTATTCGAGTCGACGGATATAAACAAGATCCAGAGGAAAAAGATGCCCGACTATCGCCGGCGGATAGGCACGGTTTTTCAGGATTTCAGGCTTATTCCGAACAAAACAGTGTTCGAGAACATCTCGTTCGCCATGGAGGCAGCCGGCCGTTCGGACGAAGAGATCGCTTCCGACGTGCCGCATGTTCTCGATCTCGTCGACCTTGGCAGGAAGATATGGAATTTTCCTCATGAGCTCTCCGGCGGCGAGAAACAGCGCGTCGCCATCGCCCGTGCCATCGTCAACCAGCCGGACCTCATCATCGCCGACGAGCCGACCGGCAATCTCGATCCGGTCAATACCTACGAGATCGTCCAGATCTTGAAAAAGATCAACGATCTCGGGACGACCGTCATTCTCACGACGCACAACAAAGGCGTGATCGAATCGATCGGCCGTCGCGTCATCACCATGGAGAAAGGTAAGATCGTCCGCGACGACAAAGAGGGCCGTTACGCTTTATAATAGCTGTATACTACGAGCATGTTCTGGACAACTACCAAGCGCATCGTCAAAGCAGGCTTCGTCTCGTTCTGGAGGAACGGCTTTGTCTCGCTGTCTTCGGTGCTCATAATCACCGTCACTCTATTCTTTCTCGGCGGCATCATATTCGCCGGCGCTCTTCTCAATACGTCGCTTCAGCAAATAAAAGACAAAGTCGACGTCAACGTCTATTTCGTGCCGACCGCCCAGGAGAGCGACATCCTCGCCCTTAAATCCAAGCTCGAAGCTCTGCCAGAAGTCGCGAGCGTCCAGTATGTATCGAGCGACCAGGCCCTCCAGAATTTCAAAGACGTCCACGCGAATGATCAGGTCACTCTCCAGGCTCTCGACGAGCTCGGCACGAATCCGCTCGGCGCCATTCTCGACATCAAGGCCAAGGATCCCTCGCAGTACGAGGGCATCGCCAAATTCCTCGATTCCGAATCAGGCAGTCCGGGCACCTTCATAGACAAGATCAACTATTATCAGAACAAGACGGCTATCGACACGCTCACTAACATCATAAATGGCGGCACGCGCATCGCTATCGCCGTCACCTTGACGCTCATCATCATGTCGATCCTCATCGTCTTTAACACGATCCGGCTCGCTATATACATCGCCCGCGAAGAGATATCGGTCATGCGACTCGTCGGCGCCTCGAATAGATACGTCCGCGGTCCTTTCATCGTCTCGGGCGTGATGTACGGCGTCGTCTCGGCTTTGATAACCCTCGTATTGTTTTATCCCTCGACGTTCTGGGTCTCGCGGGTGAGCGAGACGTTCTTTAGCGGTTTCAGCGTATTCTCGTACTATATATCGAATCTCGCTGCCATATCTGGCCTCATGATCGGACTCGGTGCTATCCTCGGCGCTGTATCGAGCTATCTCGCCGTGAGGAAATATCTCCAAGCCTGAGGGCTCCATATAGCTGGACGATGCGCGCCACAACATTTCCGGCGCGCTTTTCGTACTAAGAACGAGGCGCACTATTAGATAGAGACACTGCGTCCTCACGTAATCAATCAACCCTATGAAAAAACTGCATGCGATGAGATATGGCGCCTGGGGAGCCGCCGTCGCTCTCGCGGTGGCCGTCGCCCTACCGGCTTCAGCTCATCAAGTCATAGCCCAAACATCGGTCTCCGTAGGCGGCTCGACTGGCTTGTACGGAAGCGCCGGGATCTCCGCAACGGGAAGCGGTTCGGCGGAAAGCGGCTCGACAGCGACTGGAAGCGCTTCGCTTGATGCGAACGCGAATGTAGGCGCGGACGTTAATGCCGTCACTCCGGCGACGAACAGCTCTTCGGCCGCGGCAAGCGGTTCCGCATCTGTTCCTGCGGCTAACGTCACAGGCGCGACGTACAATACCTTGAACGGCGGCGCCGCGAGCGGTACGACCGCTTCGTCGAGCGCTTATACGTTCGTCTTGACTCGTGACGCCGTGAATGCTTCGAGCACGACAAGTTATATGGCACCGACCCGAGTCACTTCGTCAAGCGATTTCGGGGCGTATGCTCGGGCGCTCATGGTGTCCGATTCGAACATAGCGAAGATCGCTTCGAATGATGGCGAGGTCTCGGTCTGGTATGACGAACCAGCCGAGGTCCTTGGCTTTATCCCTGCGACCGCGACCGTTCAAGCGAATGTCGATGCGAGCGGTAACGTGACGGTCAATTACCCATGGTGGTACATGATATTCGTCAAGAATAGCAATCAGGCCCAGTTCCAGAGCGACCTGAGCAATACCGCTGGTACGATAGCTCGCGGCGAGGCGACGACGACGCTCTCGTCTATGACCAAAGCTCGGCTTGTGAATGCTCTTCAGTCGATCATGAAGACCTATCACGATATGACGATACCGGCGACGGCATCGTCAAGCGCGTCAAGCACAGTAGGATACTAGGAAGTGACATGCGCAAAAAGCCCCCGGAGGGGGCTTTTTGCGCCTTTATCCGTATGCCAGTACAATCATCGGCATGAACAGGACCGATGGCGAGCTCATGGAAGCGGCGAAAAGCGGGGACATCCGCTCTTTCGACGAGCTCATCGGCAGGTATACCGATAGGGTATATGCATTCGCTCTCCGGCTTTCAGGAGAATCGAGCGTTGCCGAGGACGCTGTTCAGGAAACGTTCATCAAGCTTTGGAAAAATAGGAGCCGATATGACGAGAAGAGGAATTTCTCGTCATGGCTCTTCGCCATCGCTCGAAACGCGACGCTCGATCAGATGCGCAAACGCCGCGATATCGCTTTCTCCTCTGTCTTCGTGGGCGAGAGCGAAGAGAGCTTTGGCGAAGACATATCCGACGAGTCGATCGCTATACCAGAGGACATCGACCGTAGGACGATGGCTGGGATACTCGAAGAGACGCTCCAAAGCCTTACCCCAGATCAGAGGGCGATCGTCTTGCTTCACGATATAGAGCGCATGACGTTCGACGAGGCCGGTAAGGCCCTCGGCAAACCGCTTAACACCGTGAAGAGCCATTATCGCCGGGCGATCATCGCCCTTCGTCGAAAACTCGCGGACAGAGGTCTTATGTAGCCTTTATATATCACTATCATGCACCAAAACACGGGACAGAGCCGTATATCTCCACAATCACTTGGTATTATGGACGATAGACCATTTTCACAGCTTGCCGTCGTGAGCGCGCCCGATACGCTCAAAACAAAGACCCTCGATAGAATCGCGGGCTTTGAGCGTCGAGCTTGCCGCGTCAGGATCGCTGGCTGGGTCGCTCTCGCGGCCGCGTCCATCGGCGCTTTTGCCGCTTCGTGCGCCTATGCATGGAACGCGGCCTCATCGTCTGGCTTCATCCAATACATATCGCTCGCATTCTCCGGCAGCACAGCAGTGTTCTCTTATTCGAAAGATCTCAGCCTCTCGATCGTCGAGTCATTGCCCGCGCTCGGCATAGCTCTCATCCTCGCCGCTGGTCTCGTCTCAGCCGGCGCCGTCTGGTCTTCCGTTCGGGCTCTTAAACAGCGTTCGAGAGTCGTATCCTTCGCATGATCGGATCCCTAGAACAATAAGAACACCATGAACAACATCAAACATCGCAAGGCGCTCTTCATCGTCATCGCCGTCATCGCCGCGCTTCTCGTATTCCAGGCGGGAGTGTTCGTCGGCTATCACAAGGCGCTCTTCTCGTACCGCGGTGACGAACGCTACTTCGGCATGATAGAGAAACCGGCGCCGGGCATGGCCATCGATGACTTTAGCCCGAGTCACGGCGCCGTAGGCAAGGTCGTCTCGGTTACGCTCCCATCGTTCGTCGTCGAGAGCCCTGATAACAGGGAAGAGACCGTCATCGTCGACAATGGCACGTCGGTCCGGATGTTCCGCGGGAATGCTTCGACCACTGACATCAAGCCTGACGAATTCGTCGTCGTCCTCGGCGAGCCTGATCAGGCAGGAGACATAGAGGCGCGTTTCGTCCGCGTCATGCCGGCGCCAGGAGGCGCCACGACGACGCTCTGGCTCTCCACGTCGACTAGTACCCAATAAAGATAATAACCAAAACCATGTTCGGAAAGATCCGCGCCTTCGCTGTCGCCCACAAAGCAATCTCGACCATCCTCGCTCTCGTCATCGTCGGCGCCGGCTATAGCTTATACAAAAAAGCCACGACCGCGGCGCCGCCGACAAAATACGTGCTCGCTACGGCGGCGAAGGGCACGCTCATATCCTCGGTCTCGGGCTCCGGACAAGTCTCGGCTGATAATGACGTGACTGTTTCGAGCACCGTCTCTGGCAATATCACGAGCATCGACGTTGTCAACGGCCAGACGGTCAAAAAAGGCCAGCTCCTCGCGACTATAGATAGCACCGATGCCGCCCAGGCCGTGACGAATGCCAAGCTTTCTCTCCAAAACGCCCAGATCGCATACCAAAAAGCCGTGGAGGATGCGAGCATCCAATCGGCCTCTTCCTCGTCTTCCGACTTGGTCAAAGCCTACCAATCTGGATACAACGCCATCGTCGCCGCCGCTGTTGACTTGCCCGACATATTCGCGACTATGGACGATATCTATTACACGACGTCCCATTCTGAATATTTCTCGGATACGAACGTCGTCATGGAAGCCGGTAGCGAAGCGGCGTCGTACAAAGCTCAGGCCGGCGCCGAACTCGACGCCGCCAAGAGCGAATACGACGCCAATTTCCAGAATTTCAAGAATATATCCCTCAATTCCTCGCAGGCTGATGTGTACTCGCTCTTGAACGAGACGAATACCATATTGAACAAGCTCTTGAGCGCCCTTTCGAGTACGTACAGCACTCTCGATTACATACAGAATCACGTCGACAATGTGCCGGCCCAGCTCACCGCCGACAAGACGACCGTCTCTTCATACGTGACTAAAGTGAACAGCGACTCGACAAGTGTCACGAATGCGATCGCTTCGATCGCGACTGCTCAATCGAGCGGCACGGGCGCTGATTTGAGCGTCCAGCAGGCCGCGCTTACCGTGAGCCAGGATCAAGCCAACCTCACGAGCGCCGAAGAGACGCTCGCGGACCACAGCATCATCGCGCCGTTCGATGGCATCGTCGCGAGCGTCGCCGTCAAGCCGGGCGATACCGCTTCGAGCGGTACCCAGATCGCCACGGTCATCACCGCTCAGGACGTCGTCGATATATCTTTGAACGAAGTCGACGCCGCCAAGGTTGCGACGAGCGACAAAGTCTCCCTCACATTCGACGCCATCGACGGCCTCACTCTCACCGGCCATGTCTCGAACGTCGACCTCGTTGGCACGGTCTCTCAAGGCGTCGTCACTTATAACGTTGAAATAACGCTCGACGACTCCGATGCTCGGGTCAAGCCAGGGATGACGGCGAACGCCAACATTATCACCGACGTCAAGCAAGACGCGCTCCTCGTGCCGTCGAGCGCCGTAAAGACTCAGGGCAGTACTTCATATGTCCAAGAGTTGAGCCAGAAATATGATCCGGCGACCGCTGCCCAGGGCGTCGCTTCGGCCGCGGCGCCCGTGGCCGTGCCCGTGACCATCGGCGCTTCGAACGATTCGCAGGTGGAGATCACCTCTGGCCTGAACGAAGGCGATCAGGTCATCACTCGTACCGTGACCGGCTCGGCCGCTTCGACGTCAGGTACCCCGAGCATATTGAATAGTCTTGGCGGCGCGCGGACAGGTGGCGCGGCAGGCGGCGGGGCCGTTCGCTTTACGAGAGGCGGATAGGGCGGAGTAACAGAGTCCAGTCATGATCGAGATCAAGGATGTAACGAAAACATATTCTCCGGGGACAGACGTAGCTTTTCAGGCGCTCAAGGGCGTGAGCTTTACGATCAAAGACGGTGAATTCGTGGCCATCATGGGTCCTTCGGGTTCGGGCAAATCGACGCTCATGCACATCATGGGCGCTCTCGATACGCCGAGTTCGGGCCTTTACATTCTCGACGGCAAAGACGTTTCGACGCTCTCCGACGACGAGCTCGCCGAGATCCGTAAAGACAAGATCGGCTTCGTCTTTCAGTCTTTCAACCTCTTGCCGAGGACGACGGTTTTGCGGAACGTCATGCTGCCTCTCGTCTATGCCGGCATCGACGAGCGTTCGCGCGAAGATCGCGCTAAAAAAGCGCTCACCGCGGCGGGCATGAATGAGACCCATTTCGGCCACCGCTCGAACGAGCTCTCCGGCGGCCAGATCCAGCGCGTCGCTATCGCTCGAGCGCTCGTGAACGACCCGACGCTCATCCTTGCCGACGAGCCGACAGGCAACCTCGATACGAGGACGGGCGAGATCGTTCTTGGCACGTTTCAGAAACTCAACGAAGAGCAGGGTAGGACTGTCGTTCTTATCACCCATGAACAGGACGTCGCTGAGCACGCCACCCGTATTATCCACATCCGCGACGGCGCCATCCAATCGGATTCGACGAGCCATACCAAACGCAAAGCCCGTACTGATATATAAAACTATGAGAACTGTAGACCTCTTCGAAGAGACATATACTGCCCTCACCGCGAACAAAGTTCGCACCGGCCTTACGATGCTCGGCATCATCATTGGTATCGCCTCTGTCATCGCCATGACGGCGATAGGCGCTGGCGCCCAGAATTCCGTCCAAGCGAGCATTCAATCTATCGGCTCGAACCTCGTCCTTGTCATGCCTGGCGCCCAAAAAGGTCCTGGTTATCAAGTCTCGGCCGGCCGAGGATCTGCCCGCACCCTCACTCGCGAGGATGCTACCGCCCTCGCCTCGGGTGTATCAACGGCCCAAGAAGTCGCTCCGGACCTTTCCGGGCGTTATCAGATAACCGCCAAAGGCACGAACACCAATACGACGGTCGACGGCGTGACGGCGGCGTATCCGGACGTCCGCAATGTCCAGATCGACACAGGCTCGTTCATATCCGACGCGAACGATAAAGACATAGCCAAAGTCGCCGTTCTCGGGCCGACGGCTATGCAAGACCTCTTCGGTACCGACGCTGACCCGACACAGGTCATCGGCCAGAACATCCGCATCAAAGGTTATGAATTCACGGTCATCGGCGTGACCAAGGCCAAAGGAGGCAGCGGATTCGGCAGCCAGGATGACATGGTATTCATCCCGCTCTCGACCGCAGAGAGGTATTTCGCTGGCGCCGATTATGTCACTACCATCAGCATCCAAGCGGTAAATGCCCAGTCGATGACCCAGCTCCAGAATGATGTCACGGACCTCTTGCTTCAGAGGCACAATATATCTGATCCGACCCAAGCGGATTTCACCGTGCTTAACCAGGCCGACATTGTCGCTACGGCATCGAGCGTCACGAATACATTTACCCTGCTTCTCGCGGCTGTCGCCGGTATATCGCTCGTCGTCGGCGGCATAGGCATCATGAATATGATGCTCACGACGGTCACCGAGCGTACCCGCGAGATCGGTCTTCGCAAAGCCATCGGCGCCAAGAAACGCGACATCAACCTGCAATTCCTCGTCGAAGCGATCGTCCTCACATTCATCGGCGGCGCTGTCGGCGTCGGCATAGGCTGGCTTATAGCCTTCGGCTTGTCGTCGCTCGGCATATTGCAGGCTCAAGTATCGATGTCGTCCGTCCTTCTCGCTTTCGGTGTCTCGGCGGCTATCGGCATCGTCTTCGGATATTACCCGGCGCGTCGGGCGTCGGAGCTTAACCCGATCGAGGCCCTGCGGTATGAATAGCTTTAATAATCAATCCATATGAACAATAAAACAAAGATCATCGTCGGTGCGATCATCGTAGCAGTCGTCTGTTTTTACGGCGGCTATGCCTACGGGCACTCATCAGCGGCAGCCGGTAACAAGGCCGGCGCGGGCACATTCACGTTCAGCCGAAACGGCGGTGCGGG
>JAGWHV010000036.1 GCA_028866595.1 Patescibacteria group bacterium
TGCCCGGCTGATCAATAAACGATCGGGAGAAATGATAGGGTAGGAGAGCTATCATCTGCTCGTTACCTTTCTCGCGGAATCTCTCCAGGGTCCGTGCACAAGCAGACGCGAAATACGGATGTTTTTCCGAGAAGATCTTGTGCAAGGAATCTCGTATGGCGATCAATGGCTCGGGCGAGGCCTTTGCCATCGGGGCGATTGAGCCGAGGAGCCTACTTGACGCTTCGATGCAGAGAGCGGTCGTGAGCTCGGATGATCCGTAATAGACGGTTTTGCCGTCTTTCTCCGTTTCTACATAGAAAGGACATGCCGGCCAGGACCCATCTTTGTCCTGCGTCTCCACGACTTGGTCGATAGCGCTCATGATGGCAGAGGTATCTGTAGTATCGAGAGTGCCGATATCATCGAGTGCGCATATCGCCAGGGCCGCGTCGAGAGGATTCTGCTTGCCCGCCAGTCCTGTCATCACCATGTCGGTCAGCTTTTTCCGCGTGTTCGCGTTTTGCTTGCTCGTCGGGCAAGACGCGATGTATCGCGATATAAAATACGCGTGAGCGAATCGCGAATGATAATAGAGAGAAGAGGGGTTCGATCTCGCTATGCTTTTTTCGATGTACGCGTCGAGATTTCGCAAGATGATCCCATGCCGGGCGAGGAGGCAAGCTATGTTCGCATTGACGCATACATCGATGTCTCGCCAAGATCTGTTCGCGGCCCGGATCTCTCGACGCGTGAGCCACGTTCGATAAGGACCGCCCGGTCTTGTCTCCGCGGATATGAGAAGGCGAGCAAACGTAGCAAGGCTCGCGCCATCGAGCACATATGCGCCGGATCTCTCGAGGGCAATAAGGGCGCAGGCCGTATCATCGAGGTCGTTCGGATACGAGCTCACACCGACGAGATAGTTCCATGAGCCGTCAGGGCTCCTCTGATGATCTTTTATAAAGCGAGCAAGAGTATCACAGATCGGACCCGCGCTCGCGCATGACAAGCGACGCCGACATTCGGCTATAGATGCGAGCATGAGGCATGAGGGAAAGATCCTTTTTATATCGGCAGCTCGAACACGCGCAAGGGCCTCAAGGCCCCGCTCTATCAACTGGTAGATCTGTTCGAGCGGTACGTGCATGAGCTGGAGCGGTGGGGATGATGACGGTGAACCGAGAGCCTTTGCCTAAAACGCTTTCTACCTCTATCGTGCCGCCGAAATCGCGTTCAACGATCTCTTTCGTTGTCGAAAGACCGAGGCCGAAGCCTGCTTCGTGTATCGATCTGTCCCGTTTCGTCGTGAAGAACGGCTGGAAGATCGCTTGCTTGAGGTCCTCTCGGATGCCGACGCCGCGATCTTCGACGGAGAATCTGACATAGCCGTCGGCGGATGCGATCGAGGCGATCACCGGCTTTTCGACAGATGGGGCCGTATCGTGATATGCGTCTATGGCATTCGAGATAAGATTGACCGCGACCTGGAAGAATTTCACAGGATTGCCGATGATCTCGATGTCCCCGGCGCTTTTTATCCTGATAACGACGCAGGCTTTAAGCGATTTATGGGTGAGCAGGCCGACAGCGTCGGCGACTTCGCGATTCGTTGAAAACAGTTGCTTCCTGTCCTGTGAATCGAGCTGTTTACGGGCGGTTTGGAGGAATGCTTCCATACGCTTGCTCGCGTTCACAGCTCTCTCTATGTGTCGGCGCGCTTCCATCTGGCTTGCCGCGGCATTCGGCTCGTCCGCAGTCAGTTTTTCAACAGAGAGCGATACGACGGAAAGGGGATTGAGGAGATCGTAGAATATGCCTGATGCCAATCGGCCGAATTCGACGAAGCGGTAAAGTTGCGAGACTTTCTCGAGTTCGGCGGCCTTGAGCTCTTTGGTCCTCTCTTCGACTTTGATCTCAAGGAGGTCGCGCTCGGACTTGAGTGCTTTTTCCGAGGTACGGGCTCGCTTGAGGGATCGCTCAATCTCTCGGTTCGAGAGCCATGAAGCGACGACGATGACGACATATATGAGCGCATCTTCGATGGTGTCCTTTATCTCAAGAGGGCCGAGTCGCCAGGAGAGGTCGCTTTCGACGACATGGTTCGTCTCGAGGAACCCGAGCGACGTCAAAGTCGCGGCGATGATCGCGGTCATGGCGAGGCCTGCGCGCGTCCCTATGAGAACGCTCGTTATCACGATGATAGCGCCGTAGCTCAAGAGAGCCACGGGCATCGCCGTGCTCCACGCATACGCGCCGTATGTCGTCGCCAGGAAATAGAGGCCGATAAATATATACGATGCGAGCTCGGTATTGCCTTTGCGGGACATGGCGAGCAGGCTGCCGAAGATGAAGACGAAAAACATGAACGTCCCCGCATGGAAGCCGACTTTTGCCGCGCCGGCGATATCGGCATATATCACCGAGAGCTCGAGGAATACGAGCACCGCGAGCAGGAATAAGGCGATGATATTGAAGATGAGCTCTTTGCGCCTGCTGTCTTCGTCCGCGGATCTGGGCTCGATGAGCGTTTCGTAGAGGCTATGCCAGACTCTTTTCCAAGCAGCACGAATACCCCGCGCGGCCGCTTCTTTGGCAAGGCGCGCGCCCGGGTTCTGCGGGCCGGTCGATACGGGATCTTCGTGCATGGGATCGCAATAAGTATACCGTGGCTCTCACGCGGCGACTCCACTGTCAATTCCAGGGATCGAACGATTCGTTCGCATGGCTCTCTAAGCCTGGCGCGCCCGCGCGGGCGGCCTCGTCTTCAAGAATGCTCGCTATGATCGTATTCATAGGATTTTTGCTAGGGGCTGATAAGCGCCTCCGACTCGAGGCTTCGTCAGTATCGCAAACGAGGCCTAAAATCTCGCCGAAGATTCTTTAAAACCCGTCATATAGATGCTTAATCCAGGAGAATATTCTTGCTCTCTATCTTGTAGCCGCGTCCGGGAACTGTGTGGATGAGCTTTTCAGAAGAGCCATCGCCGATCTTGCGGCGGATGTTACGGATATGAGTCTCGATCGTGTTAGAAAAAGGATCGACGCTGTCGTTCCAGACATGCTCCATGAGCATGCCGCGCGATATCGCGTTGCCGGCTTGCCTCATGAGATATTCGGTAAGGGCGAACTCTTTGCGAGTGAGATATATCTCCCTGTCGCCGCGCGTGGCTCTCTGCCTGCCGGTGTCAAGCACGAGGTCGCCGACCTTGAGCAAGGGAGGCACGATATCCGCCGGCCGGCGGATGAGCGCCCGCGCTCGCGAGAGGAGCTCTTTAAGAGAGAAAGGCTTGGTCATGTAATCATCAGCTCCGAGGTCGAGGAGATCCGTCTTGTCGTCTATCTCGCCTTGGATAGAAAGAACGAGAATTGGAACCTTTCTGCCCTCGGCTCGGATCTCTCGAAGGACTTGTGGGCCGTTCTTCCGAGGCAGGACATAATCAAGGATCACCAGATCGTATTCGTGGACCCGGGCCATATAAGACCCGTCAGCGCCGTCGGCGGCGGTATCCACGGCGAAGCTCTCGGCCGAAAAGCTTTCTTTGAGGAAGGCGCGTATGTCGGGATCATCGTCTATGACGAGCAATCTCATAGAGCCATTGTATCGACAGGCAGGGAGGGCACAAGAGAAGAGTTATACACAAATTTATGTTTTCTTTATCCTGATATACGTATAATTAGCGTATATCACTTAAAAATCATGTTTTTCCATAATATAAGCTATTGGACGGTCATTGTCGCGACGGTCGTAGTCATGGCCATAGGTTATGTCTGGTATTCTCCGATCTTGTTCGGCGGTCTTTGGATGAAGTCAAAAGGCTTCACTACGGAGTCTCTCAAAGAAAAATCGAAAGCCCGGTCGATGGCGCCTGTATGGGGCGGTATGGTCCTCTCGACATTCATCATGGCGGTGGTCGTCGCCGCTCTCTTCCAGTCGCTCATCATCACCTCGCTCGGCGGTATGCTCCTTCTCGCCGTCTGCGTATGGGCGGCTTTCTCCATACATGCGGCGATAGGCGATTACGCTTTCGGTGGAGAACCCACAGCGGCGTTCTTGATAAAAATCGGCCATGAACTCGTCGCGATCGTCGCCCTCTGCCTTATCATCGGCATTTGGGGGTAGCCAGATAATCATATGGACACCAAGCGCCTCCAATTCAATTTCTTCATCGCTCTTCTGCTCATCGCTACAGTCTGGACGGCGGCGCTTTTCTGGCCGTTCATAGACGCGCTTGCTCTCTCATTCATGACCGCGGTCATCATTCGGCCCGTCTATCAGTATCTTTTGCGCGCTTTCAATGGTCGAAGGACGGTCGCCGCTCTCGCCGCTGTCGCTTTCGTCATCATCGTCGTCCTCGTCCCTCTGGCATTTCTCACCTTCGAGGCTATCTCCCAAGCCGTGAGCTTCTTTTCTGGCATCCAGCAGGGGAGCGGCCCTAATGCAGCGAACGCTTTGCTCTCATATATAGCCCAGCCTATCCAGGCGATGTTGCCGAATATCTCGACTGATGCCTCGGGATCGGCCAGTTCTATAACAAGCCTATTCGCGAGCGCCAAGAACGTATTCTCGTTCACCATAACTTTCGCTCTCGACTTGTTCCTCGCTATCGTCGCGCTTTTTTACATGCTTCGCGATGGCCGTCAATTCAGGAAAGCCATCATCGAGCTCTCGCCTCTCTCCGACTCGTACGACGAGGCTATTATCGTCAAAATAGAGCGGGCGGTGAACTCCGTCGTCCGCGGCTCGCTCTTTGTCGCTCTCATCCGCGGCATCCTCACGGCTGTCGGCTTCGCGTTCTTCGGGGTGCCGCACCCTATATTTTGGGGAGCGGTCACAGCCATCGTCTCGCTTCTGCCGTCGATCGGTATGCTCATCACGCTCGTGCCGGCTGTTGTGTACCTCTGGATGACCTCGTCGATCGGAGCGGCCATAGGCCTCGCGATCTGGGGCATCGTCATCATCAGCTTCATCGATAATATCGTCCAGCCGATCATCATGGGCAAAGGCTTCCAGGTCCATCCTCTCTTTGTCCTTATATCCGTGCTCGGAGGCTTGATATTCTTCGGACCGGTCGGCCTCCTGCTCGGGCCTCTCGTGCTCGCGCTTTTTTCGGCATTGCTCGAGATATACAAACTGCTCATCATTGCCGACAAATCGGAAAGCGCTGGCGATCTCTTGCGCTGACAGCTCTCTCAGCCGAATGAACATTTTCCCGTTGTTTTTCAAGAAAAAGACCGCCCAAGAGCGGTCTTTCAGTCGAGTTATCGGCTACGCGACGCCGATACCGAGGTGGACAAGCGGGTCCTCGAGCCTGATGAGCGGTTCGGGCTGGTACTGGGCGACGATGGTCCTCTTGGAGAGGACGGCGGCTCCGAGCTTGCTCCTGTGGATGGCATCGATGCGCTCGTGGTACGCATGGGCGTCGGCGAGCCTCGTCGTGTGAAAGCAGAGATAATAGCCGAACGCCGTCGGCCCGTACACGAGGGCAGCCGAATTGGGCAAGACGAGGAACGGCAGGTCATCATCATCGACGATGTAGAGGTTGCCGTTCCGCTCGGCCGTCAAGATGCCGAGGGCCCAAAGGACCATATTGGCATCCTCCTGATTCTCGGGGGCGAGTCGGGCATAGAAGTCCCAATCGACGGCGATGACTTCGGGCCTGATTCGAAGGAGTGGCGCGAAACGCGTGGCTGCCTGTCGGACATCGTCGACGCGCCTCTTGAAGAATCGCGCCGGCAAGCGCTCGTTGCCGAGCTTGAAATTTTCGGCGTCAACGGCGATGCCGTTGTGACGCCAGATTTCGGTTGAGGAGATCATAATTCCTGCCGCGACTATACAACATGTATGGAAGTATAGCAAACACCGGATAATGTCCTCCGAGGAGGACATTATCCGGTGTTTGCTATACTTTCTCTATGCTCCATTCCGACCAGAGATTTTCTGACGCATACAGCAAATTGAACCCGCGCCAGCGCGAGGCCGTCGACGCTATCGATGGCCCAGTCATGGTCATCGCCGGGCCTGGCACGGGCAAGACGACCATTCTCACGCTCCGCATCGCTAATATCCTTAAACAGACGGATACGCCGCCTGATGCCATCCTCGCTCTCACGTTCACCGAATCCGGCGTCCGGGCGATGCGCAGGAAGCTCGCCGAGCTCATCGGCCCTGCCGCGTATCGGGTGCGCATCCATACGTTCCATAGCTTCGCGAACGATATCATCAAGACATATCCCGATAAATTCCCGCGAATCATCGGATCGGAGCATGTTGAGGGCCTCGAGCAGATCGCCCTTGTCGAGCGGATCCTCGCTCTGGGCGCCGATCTGGGCGGCGCGTACGAGATCCTCCGTCCAAAGAACGATCCTGCATATTATGTGTCGAGGATCATAAGCGCCATCAAAGACCTCAAGCGCGATGACATATCACCCGATGCTCTCGCTGGGCTCGTGGATGCCGAGGAGAAGCGCATCCTCTCTGCGCCTGATCTCCGCCACGAAAAAGGCAAGTATGCCGGTCGCGTCAAAGGCGCGTACCAGGACGAGCTCGACGCTGTCGCCAAGAACCGCGAATTTTGCCGGGCCTATGTCGCATACGAGCGAGCGCTCGAAGAGGATCGTCTCTACGATTTTGAGGACATGATCATCGAGGTCGTGAAGCGCCTCTCTCTCGACCGAGACCTGTGTCTCCGCATCCAGGAAGAGAGCCACTACATCCTGGCCGACGAGCACCAGGACGCGAACATCGCTCAGAATAAACTTCTTGAGCTCGTCTCTTCTTTTCATGAGAGTCCGAACCTTTTCATCGTCGGCGACGACAAACAGGCGATATTCAGATTCCAAGGCGCATCTCTCGAGAGCTTCATGTATTTTAGTAAGCGGTCTCCGACGGCCCGGCGCATAGAGCTCGTCGATAACTATCGATCGCACCAAACTATCCTCGACGCAGCTCACGCCCTTATATCGAATAATCCTACGCCGGACGGCAATCCGCGGACCGAGCTCATATCGTCGAGCGGTGAAAAGGCGACACCTATCGAATGCGTCGCTCTTCCCGATATGGAAAGCGAGCTCGAATTCGTCGCGGCCAGAGCAACAGAGCTCGTCAAGAGCGGCGTCCCGGCTCGGGAGATCGCCGTCCTCGTGCGCAATAACCGCCATGCCGAAGGGGTAGAGCGAGCTCTCTCGGCCCGTGGCCTACCGGTGGCTCGCTTTGCCGATGTCGATGCTCTCGACCAGCCATACGCAGAGGCTTTTTTCGCAGTCATCCGGGCAGCGCTCCGGCCAGCCGATAGCGAACGGGTCGGCCGGGCGCTCATCGCTCCTTTCTCTGGCGTAGACGTCATCGTCGCATCGCATGCCCTCGAGGAATGGCGCAAGGATAAAGGCTTGCTCATCGATGCGCTCAAGAGCCGTCCGGAGACGAAAACGTTCGCTTCTCTTCTTGTCAGATTCGCGAGAATGGCCCAAGGCGATCCAGCCGTCGAGGCTTTTGAGAGGATCGCTGAAGAGTCGGGCTTTGTGAGATTCCTCGTCAGTCACGATCGAGCGCGCGAGCTCGTTCCTCTCTACGCGGCTTTGCTCTCGAGCGTCGTCAGATTCGCCGAGCGCGAGCGAGCGGCGACGCTCCGCGATTTCGTCGAGAGGCTCGACCACGCTCGCGAGCATGGCCACAGCATAGCTTCGTCATTTATGCCGCCCGAAGGCATCCAACTCATGACGGCGCATGGCTCGAAGGGCCTCGAATTCCAATATGTCTTTATCGTCCATGCGACCGATGGCGTATGGGGAGGGAATAAACAGCGTCGGTCGTTCAAATTGCCGCCATTCGCCCGGACGACATCCGGCGACGAATCGGAGGATGAGCGCAGGCTCTTTTATGTGGCTTTGACGCGAGCCAAGAAGCATGCCTTCATCACCTATGCCGAGCA
Organism: Patescibacteria group bacterium; assembly: GCA_028866595.1. Lineage (GTDB taxonomy): Bacteria > Patescibacteriota > Minisyncoccia > Phycocordibacterales > UBA6065 > UBA6065. The sequence continues at coordinate 7,911 of JAGWHV010000036.1, forward strand.
TGATGCCGAGGGTAGGGAGCTGACTCCTTCACGATTCGTCCTCGAGATCCCGGAAGACCATATCAGAAGGAAAGCGATCGCGGAGAATGCGGCGG
>JAGWHV010000037.1 GCA_028866595.1 Patescibacteria group bacterium
GTCTGGCATTATAACAATCGACACAACGACAGGGCGCGGTTCGAGGCTTTGCTTGGTGCTTTACTACAGCCTGTAAAATAGATAGAAACTTATTTCTTGGAGATTGCATCGGTTAGTTTTTGTATCTCAATGTTTTGTTGATTGATTTGTTGTGTCATTGCTTCATAAGAGGCATTTTTATTGTTCCACGATTCCATGAGCATCTGGGCAACCATGAGAAGCATTATTATTACGGCTGCCCAAAGAATATTCTTAAATGATGCAAACTCGGTCGGATCGATACCTTGTTTTGGATCTGGTGCCACAGAAGGACTAGCAACTGGAGAAGCAGTAGTTGGCTGGGTGTTGTTCGATCCTTCTGGTAGTTGATCAGGCATAAAAATATCTAGCATCAAAACTTCTAATTTCACCCGTAGCCTGATTCAGAAACGATTTCAGTGGCGTACCTAGGTTTGGATTATAGACCAATTGACCTAGTGCATTGTATGAGCATGTTGTTATCGCGTTAAACCCCGTCATTTGAATCCATGTCTGACCAGGAGTTTGTTTATTCAACCACGCAATGTACATATTTACCTTTTGAGGGTCTTCGCGCTTCATGATTTTGTTAATCCAATTATATATCTTTCGTAGTATTTTCATAGGTTATGTAACTAGGGGATAGGTATGTGGTTATCCCCACCCACCCTCTTGCCAAGTGAACCCTAGTTCACCTATACTATGCTCATAACAAAAGCGGCCGGTTAGAAGCGCCGCACACCAAACGATATGAGCAGATTTGAGCTTAAAAGAACGATACGGCGGGAATTGCGCGACCTTAATTGGAAGATCGACATGAAAATCGTCCGTGGCTTGCCGTACAGGACGGAGGCTCGGAGGCACAGGATATTGCGTATGCAGCTCGACAGAATGAATAGGACGGGCCGCGGCGTCTGGACGAGGATGTCCGGCGCGCTGTCATCCGTCGCCAGTTTCGTCCTATAATCAATCCATGATCGAGGATCACAAGAAAAAGATCGTCGCTTTCTACGAACGCCACAGGCGCATGCCGGGCTATAAAGAGCTCATGGCGCTCACCGGCTTCAAATCGAAAAACGCCGTCTGGAAGCTCGTGAACAAGCTCGTCGACCTTGGCATTCTCGCCAAGGACGCGAACGGCCGGATATCTCTCGTCCACTCGGCCGATGAGATACCGATGCTCGGCCTCGTCGAGGCGGGCATTCCGACGGTGGCGGAGGCGGACGCGATGACTGACCTCGATACGCTCAATCTGAACGCGTACCTGGTCGAAGACAGAGACACGTCGTACCTGCTCGAGGTCAAGGGCGACTCGATGATCGATGAAGGCATCAAGGAAGGCGACCTCGTGGTTGCGGAAAAGACGAACGCTCTCGGCGGAACTGTCGAGCCCAAAATAGGTAACATAGTTATCGCCGAAGTCGACGGTGGCTGGACGATGAAATTCTATCGGCGCGAGCCCTCGCGCGTCGGCAGGCCGGGTCGGATATATCTCGAGCCGGCGAATAAAAAATACAAGCCGATCTACCCCGAGTACGATATCAAGATCGCCGCTGTCGTAAAAGGGGTCATACGCAAATACTAGATTTCGGGAGATCTCGGCTCAGAAACTTTTTTCTGATCGGTGCTATTCTATACGTATATGAATAGCATCAAATCGTTTGTTCGTTTCCTTATCCCGTTCACTATCGTCTCGGCTATATTTTTGACGATATACGCGGCTGTCCAGCAGGACATTCGCCAGACGGTTAATGGTCCGGAAGTTGCTATCGCCGAGGACGCGGCGGTCGCGCTCGCCAAAGGTATAAAACCGAGCGATATCCTGTCGACAAAGCCCGTCGATCTTGGCACCAGCCTTTCGCCTTTTGTGAACGTCTATGATGATCAAGGCATTCCGCGCGAGGGCTCGGGATATTTGAATGGCAATCTTCTCGTGATTCCGCCGGGCGTCTTTACGAATGTTGCGGAGACAGGCGAGAACAAGCTCACGCTCCAGCCGCAGAACGGCATCCGTATCGCCGCTGTCGTCGCCGAATTCGGCGGCGCGCATGGTGTCGCTGGTACTACGGGCTCCGCGCCGAGCGGCTTCGTCGTCGCCGGGACTTCGCTCCGCGAGCCAGAGCTCGTCGTCGATCATGTCGGCGGCATCATATTTGTCGCTTGGGCAGCATCGATGGCCGCTCTCGCTCTCATGTTCGCTCTTAAGCCGAAAAGAAAGGACGCCTGATATTCATGACCTCGTTCATGAACGCTTCGCCCTGTTCGTGGCGCGGCCGAGGAATACTGATCGGATATTCATGCGCGACTGTGCCGTCTTTTATGAGAAATACCCGATTGGTTATGGCGACAGCCTGCTCGATCGAATGAGAGACGAGGACGACGGTCTTGCGCGTCTCCTGCCATATCTTGACGAGGTCCACGGACAGATCATGGGCAGTCTTGGCGTCGAGAGCAGAGAAAGGCTCGTCGAGGAGAAGGACGTCTGGATCTACGGCGAGCGCCCGAGCGATGCCGATTCTCTGTCTCTGGCCGCCGGAGAGGTCGCGCGGATAGCGGTCGAGGAATTCGCTGATGCCCGTCATCTCTGCGTACGTGCCGACGATTTCGCGGATGCGGCTCTCGCTCGGGCGTTTCGCGGCCGGTTCGCGGGCGGCCTTCGCCCGCAAGCCGAAGGCGATATTGTCGTAGACCGAGAGCCACGGTAGGAGAGCGCCGCTTTGAAAGACCATAGCGACTCGGTCGGGCTTGGTGACGATGCCTGTTGTCGGTTGCTCGAGACCAGCGATGATGCGCAAAATGGTGGTCTTGCCACAACCTGAAGGGCCGACGAGGGAGACGCACTCGCCATCGGCGATCTCGAATGATACGTTGCGCAAGACGAGCGGACCATCCGGCCCGGCATCATCGTATCTTTTTGTGACTTTATCGAATTTGATCATGGCATGGAAGGCTGTTATTCGAACCTGAACCTTTCGCTATACTTGAGGAGCTTTTGCCAGATGAAGAAATTCATGAGGGCGATGACGACGATGATAAGCGATATGGCGGCAATGAAGAGCGCTGTATTCTCCGAGGTCGAAGCATGCACGAGTATGCTGCCTATGCCGAACAAGTCTTGTCTCTCGGTGCCGCCAGGCAGATATGTGTGGAGGACCTCGGCGACGATGATCATGTTCCAGCCCTGGGCCCAGGCGAGGAGCGAGCCGGTCACGAGGTAGGGGAAGACGGATGGCAGGAGGACTTTGAAAAGATATGCCGGACCGCGGACGCCGAAGACCCGAGCGGCCGCCTTGATATCGGTCGGCACGGTTTTGAGGCCGCCGACGAGGCTAAAGACAATGTTCCAGAGCATGCTTATAAATATGATGAAGACGGCCGCACCTTCGGAGAATCCGGCGGCGATGAAAAAAAGAATAACGACGGGGAAGAACGCGAGGATCGGCACCGATTCAATGATATCGAAGAGCGGCAAAAGGAGCGTCTCGACCCGCGGGCTGATATTGACGAGAAGGACGAGAGGTATGGCGAATATGATGGAGAGGCCATAGGCGAGGAGCAGCCGGAGGAACGTCGCGCCGAGAGCGCTCGAGAGCGAGCCGAAATCGACGGAGTTCACGGCGATGACCGATGTGTGTGACAGGATCATCAGGATGCCGCCGAAAAAAAGCACGGCGACGAGAGGCAGGAGGAATATAGAGCTCAGCCGCTGGGAGAGCGACGTCGGATAGGTGAATTCCGAGTGGTGGTGATAGCGGTGCTTTCCAGCGGGATGACGAGCCATACAAAAATGATAGCACGCCGACTCGGCTGGGGAGGTGTATAATGATACTAGTTTAGGTTTTTAGAAACTAGCTATATCTCGCCATGCAGCTCACATTGAATCTCGTCTTCATATTCGCTTCAATCGGCGTTCTCGATACTCTCTATCTGATCTATCATGTGATAGAGGGCACCGACGTGGCGTGCCCATTCTTTCCGAAAGAATGGTGCCACAAAGTCCAGCATTCGCCGCAGTCGCGGACTTTCGGCGTGCCAAATGCCGTCGCCGGCTTCATCATGTATGCGGCGATCATCATCTTCGCCTATCTGTACGTTCTTGGCGCGGCGTCTTTCGTCCTCGTCGACATTCTCGTCGGCATAGGTTTCCTATTCTCGCTCTATTTTATGTTCGTCCAAGGTTTCGTCCTGCGAGCGTTCTGCACCTGGTGCGTCTTGTCTTTCGTCAATTTCGCCGTCATGGCCTGGGCGGTGTTCATCCGTTGATCGCAGCCGCACCAGCTCGGCGTGGACTATCGTAGTATGATTACACCTACCTCATACTGCGATGGCAAAAAAGGAAGAAGGACATCCTGACCATATGAAGCTCCTCATACTCGCCGGGCTCGGCTTTTTGGCGATCGCTCTTGCGTGGCTCATATTCGCGCCACAACCAGAGAAAGGTGGCGCCGCGACGGCTGTCGGCACGGCTGCGACGGGCATCGGTAATCTTTATTCGAATGAGACGTTCGGCTTTGACATCAAGCTTCCTCCCGGCTTCACCGTCGACGAATCATACGTGAATACCGAGCTCGGCCCAGGTAAAGAGATACCCGGCGTGTCGTTTACGATACCAGCTTCCTTGGCATCCGGAACGAACCTTGGCGTCGATTCATACGTATCTATCGAAGAGCTCGACAATGTCGTCTGCGAGCCCTCGGATTTCCTCTCGGTAGAGACGACGGGCGAACCGGTCGCGATAGGGAACAATCTCTTCATGTACGCGACATCGACTGGAGTCGGCGCGGGCAACATATACGAAGAATCCATCTATATCACCCAGAAAGGAGCTCGGTGCTATGCCGTGAGGTACTTCATCCATTCGACCGAGATCGCCAATTATCCGCCGGGCGCGGTTCGGCCGTTCGATCGTCAAAAATTGCTGGCGCTTTTCGATTCAGTGACGGCGAGCCTCGATATCCACTAGCTCTTTGATTATGGCAAAGAACGCGGCGCTCTTTCGCGAGCGCTATATACTCGCATATGTCGGGTCGACGATCCTTATCGTCGCGAGCGTCTTTTCCTATATGCTCTATCCGAAGGCGGCTCCAGCGGCGGCGCTCTCGTCGGCGGATTCAAAATCATTCCAGTCCGGGAGATTCGGCATATTTTTCATGTATCCGGAGAACTATCGGCTCGATGAGCGGGATCTCGGCGGAGCAGCGCCTTTGCACTTCGCTCTTGTATTAAAGCCGTCTCCAGGCAGCTCGTCCTCCGGTGGCCAGATCGTCATAGATATGTATGAAGACGAGCCGGAATATATGACGGCGGGCGACTTTGTCCGCGCCTATCCGGATCTGGCTATGCGCGCGATTGGGGCAGATATCGCTTCATCGACTCGTGGATATCTTCACGGTCTCGAGTTTCCATGGTCGCCTCCATATCAAGGTCGGACATTTGTCGTCGCTCGCAAAGGCTTCATATATGCGTTCTCGCTCGTCGGCGCAGACGAGACGAGCGCCATCGGACGCGACTTTGACCGCATCGTCGCGACTGCCGCCGTAGCGCGGTGATGACTCATACTCATCGATCAGGCAAGGTTGCGGCGCAGGTCGGAGTCTCTTGCTATAGTTAAAGGCATGATCATCAACGAGGGTTTCAAAGCAAAGCGCGCGCCGAACGATCGTCTGCCGCCGGGCCAGTATGAGGAGACGGGGTTTCCAGTGCTGTCGCTCGGACCCACGCCTTTGGTCCCTCTCGATTCGTGGCGGTTCGAAGTCGACGGTCTCGTCGACGCGAAGATCTCCTGGGACTGGCAGCAGTTCAGCTCCTTGCCAGCCGAAGACATCGTCCGCGATATCCATTGCGTGACCAAGTGGTCGAAATTCGACACGACCTGGCGCGGCGTGTCGATGGACCAGATCATCAGCTTGGCCGGCGTATCGCCTGAAGCGACCCACATCATCGCCCATTCCCATGACGGCTATACGACGAATATTCCCATCGAGGACATTCGCGGCGGCAAAGCCTGGATCGCGTATGTGTTCGGCGGCGCGCCGCTCGAACCGGAGCATGGCGGCCCAGCGCGTCTTCTCGTGCCGCATCTCTATTTTTGGAAAAGCGCAAAATGGCTCTCGAGGCTCGAATTCGTTCGCGGGGATAGGCCCGGTTTCTGGGAGACTCGCGGATACCATAATTATGGCGATCCCTGGAAAGAACAGCGCTACACATATGATTGATCAAAAGCACGATCTCGGGCGCTGGCGGAGGGCGACCGTCGTCTCGACGACGAAAGCGGCTTCGAATGTCATGGCTATTCGCTTTGCCGTCGAAGGTTGGCGAGAAGATGGCGGACACAAGCCAGGCCAGCACGTCGATGTCCGTCTCACATCGGCTGACGGCTATATGGCCGAACGTAGCTACTCGATAGCCAACCCTTTTCCGGGCGACGATTTCGATGTTGAGCTCGGCGTTGAGCTTCTTGAAAATGGCGAAGTCTCTCCGTATCTCTGGCAGCTCCAGCCAGGGGAGGCGATCGAGATGCGCGGACCGATAGGCGGTCACTTCATCTGGGGAACGGATATGCCCGACCCGCTCGTACTCGTTGCCGGCGGCTCCGGCATGGTGCCTCTCATGAGCATGCTCCGGCTGCATGAGAGCTCGGCTGCCAAGGGTGCAGATAGGGAGGTAGTATTCATCATAAGCTTGCGGACGATCGACAAATTGCTCTATGCCGATGAGCTCGCCGAGATAAGTCGTCGCGACGCGCGGGTGAGGATTGCGATCGCCCTCACTGAAAGTGTTCCAGACGGTTGGACAGGCTATTCCCGCCGCATCGATGCCCAGATGTTCGAGAAGGAGGTCGGTCGTCTTAAAGGTTCGATGCCCGATATATATATCTGCGGTCCGACGAGATTCGTCGAAGCCGCGGCGAATCTCCTCGTTGGTCTCGGCTTTAACACCCATTCGATCAGGACAGAGAGGTTTGGAGGATAAAAAAGCCCCGCCGCATGGAATGCGGCGGGGCGTATATATTCCGGATCAAACGGAGACACGGTCGCGAGCAGTGTCCCACGAGCACCGCTCGATACGCTCGATGAAGCGGCTCTCGATGAGGATCGATCGGCCGTTCGAGTCTCGGACATGCGAATGTTCGGCGCCGGCCACCGCTACCTGGAGAAATTCTTCTCCGCGATAACAGACGATCTTTTCTTCTTGCGAGATGTCTTTTCCGAGGAGGCGAGCTTCGCACGCATCGGTATTTATGGCGACAGGATGGGGCGCAGGCAGGTGGTGGATCATGAAAAAGAGCTAGCAGGGACGGGAAAGGATATTCTCGCTTCTTCTCGATTTTCGGTCAACACATTGACATATTGTGACTTTAATATTCTGTTGTTAAAAGGACCTTTCTCCAAAACGACCGGCCCCAGATTATTTTTGATGATGATTGTCCTTTATGTTTGCTAAAGATGAAAATCCATTGGTCTTTCATAAAAGACATCTTTTCTACGAGTTCTCAAAATGTCCTTTATATGTCCTTTATGCGATCGTATCCACATGTAAAGCCATATTTGGTGAGCTATTTTTTTGACTTCCAGCCGTATTTGCTTAAGGTTGGAGATACATACAGGCATGAAGCAAATCCAGCAGCGACTCAAGCTATCTCACAAGAAAGCGCTCATCATGGCGCTTGTTTCCGCTTTGCTGATTCAGCCGTTCGTGCCCGCCATCGCTTTTGCCGGCGGTAGCGCTCCTGACCAGGCGCCATCGGCACCGAGCATATCTGGGCCGACGAGCGGTTCGTCTAACACCTCGTACACATTCACCGCCGTCTCGACAGATCCAGAGAACGATCAGATCGACTATGGCTTTGACTGGGACAATGACGGGATCATCGACGGCTACACTGGCTACGTCAATTCAGGCACGCCGGCCCAGCTGTCGCATACGTGGACCTAT
>JAGWHV010000038.1 GCA_028866595.1 Patescibacteria group bacterium
AAGAGCCAGTTGATGAACTGCCAGGCAGTCCGCCAGCCGGCCATCTTGTGGATGTGGGCTTTGGTGTGCCGCTGCTTGCCGGAGACTTCGACACGGACGCCGTCGAGGAGGAGAGAATACTGACTTCCCTTCTTCTCGAATGACCCCGGGACCAGAGCGATCGACCGTTCCTTGCCTTCGTGATCGAAGACCAGTTCCGGATGCGGGAATTTGAATCGAAGGTACTCTTTGTTCTCGCGGAGCTTCTTGCCCCAGACCGAATCGGGCCGCCGATTCATCTGGTCGATGAGCAGGAACAGAGCCTGACGGCCTTCATTGGACCATCCGGCCAACTCCCCCACCCTGCGGCGAGCGAAACGCCCCTGGCCGTCGACGAAGACGCCGAGATACTTGCGGAGCTTTGCTTTTTTCTCGAACCGACGAATGTCCTGGATGACCGAGATGAGCCGGGCCGCGATGGCAGGGCCGCACCCTTCGACATCGCTGAGGACCTTCTGCCAGATCTCGGTCTCCGACACGGCTTTGGCGAGCTCACGATCAGCCCGGGCTTCCTCCTTGCGGAGATTCTCCGAGATGACGTCACTGGCCTTGACCTTGTCGAACGCCTCTTCGATCGCGCCTTCGGGGAAAAGCCCGTCGGGCGAGCAGAAGATCCGACCGATGTAGCTTTGACGGAGCCGCTGGTCGCAGCCTATCCGAGCCTTCATGGTGTCGACGCGCAAGCGTTGGAGCTCGCGGACGCGGACGATCTGACGGTCGCGCACGTACACAGGCGTGAAGAGCTCTCGTCGGAGGTGGATGAGCGCCGCCAAGAGGCCGGCGTCACCCGTCATATCGTCGCTGCCGCGCTCGCGCTTGAGCAGGAACGGGGTGATCCGGGCCACCCAGACATTCTGAAGCTTCTCGCCTTGGCGCGACAGCGCGAATGCGAGTCGGTCGCCGAGACCGCCGAGGGACAAAGCGACGGTGTCGCCTGACCGGAGGCCTTCGTAACCTGCTGGGACTTCGACGGGATTGCCGTCTTCGCCCCGAACGATGTGGTGGTCGCGGAATTTCGAAACGTCTTCGCCCTGGACTGCCTTGCGGTAGCCCGTGGGATAGACGCCGAGGACAAAGTCGAGCTCCGCCTGCTCGTCTTCAAGGTCGTACGAGGCTTTCACCTCGCCGGGACCGATGATGACGACTTGAGTGGGCCGTGCTTCGCCGACAGCGGTCTGTTTGATCCGCGGCCGGATGCCGATATGCCGAGTATTTGCTTCCATTTCTGGATGCCTTTCTGTTTGGGTTTTGGTTGTGTCCGCAAGCGGACATGGTTTTGTTGTAGTCCTTTTGAGGGGACAAATTCAAAGAGCTGCGGCAGAGACAAGCTACTACTTGCGAATCGAATTCGAATGTAAGTCTTTGTCTCTGCCGGGGAATCGCTTCCCTTCAAAACCGACTCGCGAGCGGGCTTTGAAGGGATCCTCATGCACGGACAAGCTGTCTTTTGATGAGCAGTCCGCTCTAAGTCGCATGCATGAGGAAATGGTTCCTGTAAAAAGAACATCGTTTCATTTGGATACAACCGCCATTTTGTTCAATCTACAGGAAATTGTTCCCGCGGTTTTGAGGCCGCGGGCGGAGACATTCGTCTTCTTGTACTCACTAATAATCTTGTCTCCAAATCTTACAAAGAACTTCCTGGGAGGTTGCCCTCCCAGGTGCCGACAGAACATGAATTGAAAACAAGTTCCTTTTTGTCGGCGAAATTGACGTCCGCCGGAGCGGACGGAAGGACACCCCTGAACTTGTTTTTACACAAAGTCTCTTGTCCTTCAGAATTGGGCCTCTTTCGGGAATCGAAAGAGGGCTGACATATTTGGCTTTAATTACAGTTCAACAATTGTCAGCTACATTCTTATATCACGCTTTCATATTCTGGTCAAGAGAACGATAATCTGCTATAGTACTCACCAATGAAACAGAAGACGTTCGTCGGTATCTTGTCGGTTAATTCCAAGGGGGTGGGCTTTGTAGGCGACCCGGCACTCGCCGGCGCTGATGGAAAGCCTGGCATCAAACCCGGCGCGAAGCGCGGCAAGAAAGAGGAAGACTACGAGATCCAGCCCGAGGCGCTCCACACGGCCATGCACAAAGACGAGGTCGAGGTTAGGCCGCTCGGCGTCAAGAGCCGCTGGGGACGCGACCTGGCCGAGGTAGTCCGTATCGTAAAGCGCGACAAGATGCGCTTCGTCGGCGCTATCGAGGACGCCGCGAACGGCTTCGCCCTCGTGCCCGACGACAAACGCCTTTACAAGGACATCTACATCGCCCGTGCTGACGCGAAGGATCCGAACACCGGCAAGCTCGCGACCCACGGCGACAAAGTATACGCCGAGATCGTCGCCTGGGACGAAAAGAAAGGCTACCCCGAGGGCAAGGTCCTCGAGATCATAGGCCGCAAGGGCGAGCACAACGCCGAGATGCGCGCCATCGTCCTCGAGCGCGGACTCGCATACGACTTCCCCGCCGCGGTCGTCGCCGAGGCCGAGGAGATCGAGCGGAACAAGGCCATCACGGACGCAGAGCGCAAACTTCGCCGCGACTTCAGCGACACTCCCACGTTCACCATCGACCCAGTCGATGCAAAGGACTTCGACGACGCCATCTCGATGAAATTCTTCGACAACGGCACGTACGAGATCGGCGTGCACATCGCCGACGTATCCCACTACGTCCGCGAGGGCACCGCGCTCGACCGCGAGGCCCGCTCGCGCGGATTTTCCGTATACCTCGTCGACCGCACCATCCCGATGCTCCCCGAGGTCCTCTCGAACGACGTCTGCTCGCTCAACCCGGACGAGGACAAGCTCACGTTCTCGTCCGTATTCGTCATGAACGACAAGGGCGAGGTCCTCAACCGCTGGTTCGGCAAGTCGATCATCCGCTCGTGGAAGCGCTTTACATACGAGGGCGCCCAGGACGTCCTCGAGGGCAAATCGCATGAGCACCAAAAAGAGCTCATAAAGCTCAACGAGATCGCCAAAAAGCTACGCGAGAAAAAAGAAGAAGAAGGAGCCATCGATTTCGAGACCGACGAGGTCAAATTCGAGCTCGACCGCCTCGGCAAGCCGATCCGCGTGTACAAGAAGGTCCGCAAGGATGCCCACAAGCTCGTCGAGGAGTTCATGCTCCTCGCCAACCGCGAGGTCGCGCATTTCATGTATCAGGCCGCAGAGAAGAACCGCGGCGCGTTCCTCTACCGCATCCACGACCAGCCCGTGACGGAAAAGATCGACAACCTCGCCATCCTCGTGCGCGCCATGGGCTACCACCTTCCCGTCGGCAAAAAGGGCGTCGCCGTCAGGGACCTCAAGCATCTCTTTAAACAGATCGAGGGCACGACCGAGGAGTCGCTCATAAAAACTGCCGCCATCCGCTCGATGGCCAAGGCCGTCTACTCTACCCAGAATATCGGCCACTACGGCCTCGCGTTCGAGTACTATACGCATTTCACGTCGCCGATCCGCCGCTATGCCGACCTCATCGTCCATCGCCTGCTCCATCGCGAGCTCGTAAAGGGCAAGATCGCCGCCGGCGAGATGGCGAAATACGAAAAGATCGCCCAAGACAACTCTGATAAAGAGATCAAAGCCGCCGAAGCCGAGCGCGCCTCCATCAAATACATGCAGGTCCAGTACATGAGCGAACGCGTCGGCCAGGTATTCGAGGGCACGATCAGCGGCGTCTCCGAATGGGGCATCTATGTCGAGGACAAAGAGACGAAATGCGAGGGCATGGTCAGGCTCAAGGATATGACGGACGACTACTACGTCTGGGACGAGAAAGCCTATGCTGTCGTCGGCGAGAAGACCGGCAAGAGATACAGCCTCGGCGATACGGTGAGATTCAAAGTCGTCGGCGCCGACCTCGAGAAGCGCACGCTCGACTACGCCATCGTTTCATAAAAAAGCCCCGAAACGATCGGAGCTCGCTGATATCCTACCGTTCGGACAGCTGAGCGTCTTCAGCGTCTTCTTCGAGCTCGCGCTTGAGACCTCTAATGACTTCGACCCACAGGATGCGGTAATACTTCCTGTATTGCGGTCGGAGATCGAAACCGACTCCGAACTCTTGGCGCTGTTCGGGTGACAGGCCTCCGATGATCTCATTGAACTTCTCGTCTCCGAACGGAGCTTGAAGAGCATGACTATCTACGGAGTACTCGCTTATAAAAAGCGTCTTGATACCCCGAAGCTCTTCGATAAGGGGCTTTTGGACATGGCAGAACATCGCGCTGACCTTCCGCTCGACTTCATCAGCGAGCGATCTGTCGTACGGCACATTGTTCTCGCCGCGCGCCTGATCCCTTATCTTGAGACGGGCTACCGCCCTCATAACCGAGTTGCATACATTTGCATTCATAATTCATCGATTGTTGAAAGAACGAATGAAAGTCGGTTTTGATGCTACAACTCTTCCCGAAAATGTAAAGGGCTGTAAGTACACACAGATAATGAAAAAGCCGCGAGATGTAAACCTCACGGCAGAGCGGACGACCCACGATCCTTAAATCAGCTCGCGAGTTTGAGGACAGGATCAGCCCGGAGCTCGGCGATTGCCGCGTTCCAGAACACATTGAGCGCCTCGACCTCGGCCGGTTCGTAACAAATCGGAACGAAGCCTTTCTCCTGCGAGACCTTGTCGCTCGGCCACATGGCAGCCGTCAGCTGGAGCTGAAAGCGCCGAATGACCAGATTGTAGGGAGCTTGATCGGGATCGCCGACATCGATCTCGCCCTCGGCGATCTCCGTCCACCAGTGCGAATAACGATCGCTCAGGTAGCGGACACCGTCGATCACCCGATGCATGATCGAGAGCACGGCCCGCTCTTCGAGTGGATTATCTCGGCTTTTAAGCCGAGTATAGACATCGCGGAAAAACTCCTCGAGTTCTTCCGAATCTTGCATAAATAAGAACTTCATCGTCCAGCATTAAAGCACAGTTTCAGTATACTAGCAAGTTTGAGTGGAGCTCGTGGGCTATTTCGCAACCGCCAGAGCATCGTTGAAAGCGATCGACAGGAGGCGCGAAAAGCCCTCCCTGCCCATGGTGACGCCGTATAGGACGCCGGCGCGGGACATGGTCTCGCGGTTATGGGTGATGACGATGAGTTGGGAATTTTTGGCCAGATTCTCGACCATGTCGCCGTATTTGCGCGAGTTGGCCTCGTCGAGGGCGGCGTCGGTCTCGTCGAGGATGATGAACGGCGGCGGATTGACCTGCGATATGGCGAACAGGAGCGCGATCGAGGTGAGCGCACGCTCGCCGCCCGAGAGCATCTCGAGGCTCTTGATCTTCTTGCGCGGCAAGTCGACGTGAATATCTACGCCGAGCTTGGTCTCCTGCTCCTCGTCCTCTTCGCCCGCACCGACGTCGATGCCGGCCTCCTTCATCTCAGCGATCTCGTCTGCGGACGGGCCGCGTTTGCGGCGCTTTTCTTTGACCACAGAGAGCGACGCGCGACCCCCGCCGAACATCAGAGCGAAGAACTCGTCGAACTGCTTATTGATCTTTTCTATGCCCTGGCTGAACATCGTATCGAGCTTGTCCTCAAGCTCCTTGATGAGGTTCGTGAGCGCCTCCGCCGACCGTTCGAGGTCGACCAGCTCGCGAGCCAGGAATTCGTCGCGCTCGGACGTCTCCTTGAACTCCTTCATCACCTCGTCCGGCGAGACGCCGCCCTGGTCCTCGAGGCGGACCTTGATCCGCTCGAGGCGCTTTCTGCGCTCCTCCTGGGCATGCCGCTCCTCGGCAGGCAAAGCGGCATACTCCTCGGCGGCCATCGATTCATAGAGGAACACGTCGCGACCGATGAGCGCCCCGCCCTCCTCGATCTCGCGCTCGAAGTCCTGTCGCTCCAGCTTGAGCTTGTCCTCGCGCACCTGGATCATCGAGAGCCGCCCACGGATCTCGTTCTCCTCGGCCACGATGCGAAACATAGCTTTTTCGGCGTCGCGCGAGCTGTCCTTTGACTGTTCGATCTCCTTTTGAAGCGCCGCATACTGCGCCGAGAGCGCCGAGAGCTCTTTTTCCTTTGCCTGAAGCTCTTCCTCGGCATCTTTCCGCCGGGAATGAAGGGTCTTGAGTTCCGCCTCCATATCATCGGCGCGATTCTCCGATTTCGTGTGCTTGTTCTCGGCGAGGAACGTCTTGAAGAGCTCGCGGATCTGCGGCACATTCGCCAAGTCGCCGAGCATGCCGCTCACACGGTCGATGAGCGATTTGACCTTGCCGTACTCGACGGTCACCACCTCGGCGTCGGCGGTCGCGCGCTCGCGGGCGAGCATCTTTTCGAGCGAGGCCGTCTCTCCCTCGACCCTGCCTATAGTCCGCGCCGCCTCGTCGCGTTCGTGACGCGACGTCTTGAGCCTGGCTTCGAGCGACACCAGCTCGTCCGACTTCGCGTCCTTGTGTTTCGATTCCTCCAGAACCTTTTTAGCGGCGACGAGCTCGCGCTCGAGGCGCTCGAGGTCGCGCTTCGGTCCCGTGGACTCTTCGGCGATCTGCCGCTCGGTCGTCTCGAGGTATTCCTTCTCGCGCTTCAAGTACTCGCGGTATACGTCGCGGAGCTCCTCGCGCAGAGCGATGGTTTTCTCCACGCGCTCGACCTGCTTTTTGAGGAATTTGAGGTGCGGCGCGATCTCTTTGCGCAGCGATTCGACCTGCTCCATGTTCTCGCGCGTCTTTTCGAGCTTGCGCTCGCTCTCCTCCCTCTTGTATTGAAAGATCTTGAGGCCGAGGGCGTCCTCGATCATCTCGCGCCTCTCGCGGGTATTGGCATTGAGGATCCTGTCCGCCTCGCCCTGCGAGATGATGTGATGGCCCGACGCGCCGATATGAGCGCCGGCGAGGAGCTCGACGATATCACGGAGCCTCACCTGCGAGCCGTTGATGAAATATTCCGAAAGCGAGTCGCGATGAATGACGCGCTCTATCGCCACTTCGTCGAAGTCGATATTGAGGAGCTTCTGAGAGTTGTCGAACGTGAGCTTGACGGAGGCACGGTTGGCGCGCGGCGCGGATTCGGCGCCGTTGAAAATGAGGTCCTCGGTGCGCTTGCCGCGCATGCTCTTGATCGACTGCTCGCCGAGGACGAATCGGAAAGCCTCGGCCA
Source organism: Patescibacteria group bacterium (assembly GCA_028866595.1). Classification (GTDB taxonomy): domain Bacteria; phylum Patescibacteriota; class Minisyncoccia; order Phycocordibacterales; family UBA6065; genus UBA6065. Next base: position 7,157 of record JAGWHV010000038.1, read on the forward strand.
CGTTCGATTTGCCAGAGCCGTTCGGCCCGACGATGGCCGTCACCCGGTCGTTGAATTCGAGATTGCTCTTTTTGGCGAAGGATTTGAATCCGGAAAGCTCTAGAGATTTGAGATACATAAAAGTGTGGCTGGGTACCGCCCCGGGCGCGGAAATAGGCCCTTTAAATATAGCATTTCCAACGGGCACAAAAAAGCCGCGCGATTGGCGCGGCAAGTGACCGGACTACGGAGCCGTCATTGTAACGTACTTCAAGGAATCGGCCGACATATAGGTCGCGAGGACCCGCCGATCGTTATCTATGTGAAATTCTAGACCGCAAATCTTCTTGCCTTGTTTGAATATATTTACGATGACTCCGTCCTACGAATTCCACTTCTTGAGCTCGAGGGCGCGGAGGGCGGCGTTCTGCTCGGCCTCTTGCTTTGATTTGCCTTCGCCGACGGCTACCTGTTCCTTGCCGATGAGCACGGCCACAGTGAACGA
>JAGWHV010000039.1 GCA_028866595.1 Patescibacteria group bacterium
TCGATAAGATAGAGGTATCGAGAAAATTATACCATTATTGGACAAGGATATATCCACTGTCGGAGGAGGAGAATGACACGTCCTGCTTGATCAGGTACTGTTTTATAGCCTCAAGAGGAAGAGAGATGGCTTCTATGCCGTCTTGATACTGGGCTATCATTTTTGTCGCGCCGACCGGGTCGGTTGTGATGTATGTCATCCCTCGTACCCCTTCGAGTATCGCAGATATTGAATTTATAAGGGCTACATGAGCATTTTCAAGGGCGTACGGGACGGGGAGGGCCAATATCTTGTCACGGACTGATTGATAATGAGCAACGTTCAGAGCCAATTTCGGTAGGTCGGAGTCATCCCCCGAGTCGCTTGCTTTGGCCAAGATAGTCAATTCAGATGTGTAACCAGGCGGAAGAGGCGCTTGCAATATCGCGCCGAGGGCGTTCCCATAAGCCTTGAGGGCCATGAGCGAGTCCGTGTTAAGTACCTTTATATCTGCCGTTGTGTAGGTCTTTTCTTCTGTCGGACTACCATAATCCTGGCTCAAGAGCTGGTTTACGAGATTCATCCCCGTGTTTTGATCGATCGTCGCGCCAGAATTTTTGAGAGCGATGTATTGAGTAAAGAATTCTCGAGCGAACCGGTCTGTCGCCGTAAGCTCCTCGGGAGTCGCTGTCGAGTTACTCATTTCGAGCGCCGCGACTTTGTCGCTTAACGTGGATGTACCGAGTACGCCCTGCAGATTTGACTGATCGCCATTTTGTATAGCCGTCTGTACGGCAGTGTCGACGACGAGGCCGACTTTCTGGCGCAGGGCGGCATCCTGGGTATGAACGTTACTTTCGATTTTTGCGACTGCCGCGATACCGATGATGACGATGGCGACCACAAGCGCTATGCCGACTCTCGAAGCGAGAAATCTCCTCATGTCGAGATTATATCAGGTCGGAGCGGCTTTTGCTGTATAATGGAGTCATGAAGATTATCAAAATGACTCTTGCCACGGTCATTATCACAAGCCTCGCTTTCGTCATGGGCAATGTACCGGCATTTGCCTCGGTAGCAGCCGTATCTTTCGGCTCTAATTTTTTTCTTAGATATCCGTGCACATGTACCGGTGGCAGCGTCTGGTATTTCGTCATTCCTCCGACAGCGACCAAGGTCGGAGCAGGTCCCATCGCATATGTCGTCGGCAGTCAGGCGAGGAGCGACTACGATCTCCCTTATGGGAGGCAGATCCTCGGCCTTTTTAATCCTGAGTTGACAGGAGAGTGTTGGATGGGAGTGGAGCCATACTGTACGGTCCTTCCAACGCGGGGCACGGTCTTGCCTATGGTCGGCAACTCGATCTAGCGAACGGCGAGCGCGGGCCACATCTCGGCCCGCACATCTTCTGCACGGACATTTTGGTCGAGGCCGAGCGCCGCGAATCTTTTTTCAAGCTCGCCCCGCGGCATGACCGATTCCAGGTTCGATATGAGCTTCTTTCTTTTTTGTCCGAAACCGGCTCGGACGATCTCAAAATAGCAATCTTCCTCGTCCTTGTTTGCGAATGGCGAGTGAATATCCGAGAGTTTAATGACTGCTGAATCGACATCTGGTATCGGGAAGAAATTTCCCCGCGTCACATTCATAATGATCTCGGGCTTCGCGTACGCCTTTACCGAGAGCGAGAGGATGCTCTCTTTGCTGTCTCGTGCGACGATCCTCTGCGCCACTTCTTTTTGGACCATGAGGACCATGAGCGAGGGCTTCCGAGCCGCGGAGAGAAAATCTCTGATTATCGCGCCGGTGATGTAGTATGGGATATTGGCGATGAGCTTATAGTCCGCGTCCAATCGGATGCGACCGAGGACGTCCTTGGCGCACGCTTCTTCGAGCGCGTCCCCGTGGATGACCTCGAGCTTCCCTGCAGCGATCTCGTCCTTGAAAGTCTCCATGAGCATGGGGATCAAGCGGTCATCTTTCTCGACAGCGATCACACGCGCGTCCGAGGCGAGGAGCGCCTTCGTCAAGACGCCTTTCCCCGGTCCTATCTCGACGACAGTCTCCTCCGGAGCCACTTCGCCGGCTTTGACGACGGCGTCGACGACTCGCGGCGATATCAAGAAATTCTGCCCAAGCGATTTTTTCGCTCTCATATATCGAAATATATCACTTTTCCACCACTCGATGCCCGCTCTTCCCTTTCGATGAATTTGTCCGGTACATCAAAGATGAATTCCGAAGGTACAGTCACTTGGCGCGCGCCGTATATCGTACGAAGCGATGCTTGCGTCAGAAAAAGCTTCTTTTTTGCCCTCGTCAGCGCCACGTAGAATAGTCGGCGCTCCTCTTCGTCGTCGCGCTTATCCCGTTTCGATTCCATCGCTCTATGCGGGAAAAGGTCTTGTTCGAGCCCGGTTATGAAAACATATTCGAATTCGAGACCTTTAGAGGCATGGATTGTCATCAGACGGACAGCCGGTTTGTCTTCTTCCATCTCATCTTGGTCCGTGGCGAGCGCCGAGTCCTCGAGGAGCTTGGCCGCGCCCTCGCCGGGCATCATAAAGTCGTATTTCGTAGCGAGCGTCGCGAGTTCCCGCATGTTTTCGAGACGTTCGAGGTCCTCGTCTGTCCCGTTCTTGAGCATATCCTCGAGGCCTGTCCTTTTGATGACGAATTTCACTAGGTCCGAGGCTTTTTCTGCTTGGGCTTTTTTCGCGATATCATCGAGGATCTCGTTGAACTCGCTCCACTTCTTCAAGACAGCAGGCGTCAGGCGATCGAGCATGCCCGAGAATATCTTTGCTATCGTTACTTTGCCTATGCCGCGGGCCGGGACGTTGATGACCCGCTGTATATCAGAGAGAGAATCGCGATTGAGAGCCGCTCGGATATACGAGAGTGCATCCCTGACCTCTTTTCGTTCAAAGAATTTGACGCCGAGCACTTGATATTCGACGCCGCGGGAGAGCATCGCCTCTTCGAGCGCCCGCGACTGGAAGTTCGCTCGGTAGAGAACAGCAATCTCGCGTGGATCCACTCCCTTGCCGATGAGGTCGGCTGCTTTTTCGGCGACGAATCGAGCCTCGTCGTTCTCATCGAACGCCTCATAGAGGGTTATAGCCTCGCCCGCTCCCTTTTTTGTGAAGAGATTCTTTTCAAAGCGGTTCTTGTTTTTCTTGATGATATGATTGGCGACCTCCAATATCGTCTGCGTCGAGCGATAGTTCTCTTCGAGTACGATCATGGCCGCTCCCGGATAGTCACACTCGAAGCTCAAGATGTTCTTTATGTCCGCGCCTCGCCAGCTATATATATTTTGGTCGACATCGCCAACGACGCAGATGTTCTTTTTGTCCCCGGCGATCAGTTTGGCGATCTTGTATTGGACTTTGTTCGTATCCTGGTACTCGTCGATGTGGATGTATCGCCAGACTTTCTCATAATGCGCTCGGATGTCCGGATTTTTTTCGAGGAGCTCGACGGTTTTGAGCAGGAGATCGTCGAAATCGAGCGCTTTTTCTTTGCGGAGAGTCGCTTCGTATCTTTGCCAGGCGTTATGGACGATCTCGCGCATGTAATCGTTCCCGACAGACTCAAAAAATCGGTGGATATCAACGCCTTTTCCTTTTTCACGGGATATGATCGAGAGGATCATGCCTGGTTCATACTGTTTTGGGTCGAGCCCGAGCTCGATGATCGCTTCTTTGATGGTTCGGCGAGAGTCTGATCGATCAAAGATCGTGAAATGGCGGGTCAAACCCAGCTTTTGCGCGTTCTCTTTTATGATATGGACACCGAGAGAATGAAATGTACTGACGAACGGCCGTTCCGTGAACGATACTGGCAAATTAAGATCGCTCTCCTCTATTAATTTAAAGACCCGCTCGCGCATCTCCTTGGCGGCCTTATTGGTAAAAGTGATGGCGAGTATGTTCTCGGGCTTTATACCAGAAGTTATGAGGTGGAGAATGCGGTGAGTTATGGCTTTTGTCTTTCCGGCTCCCGCCCCTGCGAGGATGAGCACGGGCCCATCGGTTTTGAGCACCGCTTCGCGCTGTTTTTCATTCAGGTTGGTTAGGTAGGAGGGATTGCTCACCGGGCAATTCTAGCACAGCAAAAATATGGCTATAGTAAAGGGTAGTTACCCGAGAATCATATCCAGTGGATAGCGGGTGGATAAATTCGTTGACTATCCTGTCCCGACGAGTATAGTAATAAGGCACAGAAGAACGGATATTCAGAAATACGGCCTTGTTGAGCCGTTTTACAGCAAATCCCGTCAATTCCCGGATAAAAACAGCGCTATTTCTACGTCTCCTACATCGGCCTCGCCCCGAGATCCTCGTCTCGGTTCGGTGAAGTCTAATAAATGGCTTAAAATCGGGCTTTACGCGGTAAAGTCTGCTTTGGTTGTAGGGATAGTTGGAGCGCCGATCGCTGTAAACGCCGGTGTTTTTTCGTTTCTTTCTGATCTTGTGGGTAATAAGCAGGCTGACGCTGGCGTATCTCCTGTCTCCGCCGATGCCCTTGGCGTGCTCCAGGCTAATGTCGGGCCAGCAGACGTCACCAATCGAACTAGCGGCGACATAGCTATGGTCGACAACACCGCTCTTGTACAAGAGTCCGGTGTCGATGGTACCCAAGCCGATATTCCCGCGAATCAGTCGACCCAGATCAGTCTCTATGTCGTACGACAGGGCGACACCTTGAGCCAGATAGCCGAGATGTTCAATGTATCGGTTAATACCATCATATGGGCGAATGATATCAAGGGTCCTATCCATGCTGGCGATGAGCTCGTCATCCTCCCTATAGACGGCGTGAGTCACAAGGTAGTAAAAGGTGACACGATAGACTCGATCGCAAAAGAGTTCAAGGCAGATTCTGGCGACATCATGAGCTATAACAGTTTGCAATCGAACGCCGATCTTACCGTCGGTTCGACGATCATTATTCCAGACGGCGAAGCCGCTCTCCCTGCGACGACAGTGACTTCATCGGGCGGTCATTCGCATGTATCTGGCCAGGCTACGAATCCTACCGAAAAGCTCCGTGGCGCTTGGGGCATCCCTGACTATCCTGGCTACTATGAGCGTCCTATAGATGGTGGCGTAAAGACCCAAGGATTGCACGGCTATAATGCCGTCGATCTTGCTGACCCTATAGGCACTCCTATACACGCGGCGGCGGACGGTGTCGTCATCATTGCTCGTGAAGGCGGATGGAACGGGGGATACGGTTCGTACGTAGTCATCTCGCATCCGAACGGCACCCAAACGCTTTATGCCCATATGAGCAAGGTCATCGCCGTTCAGGGCGAGGACGTCGCGCAGGGCGAGACCATCGGCCTCATAGGTATGACAGGAAAGACGACCGGACCGCATGTCCATTTCGAAGTTCGCGGCGCAGTCAATCCTTTCTAATCAGTGCTGATCACTCGCTGACGACCCCCTTTGTCGATATTGGAGCGCCTCCATTACGTGAGGCGTTTTTACGTCCTCACTTTCCTCGAGATCGGCAATCGTCTGGGCGAGCTTGAGGGTTCGGTAGTATCCTCTTCCGGATAGCCCGTATCGCTCCGCCGCTCGGTTCAAGGCCCGTTCTGCGTCTTTGCAGAGCCTCACGGATCGGGATATGTCACGCGAGCTTATGTCCGTGTTCGAATCTGCGGGGACGCCGAGCCTCGTGAATCGATCTACTTGTCTTTTTCGAGCGCGTTCGACCAAATCTCGTGCCCGTTTCGTCTCTGTCCCAGGCTGGCGTTCTCTCAAAAGTTTCTCATGTTCGATTTCTGAAACCTCTATCCACATATCTATACGGTCCGCAATAGGCCCAGATATCTTTTTCTCGTAATTTCTGATGGTTGCTGGCGAGCATGAGCACTCTTTTCCAATGATGCCTTTATTTCCGCATGGACAGGGATTCATCGCGGCAACGAGAATGAAGTCAGCTGGAAATATCGCGGACCCTTTCGTGCGAGATATGGCGATGATCTTTTCTTCGAGCGGCTGGCGCAGAGCCTCCAAGACTCTCTTATCAAACTCGGGAAATTCATCAAGGAAGAGCACTCCATGATGAGCCAGGGTTATGTCTCCCGGTCGTGGATTTGACCCGCCGCCTATAAGCGCGCTGTAAGAAGCCGTATGATGTGGAGATCTAACGGGAGGGGTGGTTATGAGCGTTCCTTCAAGCGATCCGGCGATCGAATGGATCTCGGTCGTCTCGAGGGACTCTTCGAATGACAAAGGCGGCAATATGGAGCGCAATGCTCGAGCGAGCATCGTCTTGCCTGTTCCCGGAGGTCCGAAGAGCGCTATGTTGTGTCGGCCTGCTGCAGCGATGGTGAGCGCACGCTTTGCTGTGGTCTGCCCTACGATGTCATCAAAGTCCATACCATCATTCTTTGGAGGCGCGGGCGTACTGCGTTCAGCAGTCTGGAGAGAGCTGCTGGGATGACGCGTATCGAGATGAGCGACGACATCCGTGAGACGTTCGATGCCGTATACATCTAATCCACCCATGAGCGCGGCTTCGTCCTGGTTCGCCCTTGGTACATATATCTCTCGAATGCCGGTGTCCCGCGCTAGCCGCGCATACGATAATGCCCCGTTAATGGGCCGGACGGTACCATCGAGGGCTAATTCGCCGACGAATAGCTTGTCCGTGGGGTCGAACGATATCTCATCCGTGGCAAGTAGATAGCCGAGAGCGATCGGTAGGTCAAAGGCAGGTCCCTCCTTCCGGATGTGCGATGGCGCCAGGGAGACCGTGATCTTGGCGTTCGTCTGTTTTGGGGATTTAAATCCGGAATTTTTGATGGCCGCGCTCACGCGGTCTCTAGACTCCTCTACTGCCTTGTCCGGTAAGCCGACTATGGAGAAGCTATGCAGGCCCCGCGATATGTCAGTCTCTATAGTAATGATGTGGGGCCGGAGCATATGGCTCTGGGCGCCTAATATTTTTGAGAATTTCATACGCATAACCGTAGCAGCTCGCGGTCATATTTTTATCAAGAAAAAATAAAGATCCGCCGAGCGGGTCTTTACACACTCCGTCTCTCTGGCGGCTAGTCTTTGTGTCTAAGACAAGTCTTAGCGGCCGGATTGGCCTCAAGGCGTTCTTTCTCTATGGGCTCGCCTCCGATCTCGCAGACACCGTATGTACCCTTTTTGATCTTATCGAGGGCACGCCTGACGTCATTATATTGGATCTCCAGAGGTTTCAAGATGGCGGTATTGAGTTCGTAGTTCTCGATGTTGTCCGCAGTGTCAGCCGGGTCTGACGCCTCGATGTCCACGTCATTCGCTCCGGGTTCCCAATCTCGCGCATTTTCTGTATTCCTGTGCCCGACGCTCTTGAGGTCGGCTTCGAGGGTCGAAAGTTCTTTTTCGAGACGCTTCCTGAAATATTCAGTATCTATGTGTGAAGTTTGTTTTTTCATGACGATTAGGTTCCCACCATAATATCCTATTTTTTCTTACTGTATAGTCCGCACCTGCAATATCCTGTCGAGCAAGTATTTGAGTGCATC
>JAGWHV010000040.1 GCA_028866595.1 Patescibacteria group bacterium
AATAAGTCAACTTCCGCGGCCTAAAGGCCGCGGCTTGCGCCTGGCTCCTGCTTCCATTGCTCTCTGATGTACTTTCGCATGGCGGTCTCTGCCGCTCGTCCGACGGTCTCGATAAAGTATCCGTCGGCCCAGAGGGAGTCTCCCCAGAGGAATTCCTCGAGCTCGGGGAACTCTTTCCTGATCACTCGTGACGTGCCTCCTTTGAGATACTGTATGGCTTTGGGAGTGTAGGTCCTCGGCGGGAGCTGGATGAGCATATGGACGTGATCAGTCTGGATCGACAATTCGTGTATGTACCATCGATTCACCTTGCAGCATTCGTAGAAGAGATGGGTGAGACGTCGGACGAGCTCCCTCCTGAGGACTTTCCTCCGATACTTGGGTACGAACACCAGGTGGTAGAGGCACCGATGGATTGTGTGACCTCCCCGCCAGAATATCGGTTTTTGCATCCTTTCATTGTATCGCAATGGAGGCAGGGATTTGGCTTTTCCCCCGCGCTAGAAGCGCGGGGCTTGCGCCGGGGCGGGTGTCAAATATTACTGCGCCGAGTTCCTGTCTTTGCCGACTTTGCGACGAGAGACGATGAAGACGTTCGAGTACTTCTTCGGCGTGCGGGTCTTCTGGCCCTTGCCGGCTGGCTTGCCCCAGCGAGTCTTGAGCCTGCGGAGACCGCGGCCCTGGCGTCCTTCGCCGCCGCCGTATGGGTGGTCGACAGGGTTCTGGGCGGTACCGCGGACAGTCGGACGGATACCGAGCCAGCGAGAGCGGCCGGCTTTGCCCGAATTCACGAGCCAGTGCTCGTCGTTCGAGACCTGACCGACAGTAGCGAAGCATTCCTCGTGGATGCGACGGACTTCGGACGAAGGCATCTTGATCATCGTATAGCCGCCGTCGTTACCGATGACTTGGGCGAATATGCCCGCGGCGCGAGCGGCTTTGGCGCCGCCTTGAGGCTTGAGCTCGATATTGTAGATGAATGTGCCGACAGGGATCTTCTTCAAAGGCAGGGCGTTGCCCGGCTGGAGAGGAGCATTCACGCCGGCTACGATGGCTGCGCCTGGACGGACATCCTTTGGCAAGAGCATGTAGCGGCGCTCGCCGTCGCGGTAGGCGACGAGGCCGATGAAGCCCGACCGGTTCGGATCGTACTCGACTGATTTAACTGTCGCTGGTATGTCGCGTTTGTCATACATGAAAGAGATATCGCGATAGAGGCGCTTGTGTCCGCCGCCCTTGTGGCGGACGGTGATGCGGCCCTGGCTATTCCTGCCGACGTCGCGCTTCCTGCCATACGTCAAAGCTTTGACGGGGTTTTTGGCGGTGATGTATTCCTTGAAGTCGACGGTCTGCATCTGGCGACGACCTGGAGATGTTGGGCGATAGGATTTCATGGTGTTGATAATTAAGTTTATATGAATTCGATCGTGTCGCCTTTCTTGAGATTGACATAGGCTTTCTTGCCGGCGCTCGTCGAGCCGGTCTTTCCGCGGACGACCATGGATTTTGCTTTGACGGGCAGGACGGAGACTTTGACTGGCGTCACTTTATAAGAAGCGACGATAGCGGCTGTGATCTCCCGAGTATTTGCGTCTTTCCTCACATCGAACGTGTATATGCCTTTCTCCGAGAGAAGGCCGGCCTTTTCGGTCACGCGCGGACGGATGATCACTGAATTTTTGGCAAAGACCACGCCCGCGGCGGCTGCGGCGCGCTTCTCCGCTTTATCAACGGCACCTGTTTTCGTCACCTTCGCCGATGACCCAGTCTTGAGGACTTTCTTGGTGTCGACTACTTTCTGTGACGATTTTGCGAGGGCAGTCTTCGTCGCTTCGGCCTTTTCCGCCGACGAGTCATTTATCTTAGGTTTTTTTCCAAAAAGCGACATGGTATTAGAGCTTAGCTTCGATAAGTTTGACGGACTCGGCCGGATTCTCGATGACGACGAATGTGTGCTTCAAGAGATCGAGCATGTTGATGTTACGAACTTCGTCGACCGCCACAGAGCCGATATTGCGAAAGCTCTTCTCTACGTTCGCGTCTTTTTTGGCAAGGGCGAAGAAAGCTGCATTCTTGCGCTTGGTAGCGAGCCTTTCGAAACCCTTGGCCTTGGCGAGATTCGACAGAGCGGCCTTGGCCTCAGCGGTCTTCGGTGCGGCGATGGAGAGCGAGTCGACGAACAAAATCTCGCCGTCTTTGTATTTCTTTGAAAGCACGGTGAGGAGTGCCTTGGCCTTCATCGTCTTGTTGACCTTACGGTCGTAATTTTTGTCGTTCCTCGGACCGTGGGCGATACCGCCGCCGACCCAGATCGGGGAACGGGTCGAGCCGTGACGAGCGCGGCCGGTGCCTTTTTGGCGCCATGGCTTTTTGCCGCCGCCGCGGACTTCGCCGCGCGTCTTGGTATGAGCGATCGGCTGACGAGCCGAGGACATCATCGAATGCATGACCTGATGAACGAGATCAGCATTCCACGGCAGACCAAAAGCCTTTTCCGAGAGCTTTATCGTGCCCGCCGATTTGCCTTCCTTGTTGTATATGATTGCTTCCATGTTAGTTCAGTTAGGTTAGGCGACGATAGATACGAGAACCCCCTTTCGACCAGGAAGAGAGCCGTGAATGACGATCTCATTCGTCTCCGGACGAACCTGGAGGACTTTGAGATTCTTGACGGTGACCATATCGCCACCCATGCGGCCGGCCATGCGCTTGCCTTTCGGCACGCGGCCGGAGCCCTGACGACCCGGGCCGTTGATAGAGCCTGGCTCGCGCTCAGAGTGCTTCTGCCCGTGGGTGCGGGAACCGCCTTTGAAGTGATGGCGTTTGACGCCGCCTTGAAAACCCTTGCCTTTCGACTCGGATCGGACCGTGACGTTATCGCCGGTAGCGAACGTCGAAAGGTCGATCTTGTCTCCTACTTTGAATTTGGCTGCCTCTTCGGCGGAGACGCAGAATTCGCCGACGTAGCGGAAGTTAGCGCCCGCTTTTTTGAAGTGGCCGACGAGCGCTTTGCCGAGGCGTGATTCTTTCTGATCGCCGAGACCGACCTGGAGAGCGGTATAGCCATCGGTGTCCACTGTCTTCACCTGGGTGACGACGACGGGGCCAGCTGAAAGTACCGTCGCTGGGTAGGCGCGGCCATCGGCGTCGAATACCTGGGTCATGCCCTTTTTCGTACCAAGTATGAATTTCTTCATGAGTTCGCGGATTTTGCGCGAGCGCGGAGCGGGAGGCTCCGTAGGCTCTCGATTACTTGTTAAAACTAAAAAGAAGCTACTGCTTCTCTCGTGCGGCACATACTACAGCACTCGGCAAAATATTGCAAATCCGCGCGATCAAAAGAAAAAACGCGCTTCTCAAGGCGCGCTTTCGAGAGGTATCCGAGGAATCTCGGTGATCTTTTCCTTCGAATATCTGTCGGCCCACGGCGAAGGCCTGCGGCGTCCGAATGGGATGATCGACCTGTCGTACGTCCGGAGACGGAACGCGTGACAGCCGCAGAGGGGACAATCGAGGTGCTCTCCTATCGGAGCCTCGCGGATCGGTTTGACGCGTCTGCCGCAGCGCGGGCACGGGACATAGTCTTTCCACGCACGCTCGAAGGAATCTTGCCTGAGTCGATCGAAAGCGTCCGAGAGAGCCCAGCAGATGCCTCGAAGGGACATCAGTCCGAAGAACACGAGAGCCGCTATACCGCCGAGGATGCCGGGCGCGACGTTCAAAAGGAATGTTCTCATGCGAATCTGGAGACAATGTATATCCGCCGCCGGAAATTGTCGAGGGCGCGGCACTGACAAGCATGAAAAAATCGCCCGTCATGTCGGGCGATTTTTTCTTTGACGGCTTGCTTTATATCATCTTGACGTCGATGTTCACGCCTGATGGCAGAGACATGTTGGTCAGAGCTTCGATGATCTTTGCATTGGGATTCAGAATATCGATGAGGCGCTTGTGCACTCGCATCTCGAACTGTTCTCGCGCATTCTTGTATACGAACGACGAGCGGTTCACCGTATATTTCTTTATCTCCGTAGGCAGAGGCACCGGACCGAGGACTTCCACGTCATAGCGAAGGGCGGTGTCGATGATCTGCTTGACCGAAGCGTCGAGGATCTTGTTCTCGTACGCGCGGACGCGGATCCTCAAACGAGGAGCGGCGTCCGCCGTCTTGACCGCCTTGGTTGGCGATTTCTTTGGGGTCGATGCTTTTTTAGGAGCGGTAGGCATGGGTTATTTAACGATCTTCGTGACAACGCCGGCGCCAACGGTCTTGCCGCCTTCGCGGATGGCGAAGCGCTGTTGAGCCTCGAGAGCGATCGGTGCGAGGAGCTTGACCGCGAAGGTCACGGTGTCGCCTGGCATCACCATCTCTACGCCCGGCTTGAGGGTCACCTCGCCGGTGACGTCAGTGGTACGGACATAGAACTGAGGCTTATAGCCGTTGAAGAACGGCGTGTGACGGCCGCCTTCCTCCTTTTTAAGGATGAGGACTTCTGCCTCGAACTCGGTGTGAGGGGTGACGGAGCCTGGCTTAGCGAGCACCTGGCCGCGGTGAACATCGTCTTTGGCGACGCCGCGGAGGAGCACGCCGGCGTTATCGCCCGCCATGCCCGACTGGAGCTGCTTGTTGAACATTTCGATACCGGTGATGACCGATTTCGAGGTAGGTTTGATGCCGACGATCTCTACTTCGTCGCCGACTTTGACCTGACCGCGCTCGATACGGCCTGTGACCACGGTGCCGCGGCCTTCGATCGAGAAAATGTCCTCGATGGGCATGAGAAACGGCTTGTCGGTCGCGCGCTCTGGCATAGGGATATAGGTATCGAGAGTGGACATGAGCTCTTTGATCTTCTTGGCCCACTCGTCATTGTTGTCCTTGGCTTCGAGCGCTTTGAGGGCCGAGCCGCGGATAACAGGCGTGTTGGCACCGTCATAACCGTATTTCGTGAGAAGATCGCGGACTTCGCCTTCAACGAGGTCGATGAGGTCTTTGTCCTCGACGGCATCGCACTTGTTAAGGAAGACGATGATTCGAGGCACGCCTACCTGCTTGGCGAGGAGGATGTGCTCGCGAGTTTGAGGCATCGGGCCATCAATGGCCGATACCACGAGGATAGCGCCGTCCATTTGGGCGGCGCCCGTGATCATGTTCTTGATATAGTCGGCATGCCCTGGAGCGTCGATGTGCGCGTAGTGGCGCGTGTCAGACTCGTACTCGACGTGAGCGAGCGAGATCGTGACGATCTTCGAAGCGTCGCGGACGGTGCCGCCTTTCGCGATGTCGGCATACGCCTTGTTCTGGGCGAGACCGTCGCGAGCCTGGACCGCGAGGATCGCGGTCGTGAGCGTCGTCTTGCCGTGGTCGACGTGGCCGATGGTGCCCACGTTGACATGCGGCTTGGTTCGTGTGAATTCTGCCATAGCGTTTTCTTCTTGTACGTCAGCCTAGATCTGCGCGCGAGATTGGCAGGTCCAGACGTACGTACGAAATGAATGTTCTAAGTTTGATAATCTTTTTTTCAATGGCGATCGCCGGTTTTGGCCTGCGTCGCAATCGAAAAAAGCGCGCAAAATGCGTGGAGTCCATCATAGCAAAGAGACATAAGAAGTCAAACCGTTTTTAGCTGTACGATAAGGATGCGTGGAAAAAAAACCGCCCGCTCGCTTCACGCGAGCAGGCGGCCTATGGCATGTCACTGCGTCCTCATGTCGGCAAGATAGACTTCCGACATGATCTGCCCCTGCCCCGACGTCTGGACAGTGTACGCTCCAGGGCTTAGGTAGAAAACTTCGGCCGCATCGCCAGATCCGGTGATGAGGGGAAACGCCCCCGTATAGGCCTCAGCGAGAGATACGCTCCACCCGCTGATGACATCGCTTGACCAACCTGAAGGAGCGTTGCCGACGACATCACCGGCTCCGTCATAGAGCGTGAACGACGGGTTCGGAGCGAAGCCGGTCACCCCGAACTTTCCAAGGGTCGGACCGACGGCACGGATCAGCACTGCCGCGAGAGCGAGGGAATCATCGGAGGTAACGACGAAGCCTGTGACATTTCCCCTCGCCGATGAGTTGATGATCCTGACATGCAAGGGCGCCGAAGCGGACACCACCTGTACAGGGATCGACGCTCCAACGCCTGGCCCGTTGACCGTGAGCGAGCTGAAGTTCCCTTGGACGCCGAGAGATGTCATCTCGAGGGCCGCGAACACGGACGAGTGCTCATCGCTTTGGAGACCGAAATCGGCGCGGACCACGAATCGGTGCGTCTCTCCTGGCTGGAGAGTGTACGCATACGAGACTTGGTGAGCAGAGCCAGGGTCCTCGTATATAACGCTCGCGCCATTGACAGCCTCAATCGAGACGTATGTGATCGGCGCCGAGACCGCGAATCCGATCGAAGTGATCGGGACAGCCATGGCGTTCGGATTGTTAATGTCGTAGGCCACGAATGGCGCCTTGATATACCCGAACCGCCAGGTGCTTATCCCTGGACTGCTGTCGATCGAGACGTTGAGCGTGATCGCCTGCGGCGCCGAAGCGACGACGTGCGGACGCGCTTCATCGGCTCGGCCGCCCGTGATCCGAGTCGCCGGGGACACGATGCAGCCCCTGATCTGTTCGCGAGGGAGAAGATCGGGAATGCTGTCCGACGCTCCCGACGCGACTGATACCGTGAGCGCGAACGCCCACAGGGTGATATAGCGATTTGTCTTCATAAAGATCGTAATTGCGGAAGGCCGCGAGAGTTCGCGGTTTTTCGATTGGAATCTATAATATTTTTGAGAGAGAGTCAACAGCATCTTTCAACGAATGACCTCCTCCCCGGGCGATGCCCGGGGTTTCCTTTGGCGGCATGAGGACTAGAACAGGCGGGATTTCTGAGGTACATCCTTCTTGCCTTGCCACTCGATGTATCGTCTCACTTTGTCTTCATTGAGTCCCACGGTCGATGAGAAATATCCGACGCTCCAGACGCCGTCTCGTTCGAGATATATCTCGCGTATGTATTTGAATTTTGAACGTAGGTGTTTGCTTGCCTCTTTCTTGAGCATTCCGACAGCATCTGAAACGGCGATGTTGGGCGGTATCTCGATCTGGACGTGGACATGGTCATCGTCGACATTCATCTCATGGATATAGAGCGTCGGATATTTCTTGAGGGTGGTATAGAAGGAGCGTTTGAGTTCGATGAAAACGTATGGTTTCAATATCTTCCTGCGATATTTAGTGCCCCATACAACGTGGTATTGGTGCTGATATACCGAGTGGGATAGCGAGCGAGTCCTCATGGTACCTAGCGTCGCATGGGTACATGCGACGTGCAAGGATCCATTCATCCCCGGGCGTCGGAAGCCCAAGTCTTCCTTGCCCGGGGTTTCCTGGTATAGAAAAA
>JAGWHV010000041.1 GCA_028866595.1 Patescibacteria group bacterium
GCATCGCCAGGCGCGTACACAGCCGTCGGCGACGATGCGCTGCCAAAGAGATATACGTGGTCGGCTTGGCTCGGAAGGATATGCTCGCCGTTCATGTGACCCATGGGCTCTATGCCGACCAGATCTCCTGGTCGTATCGGCGAAGCGTCCAGAAGCGCGTCGCTCGATGGACATGAAGGCAGAGCGCCCGCATTCGCCGGCGTGTTATTCCCGACGAAGGCCACATCTTTAGGAGGCTGGTTGCTCGGAGTCCCTTCGGTATAGGCTCGCGCATCGGACGTCATCAGATTTCGGAGCTCGGCGCATGCGGGCGTCATGCCGAGCCTCATGCATGCGGATATGCACGAAGATTGATCAGAACAGCCGATCTCGCTCATGATAGAGAGGACGTGGCTGTCCGGCTGGTTGCCGTGGGAAGATCCGCTCGGCGCCGGTTCTGCCCGCGCAGAAGTCGTCGCGGTCTCCGATGTTGTCGTGGCGATCTGCAGGGGTGACGAATGCCTGGCGCGGGTCGCAAAATACGCTCCGCCGATGACGACAAGGCCGATGATCACAAGCAGTGAGATGATCGCAAAACCGTGCGTGTCGCGAGACATGTCCCTATCGTAGCATGTTTCGTAAAAGACCGCCTCGGGGCGGTCTTTTATCCGTACGCATTACTATCTCTACTGGCAGACGTATTGCGTGCCGTTGGTGGCGGTCTGTTGGTAGCTGCAACTCGTACCCGTCGTCGAGGATGTCCCGCTATAAGGGCTCCAGGACGAGGTCGATATGCCTGATTGGGCGTTCGTCGCTACCGTGGAGCTCATGTTCTGGCTTGAGTTCGAGGTCGAATACCAGACGCCATCGTACCAGTAGCCGCTTCCTTGATTGGCGGTAGGGTTAGCGCTCGAGCTCGCGGGATAATAGGTGCCGTTATACCAGTATCCGGATATGCCCACGGTCGTCGTAGGCACAGAGTTATACCAATTGCCATTCAGCCAATAACCCGTCGGGTGAAGAGGCGCCAGCGTAGAGGCGCTGACAGAACTGCCATTCGTTGAGACGGGGTTAAGGCTGCCGGTATTAAGACCGATCGTTATTCCCGTAGCCGTCGAACCGGAGACCGCTAGTCCAAGCCGGACAGCGAACGTCGCTACATACGAGCTCATGGTCGCTCGAGTCATCGGACCGAAGTATCCAGTCGAAGGCAGACCATTCGCCCGCTGGTATGAAGCGAGAGCGGTCTTGGTGATCGGACCGAAGTATCCGGTCGGCAAGCCGTACGTAAAGTATCCTTGTTCGGCGAGGAAGCTCTGCAGGTCATAGACTTCCTGATTGCTCGAGCCAACAGTCAGATTTGAGAACAATCCATATGAGGGAATACCGCCGTATGACGTAGTCACCGCCGTAGTCGTGTACGTTTGAGCGTGCACTGCCGCGGCAATCGCGAACGATGCCGCCGCGACGGCGACAACGGCGAAGAGCGCACCGAACGCTGATCCGACACTTGTCGGACTCGCCGCCGCGTTTTTCTTTAATAGACTCATAAATTGAAGGCTTGTTATTGATAATCCTCATTGCTGCGGCTCAAAAAGCCGCACGCGAGGCGCACTATAAGTACGAACCGGTCGATGATGAAAGTTTCAGCGCGAAAGATCGGATTTCCTTTGAATAATATGCTCGTGGCGAAGACGTACTAACGTCGCGAGGCGGCTTCCTCGATCATCTGCCGTCTTTGCACGAAGATTTTAATCTAAAAACAAATGAGCAACATACGAACGGGGGAGCCGCAGACGGAGCGGCTTACTCGAAGGATATTCTCGGCCCTTGCCCTCGGGGCATTGGCGCTCGGCGCTTTCGTGAGCGTCGCTTCGGCGACAGCGGTGTATGCCGACACCGCTACGAGCACCGCTTCGACGACGACCGCTCTCGCGCTTTCCAAGGTCGGCATCATACCGAGCACCGAGTCGATCCACGCCGGGCAAAGCGCTGACGTGTACTTCACCGAAGCCTCGGGGCAGGCGGATCTCGCTGTCACAGGCTCCTGCACCGTGAACGGCGTCGACGTGGCGAGCACATTCCAGAATCTCACCGATGGTCTCTATAAGGTTGTCTATACCGTCGGATCGAGCGATCCCGAGGTCGCGGCGGGCCAAGTGCCTCTGAACTGCACTCTCGGCGATTCGTCGGGTACTGTGACTGCATCGGCATGGAACGATGGCAACACGCTCGCGATCGACACTAATAATGATGGGACGATATCGAACACGTCGTCGTCGAATGCGACGTCCACCGCTACGAGCACCGATTCAGGATCCTCTGGTTCGACCCAGAATAATTCCGGCAGTGATCCGGTCATCACAGCTGTCGGGCTCGTGCCCTCGACTGGCACCACGACGGCAGGGCGCTCCATGGACGTCTATTTCACAGCAGCTAACAATGAATCTGATATCGTCATCGGCGGCTCCTGCACCGTGAACGGCGTCGACGTGGCGAGCACATTCCAGAATCTCACCGATGGTCTCTATAAGGTTGTCTATACCGTCGGATCGAGCGATCCCGAGGTCGCGGCGGGCGACCTGCCCGTGAATTGCGTCCTCGCAAATACCATAGGGACGACAGCAGTCACCGCTTTCACCGACCATAACAGCACGGCAATCGATGTGAACAATGACGGGACTATAACGACGAGCGGTTCCTCGGGCTCTGGATCGAATGGCAACACATCGACGACGACAGGCTCGATGAGCGGCGACGTTTCGGGAGGCTCGACGGACGCGCCTTTATCTCTTGACTCGATAACGCAAGTCTCGAGCACGGCCACGGCCGGCGGCGGCTTTGCCGGAGGATGGGCGTGGGACTTTCACCTCACCGTGCCTAACGCCGAGACCAAGCTCTCGCTCAAGTTCGGCGATTGGTTGAATTCCGACGGGACCCACACGATCCCTGTGGCAGGCAATATGCGAATATCTTCGGTCCAAGCGAGCTCGGCTGATCCGGTGACGCTTACTGCGGCTGATTCGTATTCCGCGCCTCTTACTCTCGTAGGCGATGAGGACCCGAATACTCCAGGCAGACAGGTCGAAGTGAAGGTCGAAGTTCAAGTTCCTTCGACGGCGGCGAATGGCACGTATTCGACGTCATATGGCGTTCAAAGCCAACAGCCTTAATCCTCTCACCATGCGATCAGCCCCTTACATTCATGTTCTTTCAGCGACGATCGTGTCCATGGTCGTGATCGTGTCCCTCGGAGCGCCTATGGCCTTCGCATCGGAGATCACGGGGAGGTTATCGACCGCTTCGGCTTCTGATCAGTCTTCGCAGCCGAGTTCGATGGTCGGCGTGCTCGCGGCCAATGTCTCTCCCTCGTCCGCACCCGCTGCGAGCAGGTCCGGCGGCTCCGCACGGACGAATCAGGCGCAGACTGCCGCGGTCGAAAGCGATGGCAGTCTAGCTCCTGCTTCTGATTATTCTTATGACGGGACGGGAGGAGGATATGACCCAGCGCTTGATACGTACTTGGCGTCTTTGCAAGGCGCGGATACTGCGTCTGGAGCCGCTCTGACCCCGCAAGACGCGATCGCTTATAATACCGCCGGTGCTGCCACACCGAATGCTCCGGAGAGCAATCTCGCCGCCGCGGCCGCTAGCCAGAATGCGAAGAGCGAAATGGCGGTGACGGTGGCGCTCGGCGCAGCGGTGGTTGTTCTCGCCGGGTATGCGGTGAGCGCTTATCTCGGATATCGCAGAGAAAGAGACATGTAAGGAGGCAGAACAAGCCCGCGCGCCTCTGGCGCGCGGGCTTGTTCCTCATACGCTCCCGATAACGTATAATTGCCCTATAATCATCACACATGATACAGAAGATCATCAAAGCTACAGGCCTTTCTCTCACCCCAGCGATCGACGCGGCGGCTGATAAAGTCGTCCAGGCTCTCGACAAGTACGTCGAGGCCGACGACACGAGCGCTCTCGCCGAGATCGAGGTCTCGCGCACGACCCAGCACCACAGGACGGGCGAGATATTCCGCGCCGAGATAAATTTCCGGTCGCGTCTCGGCAGTTTCCGGGCCGAATCAGAAAAAGAAGACCTCTATGCCGCTCTTACCGCTGTCAAAGACGAGCTCGTGGAATCGCTTCGCTCGAAAAAAGCCAAACGCGTCGATTTCCTGAAGCGCTCCGGCGCGGCCGTCAAGAACATGCTCCGCGGCTTGCCTTGGAAGAAGAAGCGCTAGAGTGGCCGCTCGTCACGAGCCGCTCCAGGCAGTCTCTTTTTTGCCCTCCGGGACGACTTTTTGTATGACGAAACGACCATTCTCGAACGCCGCAGACGTTATATTGATGCGCGTCTTTTTGCCGTCGCGCTCGACGAAGAAATACGTGCCCGGCCAGCCCATGTACGCGTTGTATTTGAGAAAGTTCTGATAGCCGTCGCCATTTGGATCGATGAGGCCGTCGGCCTTGGATATTTTTTTTGTAAATGTCGCTTTCGAATGATCCTGCGGCTGCGCCTCTATGTCGCCGGCGACCCATTTCGGCAAGCTCTCGGCGAGCAATCTGCCGCCCTGGACGACGATATGGCGAGCGAGCTCGTCGGCGGGGAGCGGCCAGGCGTCGAGCGACACCCTGGCCTGGGCGATGATAGGGCCGTGATCGACGAGCTCGTCCATGAGGATGATTGTCGCGCCTGTGTTGCGCTCATCATTGAGAATGGCTGTCTCTATCGGACTCGATCCGCGAAGGTGCGGCAAAAGGGACGCGTGGAGGTTCAAAGCGCCTCGCCGCGGTATGGCGAGGACTTCTTTTTTGAGTATTTTTCCATAGGCGACGACGACGAAGGCGTCGAAATTCCCATGGCGGAGCACCTCGATGGCCAAAGGATCGTCGAGATTTTCAGGCTGCATGAAAGGCACGCCTCCGCGCTCGGCCCAAATCTTTACCGGCGGGGGAGTGAGGACGAGCTTGCGGCCCTGCGGCCTATCCGGCTGGGTGACGATCAGTCCGGGGACGAGACCGGCTTTTTTGAGCTCGTCGAGAGCGATGACCGCCCGGTCCGGCGTACCAAAAAAAGCGAAATTTATCTTGTTCATGCGAGCTTTCTCCTAGGCGTCGGCTTTTTGGCGGCGGTCGCTACCGGTTCAGGCGGGATGTCCTCGATCTCCGTGGCTTCGTCGATGAATAACTTGCCATCGAGGTGATCTGTCTCGTGCTGGAATATCTGGGCGAGCAAGCCGGAGCCGCCGATCTCGAACGCTTGGCCTTTCTCGTTTAGGGCGCGAATCTTCGCTTTTTTGGCGCGCATCATTTTGCCATACAGATAGCGGACAGAGAGGCAGCCTTCCTCCATCTTTTCCTTGTCTTTCGAGAGCTTGACGATCTCCGGATTGATAAAGACGACGTCGTCGCTCTCCGGTGCTCCGCTCTCTCTTTGCGTCGCGAGCATGTCCCAGACTTTTCCGGAGACGACGAATATCCGCAAGGAGACGCCTATCTGCGGAGCGGCGATAGCGACCGCGTCATCCTGGCTGGCGATCGCTTCTTTCATGTCGCGGATCATTCGACGGAGCGCGGGCGTGCCGATCATCGACGCGGCGACAGGCTCGGCGATGCGCCTCAATATCGGGTCATCTTTTTGGACGATAGTAACCATGGCATCAGTCTATAGAAAAAGCGTCAAAAGGCAAAATGAAAGGACGCGCTACAGGATGCTCTCCGGATCGACGTTTACGGCGTACGCGGGCGAAAGGCCGCGGAGGCGGTCGATGAGCTCGGCATTCGGCCATTCCTTGCGCGGTAATTTGATGAGGGCGTGCATGACGTATTCGTTTTTGATCGTGGCGATGAACGCCGGGAAGACATCGACCTGCCAGCCAGCGAGCGAGACTGCGAGGCTGTCCATCGCCTTGAGGACGTCGTCTTTTTTGCCGGCGCAGGAGATCTTTATGAACGTAGAAAAAGGCGGGAATGCGAAGCGCTCGCGCGATTCGATCTCTTCGCGGTAAAAGTCGATGATATTGCCTTTGACGCCTTGAGAGAGCACGGGCGCCTCTGGATTGCGCGTCTGAAGGAGGAAATCCTTGCTCGCGACGGAGCGGAGCTTGAGGATGATGGAGAATATCCGCTCATTGATCCGGAAATCTGGTATGGAAAAAAGGGCGTCGAGCGTGCCCACAGCGCAGGCATCCACAGGCCGGTCGAGATAGGCGAGAGCGAGCTCGGTGCCGATGAGGATGGAGCCCGGCGATGAATACCATCTCTCGATGATGTCAGCGGCTCGTTTCGGCGTAGGCGCCGATGCCCTGTCGAGTCGCGCTATCGTGGCATCGGCCACGCCATACCCGGGCAATGCTTTCATCAGCTCTTCCTCGATCCGCTCCGAGCCGATGCCGAGCGGCTTGAGCCGCCATGAGCCGCATGTCCGGCACTTGGTGAATGCGTCTGCTTTGAACCCGCATCTATTGCAGAGGAAGAATCGCTCTGCTTCCGGCCGGCCTTTCTTTTCATGAAGGACGAGAGGAGCGCTACAGCGCTCGCAGGTAAGGACCGATTCGCAGTCGGAGCAGACTGTTTGGGGTGCCAAGCCTTTTCGGCCGGCGAATATGAATATGTTGCCGTTCTCGGCGCGGGCTTTCTTGATCAAGGCGTAGAGATCGTCGGAGACGATCCGAAAGTCGCGATATGTCCGCATGTCGACGAGGGCGTCGCGAGCAGTCGAGAGCGACCTCATGGCGAGCGGCGCATATTCGGCGAGCTGGTCGTTGCCTATGCCGTGCTCTTCGCGCCAAAGCGTCTCGACTCGCAGGCACGAATCGCCGAATATGAGATCGGCGCCGATCTCTCGGGCATATCGTTCGGCGACGAAGCGATAGTCGAGAAATGGCCGCGACTGGATCTTGTAGCCGCGGGCGCTCTCATGCTCGACGATGATGAGGCCGATATCGGCGCGCGGCAGAGATAGAAATGCGCCCGTCGCCACGATGACGATAGGGTGCTCGTCCTCGAGCGCCGCTTTCCAGCGCTTGGCAATCTCTGCTTTCGAGAGGCCGCTATGGAACGTGTAGGTATACCTCTCGATGCCTTTTTCAAAATACGAG
>JAGWHV010000042.1 GCA_028866595.1 Patescibacteria group bacterium
GACCAATCGCTCATCGCCATAGGCTCGGGCGGAGTCACCGGCCGCGGCTTCGGACAAAGCATACAGAAATTCAACTACCTGCCGGAGCCGATAGGGGACTCGATATTCGCCGTGGCGGCCGAGGAGTTCGGCCTCATCGGGACACTCGCTCTCGTCGGCTTGTATCTTTTCTTTGCTATGCGCTCGCTCAAAGTCGCCTCGACGGCCCAGAATCAATTCGGCACGCTCCTCGCCGTCGGCATCATAACGTTCATCATCATCCAATCGTTTACGAACATAGGATCGATGACAGGCGTCATGCCGCTCTCTGGCGTGCCGCTCCTCTTCGTATCCCAAGGCGGCACGGCGCTCCTTTTCGTCCTCGCCGAGTCGGGCATACTTCTCAACATATCGAGAACAGCTCGGCTGGCTAAATGATATAATCTCTCCATTCGATTCCTTTATGAAAATCTTGCTCACAGGCGGCGGCACTGGCGGCCACTTCTATCCGATCGTTGCGATCGCCGAAGCTATACGGGACATAGCAAAAGAAGAGCATCTCATCGATGCGACTCTCTATTACATGGGGCCAGCGAAATACGATGAGCGGGCGCTTTTCGAGAATGGCGTTATATTCGAGCGCTCATATGCCGGCAAAGTCCGTCGCTATTTCTCGATTTGGAATATCACTGACGCGTTCAAGACGGCGCTCGGCGTTATCAAAGCGATCGCCCGCGTCTGGCAAATATATCCGGACGTCGTTTTCGGCAAAGGCGGATACGTCTCGTTCCCGGTCTTGTGCGCCGCCCGGGTGCTCGGCATTCCCGTGGTCATCCACGAATCAGATTCGCATCCAGGCCGAGTGAATCTCTGGGCGAGCAAATTCGCAAAGCGGATCGCCATCTCCTATAAAGAAGCGGCTGCTTATTTTCCAAAAGACAAGGTCGCTTTCACCGGCAATCCCGTTCGCAGGGAGATCGCCGAGCCGATCCATGATGGCGCTCGCGAATATCTCAAGCTCGAGGACCAAGCGCCCGTCATCCTTATCCTCGGCGGCTCCCAGGGCTCGAAAAATATCAACGACTCCATCATCGATATCCTGCCCGATCTGGTGAAAAAATATTATGTCATCCATCAGACAGGCAAAGATAATATCGACGAGATGACCCATACCGCCGAAGTCATCTTGAACGAGAGCATTCACCGGTACCGATACAAACCCTTCGCATATCTCAATACTCTCTCGCTCCGAATGGCGGCCGGAGCGGCGGACTTGATCATATCGCGGGCAGGCTCGACGATATTCGAGATCGCCCTTTGGAAAGTGCCCTCGATCATCATCCCCATACCTATCGACGTGAGCCATGATCAGACGTCGAACGCATTCGCCTATGCGGCCTCGGGCGCTTGCTCTGTCATAGAAGAAGTCAATCTATCGCCGCATGTCCTCGCTGCCGAGATCGACCGGATCATCGATAAGCCCGATGTCGCCCTTGCCATGCGCAAAGGCGCCGAATCATTCGCTCATCACGACGCCGCCCGCAAGATCGCCGAAGAGATCATCAAGATCGCTTTGAGTCACGCCTGATAAAGAGTATACTAGGGCCATGATTTCCCGGATCAAGGCCTTTTTTAACGGCGGCGCGAGCGGCAAACGCAGAGTCGTCACGCGATTCGCTCCGAGCCCTACCGGCTTCCTCCATGCCGGAAATTATCGTACGGCTGTATTCTCATACATATACGCCAAGCAACATGGTGGAAAATTCATATTAAGGATAGAGGACACGGACATCGCCCGCTCGAAAAAAGAATACGAGGAGAATATATTCGAGAGCCTCGAATGGCTCAAATTGCCGTATGACGAGATGTATCGCCAATCGGAGCGCGCTCCCATTCATCGCCAATACCTTGAAAAGCTCATCGCCGAGGACAAGGCCTATGAAGGAGAAGAGGCCCGCAACGAAGGCGGCGGCAAAGTCATCCGCTTCCGCAATCCGAACAAGAAAGTTCGCTTCACCGATCTCGTCCGCGGCGAGATCGAATTCGATACGACGGATCTCGGAGATTTCGTCATCGCCAAGAGCTTGGCGGAGCCGATATTCCATTTCGCCGTCGTCGTCGACGACTATCTCATGGGCATCACCCACATAGTCCGTGGCGAAGATCATATCTCGAACACGCCGCGGCAGATGCTCATCCAGGAAGCAATAGGCGCGCCGACACCGACATACGCCCATTTGCCTCTCGTACTCGCTCACGATCGATCGAAGCTCTCCAAGCGCCACGGCGCCGAATCGATGACGTATTACCGCGACGCCGGATATCTGCCCGACGCTTTGCTCAATTACATGGCTCTTCTCGGCTGGAATCCGGGCACAGATCAGGAGATATTCGACTTGCCGGACCTTATCAAAGCGTTCGATATCAGCAAAGTCCAAAAAGGCGGAGCGATCTTTAACGAAGAGAAATTGCGCTGGGTGAATAAAGAGCACCTCAAGCGCCTGCCGAAGGACGCCCTTGTCATGAATATCCGCGACAGGATCGCCAAGTCCTCTCGGGCGCAGGATATCGGTTGGGATGTCTCTTTCGAGACAGTCAATCGGATCGCTCCCGTCCTCGTCGAGCGCATAGACACGTACGGCGACATCTCGAAACTCGTCGAATCGCAAGACCTAGACTATTACTTCCAAAACCCTATCTACGACGCTCTATCTCTCAAATGGAAAGACGATAAAGACCTGACGTCCGTCAAAAAGCACCTTACGCACGTCAAAGATATCCTTGAAAAGCTCCCCAGCGCGCAATGGGATGAGAATGGTATAAAAGCGGCGATCTGGCCGTATGCCGAAGCAGAGGGCAGGGGACAGGTGCTCTGGCCTTTGCGCTTTGCCCTCTCCGGCAAAGACCGCTCGCCGAACCCGTTCACTCTCGCCGCTATCCTCGGCAAGCCGTCGACTCTCAAGCGGATCGATACGGCGCTCGATCTCTGTTCCCACGCAGGCGCCGATGCAAACCCTTAAAAAATATCTCGCCGATAAACGCATCATATTCGCGCTCGCCCTGTCGGCGACGGTTATTTTTTTGTGCGTCAAAGGCGCCGCGTTCACGCCCGTATCTGCTGATTCCGCCGCAGATATCCAGGCTCAAATCGACGCCAATAATCAAAAGATAACCGCTATCCAGCAAGAGATCGATCAATACTCGACCCTTCTTGATCAATCATCAAAGCAAGCCCAGACGCTCTCGAGCACCCTTCAATCCCTGGAGCTCACTCAAAAGAAGCTCGAGGCCCAGCTCTCTCTCACGTCAAAACAGATATCGAAGACAGGCCTATCCCTCCAGCAGGTCAAAAAAGACATAGCTTCGACGGAAGCAGAGATCGCTCCGACCCAAGCCGCTGTTGCCGAGACGGTGAGAGAGATCGCTCTCGCCGAACAGCAATCGCCGATCGAGGACTTGCTCAATAACAGGGACATATCGGCGACATGGAACTATATCGATCAGACGGAGACGCTTCAAAGCCAGCTTAAAAGCAAGTACGAGGACCTGAATACCCTCGAGACGCTCCTTAGAGGAAAGCAGGACCAAGCGACAGGGGAGCAGGCTCAACTCCAGTCGTACTTGAAAAGCCTTTCCGATCAGCAACAGGTTCTCGCTATGAGCGTCCAGGAAAAGAACCAATTGCTTTCAGAGACGAATAGCAGGGAAGCGTCATATCGATCGCTCATCGCCCAAAAGACAGCCGAGATGAACCTCTACGAACAGCAGCAGTACGACTATGAATCCAAATTAAGCACGGTCGTCAGCCCGTCATCAGCTCCTGCGCCCCGGCACGGGATCTTGTCATGGCCTCTCGACCATATCCAGGTGACTCAATACTTCGGCAAGACCGTCGACGCGAGAAGGCTCTATGTTTCCGGCACCCATGGGGGAGTGGATTTCCGCGCGGCTATCGGCACGCCCGTCAAGGCGGCCCTTTCCGGCGTCATCGAAGACACCGAGCCGACCAAATATCGAAGTGGCTGCCAGTACGGCAAATACGTCCTTATAAAGCATCCGAACGGGCTCTCGACCATATACGGACACCTCTCGCTCGTCACGGTCAAGCCGGGCGATCCCGTACTCGCAGGTGACGTCATCGGCTACAGCGGCGATACCGGTTACGCCATCGGCCCGCATCTCCATTTCGGCCTCTATATAACAGCTGACATTCGCATCGTCGACTCGTCGGCTCTCGGCTCCGTCCGTTGCGCCGGTATAAAGACCGTCGCCGCGCCGCCCGATGCGTATCTCGACCCGATGGCATACCTACCTGTGTTCAAGAGCCCGTTCTAGCCGTGGTACAATAAAAGCATGATCAAGTACATCATCCTTGCCATCATACTTATCATCATTTTGAGCTTCTTCGGGTACGACCTGCGGGCGATCATCCAAGCGCCGCTCACGCAGAGCAATCTCGGCTATGCCTGGAGCGGAGTAACGTATGTATGGGACAACGTCTTGAGCACGCCTATAAATTACTTCTATCACAATATTTTCCTCGGTATCCTCTGGCAAGCATTTCTCACGAACCTCGGAAGGATAAACGCCGGAGCGCCGACAGAGATCCAGAACGCTGGCTCTCGACTCGTCAACATAGGGAATCAAGGATATCAGCCGATCGGGCAGGGACAGTAGCTTTTGCTAGGCGCTTTGGCCGTAATCAGCCTATATTACCGGAAAGATATATTGTGCGACACTGATATAAAAATCCCCCGCCAGGGCCGACAGCCTTGAAATAGTCGCGGATCTGTGAGAGTCTTTGCTCAGATGAATAGTTGGAGCACATACTACGCGGCGGTTGCCAATCAGCCGCCTTCGGTTTTGATCCAGCAAGCCGTTTCTCGCCTCGACCGTCGAGACTCTGCCCTCGATCTGGGTTCCGGTACGATGCGCGACTCGGAATACCTCCTGAATCAGCCCGTGGGCTTCCGACGAGTCCAGTCCGTAGACTCAAGCCCCGACGCCCTGCCCTATGCGGAGCTCATGCGGGCGAAGCACGGCCATCGGTTCGATCATGCGAGAACGCCGTTCGCTGACTTCGATTACGGCATCGATAGGTACGACCTCGTCCACGCAAACTTCAGCCTGCCATTCCACGGGCCGATCGGCTTCGAGTCCTTGATGGGGCGGATCCTCGCGTCGGTCCGAATCTCGGGAGTCTTTTCAGGAGTACTCTTCGGCTGGAACGACGGCTGGCGGAGGCTTTCCAAACCCTACGCTTTCCACAGCCGCCAGGAGGTCAAAGAGATGTTCGACGGATTCGACGTCTCCCTTCAGGAGGCTCAATTCGAAGGCGCGCTATCCGATAACAGCCGGAAGCATTGGCATTACTTCCGAGTGATCGCCAAGAAGCGAGACGAGCTGTAAAGTCCGCACGACCTGTGCGGACTTTTTATTTGTTCTCTGCCCATTACTCTCTGCGCCTTGAGATAAAACAAAACACCGCCGTAAAGCGGTGTTTTGTTTCTATTCTGTTAGCTTCGGATAGGTCCGATCGCTACATCCGGACTAGAGCCTGCGCCCTGCTCCGCTGGTATCCAGCACTTCGACGAGCTCTGCCAAGGCGTTGTGCCGTATTTACCGTAAAGGTATTGGGCATAGCCGAGATTGCCGTCGAGAGCGTAGATATCGTAGCCGAGCTTGGTCGCATCGTCGCCGTGATAGTACTTGTTTATCTGCATGACGCCGATATCGTCCTTGTCGACCGTGCCACGGAGGACTTTGCCGTCCGGGCCATACTGCCTAAAGGTCGACTCGCACCGGGCGATCTCCGCGAGGATAGGAGTATCCTTGTAATACTCGCGGACATACGCTTCGGTCGAGGTCGAAAGATGATCATCCGATATCGGTTGGCTCACGACAGGAGTAGCGGTAGCCGTTACCGCGCTCGTCGTCGCCCCATTCCCTATGGCGGGAGTGAAAGCGGTAGCGAGCATGATAAGGCTCGTAGTAAGCTCAATCATAACGTTAAGGTTCAGAGTCTTCTAGCGGCCGCCCTATCAACTTGCGTCTTTGAGAGCGTCCGGCCCTAGAAAACAAATCACCAGAGATGATCTCTCTGATGCCTTTCCATTATAGCACCTCTAATTGCAAATGTCAATAGAAGACCAGCTATGCGGGTCCTTGTCAACATTTAAAACGGCTCAACAGAGCCGCGCACTCCGTATGCCCTTGAAAACTGCTGTGTTTTCTTGATTTTTCTGGGCCTATAGGCTATATTTATGGCCTGTTAAAACACATCCATGGCAACTAAAAAATCAGCTGGCGTAACAAAGAACGGGCGAGATTCAAACCCGCGATACCTCGGGGTCAAGCTCTATGCCGGCGAAAAAGCCCAAATAGGCTCTATAATCATCCGCCAGGAGGGTCTCAATACCCTTCCCGGCAAGAACACCGCCTTGGGCAAGGATTACACGATATATGCGACTACCGAAGGAACCGTATCGTTCGGGACCAAGCGCAAGCTCGGCTTCAATGGCCGCACCAAGGTTAAGAACATCGTCAACGTTAAATAATCCGCGAAAAAGCCGCCTCAAGGCGGCTTTTTCATTCATGACTCTCTCCCCTACTTTGCCTTCACTTTGAGAGTAAAAGTCGCAGTCTTGCCCTGGACTTTCACGTCGATCTTGTGTTCGCCGACTTCTTTGATCGGCTTGTCGAGATGGATGAATTCAGGGAGTATATCGATCTCTGTCTCTGCTTTGACAAGAGGAGCGATCTCGGTGGCATGAAGGCCAGCGAAGAGATGGCCTTTGTCGTTCGCCTCGGCAGTCACCTCGATGACGGCATCGTGGATCGATTTTATGTTCTTGGCGAGGAGGTCTTCTTTTATTTTGCGCTCGGCTTCCTCCTGTTTCTTGAAGGTCTCGACCTTCTTGAGCACACCGGCGGTCGCAACCTCGGCGACGCCTTGAGGGATAAGGCTATTGAGGGCAAAGCCGTCCGCCACGGTCTTTATATCATGCTTCTTCCCTACTCCTTTCACATCCTTTGTCAGTACAATTTTCATAGTGTTCACAGAGTATCCGAT
>JAGWHV010000043.1 GCA_028866595.1 Patescibacteria group bacterium
GAGGTTTCGTGGCCAGGAGAGCCTGGTCCTGTCTTCGATACAGTGAATCCCTTGGAGTTGAGGAAAGACTGGAGGCTCGAGACGTCGGGGCCCTTCGCATGGAGAGAGAGGTTTCGGGAGAATGAGGCGGATGAGGTTTGCGGAGCCGATATGGTTTCCGCTTTAGTGAGAGCTGTGGTCGCTTCAGAAGAAGGGATGACGCCTGCCTGGACGAGGACTTCTATGAGGGATGCGATCGTCTGGGTGGATATGGTATGGCTCGGAGACGAGGCGGAGGGAGCTTGAGAGAGGGTTGAAACAGAAGGAGAGCTGTGGGACTGGCCGTATATGTGGGTAGAGACGACGGGAGTGGCTGCTGCTGTGGCGCAGGCGGAGGTGGTGAAGGTGGTATCAGAGCCGTATGAGGTGCCAGCAGGGTTCGTGGCAAAGGCAGCGATATGGTATGTGGTATTGCAGGAGAGACCTGATATAGAGGCGGTAAAGGAGCCTGTGGAGAAAGAGCCCGAATTCGAGGATGTGGCTGTGTATGCAGAGGTGAGACCGTATGCTACGCCTTCGGCTGTGGCGTTACTGCCGCCTGTGGCAGTGATCGTTCCATTGCCTGTCACTGCTGTAGTCGAGATACCGGAGACAGCCTGGGTGGTGACTGTCGGATTTGAGGGAGCGACGTATTCGTATGCGCCGATGTCCCAGGGGCCGGTGGAGGGGCGGGCGGTACCGGCATAGTCGGTGGTGAAGTATGAGGAGAGGTTGGTACCGGCAGAGATAGCGGGGCTACCTGACTGGGGTTTGTAGTTTGAATCAAGAAGAGGGTCGGAGGTGGTAGAATGGGCGTCGTAATTAAGCGCCTGCCAGTTCGACCACGAGCTTATGCTATAACTCCCCATTTGCATTGAGCTCGAAGTACTATAGAAAATATTGTAGTCGCTTTGAGCGAGAGCTTGCTGAAGATAACCTGACCCTGTGTCGTCATATATACCAAAGCCCGTATTCTCTACGATGTTGTTATCGAACTTTATGCCCGTCTCGGTGCCTAGCCAAGCTTGAAGCTCGAATCCAGCGCCACTTACTGAAGAGATGATAGTGTTATTGTATGCCTGACAGCTCGCACATCCCTTGAAGAAGAGAGCTCCGTTGCTCGGTATGTTTACACTATAGTTGAATAAGTTATCATGCACGAGCGCGCCTGTTATGAATCCTTCCAGGAACACCCAGGCTGTCGACTGAGTACCAATATCGCCATGGAGATAGTTGTCATATATCTTCACGTTTGTCATGGTCGTCGTCGCCTGACTCGCGAAGAGGTGCATACCGTTCTGATGATTATTTGAGTAACCGTCCCAGATATTGGTATCGGAGATGTCGTTGCCGTATATCGAAAGCGTGTCCAAAGACGCCAAGGCTCCGCCTGAACCGAGATTGATACCGATGGAAGCTTTGCTTATCGTGTTGTCGTAAATCGACACGTCAGTTGAGGAGGCACTTGCCGCATATGAATAGTTGATGCAGTTACCGCAATAATTGAGAGTGTTATTGTTTATCTTCACATGGTTACCATCAAAGTAGTCGATAGCATCTGCAGCATTTGGGTCGGTCGACCCCTCCTGTCGCACATACATATCGGTGATATCGAGGTTCTCGATCTGCACATTGTCACTTTGACTAACATAAATACCTGATTGAGTATCTTGATTTGTCAAATTGGTCCCATTATCGGTAGAAGTGATGATCCCATCCGTCCCTCCATCGATGGTTATGTAAGGAGTAGAGTTTAAGCCTATCGCATACCTCTTTGAGTTTATAGACCCAACCGGCCACACTGGAGCAGTCATCACAGCTCCCGGTTCAAAGTAAATGGTTATCGGCTTGCCCGATGTTCCTCCTGCCTGGACCGTAAGTTGAGAAGTAAAAGTACCGCAAAGATGTACATAGTCCCCCGGAGATATGACGCCCACAGCGTTACCCCAATTCCCCGAAGTGTTGAACCACGAGGCGCTGTGAGCATCAGCGCAATCAGCGCCAGTATCAGAACCGGCTGAACTATTAGCGATATAGATATCCTGGGTATGAGGTGATGTGGTTATGGTGTAATCGGAGGACGTGGAGACCTGTCCTTTAATATTTGAAGAGGATATCTGGATGTGATACGTCGTACTCGTAGCGAGTCCGCTGAGACTGATGGAATGGGACGTAACATACGACGAAGATGTGGATGCACTACCATACGAAGCTGTCGTTCCATAACCGATCGTGGATGTGGCCGGTTGATCCGTGTTCCAAGTTATGGTCGCTGTCACTCCGGTCGTCGAGGTGGCAATGGAACTTATAACGGGCGCTGATACAGAAGGACTGTAGGCATAGAGGGCCGATACGTCTGATGTTGAGAGCGCCCGTGAATACACCCTTATGTCATCGAGGGCACCACTGAGTTCATCGCCCGAATTATCATCACCCATGTACATACCTGAGTAAGATGCTCCCGACGCGCTCCCGCTATATGAAGCAGCAGTACCTACCGCCGTACCATCTATATATACTTGGACATTCGACCCGTTTCCAACCACAGTGGCAAGATGCCAGTTATCGTCAGCGATAGCCCCAGTCCCCGTGGTCGCATGGGCGAGAACAGTTCCGGAGCTGTTGGTAAGAAACAACTGAACACTTCCTCCGGAATAGTATGCAAAATATATACCCGCCTTGCTCGCGCCGCCGCTGTTACTCATGAACGTTTGACTGCCAGCTTGCGTATAATCCGTCAACTTGAACCACGCGCTTATGGTAAAGACAGCAGTATTCTGAATGAATTCATAGGCGGTTGTCGAACTTGTAAGGATATCCGAATGCGAAACGCCTGGGAACGAGAGGGCTGCTAGCCCGATCTTTCCGCCTATGTATGTCGGCAAAGGCGAGCCTCCGATAGTACCATTGTCGCCGTCGCTTCCAGAGTCGATAGCAGTAGTACCGCTGCTCTCATCTAAGGTCCAGTGACCAATAAGACCGGTGGTGATATCGGCTCGAGCGGCGAGAGGCAAAAGAAAACACAGAGCGGACACACACATGACTAACAGCCGCGCCCCCTTCGCCGACCATCGGCTAATTTGAGAATCCATGACAGCGTCATTTTATCTCATTTCGAGCCTACTAACCATTAAGTATTATCCACAAGAGATTTTCTGTTATACTAGAGCCCTCATGCCCGACACGCACATACTCTTGGTGAGTGACATCCACCTCGGTTCGAGGATGTGTCAGACCGACAGGATCCTGTCGCTCCTTGAAAAGAGCCGATTCGACGCGCTCGTCATCAATGGCGACCTCTTCGACTCTGATAAGGCCAAAAAGCTCACGCCGGAGCATTGGCAGGTCGTCGCCCGGCTCGCTGAGATCGCCGCGAGGAAGCCCGTCTTCCTCATCGGCGGCAATCACGGCCGCGATCTCGATACGATCGCCAAAAGAATCGGCATTACCGTCCAGGACGATTATGCCTTTACCCTCGCCGGCACGAGATTCCTCTGCATCCACGGCGACGAGTTCGACCCTTTCGTCAAGCACATGCCCCTCACCTCGGAGATATTCTCGCAAATCTTTTATCTCATCCAGCGGGTCAATGGCCCGCGCCAGCGCTCGTCGATGTTCATCAAAAAATTGAGCAAGCATATCCTGCGCGTCTCGACTCGCACGCGCCGGCTCGCGTTCAAGCGCGGCAAAGCCCGCAACGTGAACGTCATAATCTGCTCGCATACGCACGTGCCGCACGTGGAAACGAAGGACGATGTCCTCTACATAAATTCCGGCTCATTCTGCGAGAGCCCTTCGACGTACGTGACGATAAGTAAGACAGGCAAAGCCGAGCTCTGCGAGGTGTAGAAGAGCCTAGAAGACAGGCTGCCGATCAGAGAGACTTGGCAAATTCAGCGACGTGCGTCCCATTCATTGTTATTGGTAGCGCAGACAAACCCATGTTAGTGTGCATAAACGACTTCGTTTCATCATTGTTGCTTATCGATGGAACGAGAGTCGGAGTTGATGCGCTAACGGCGCAAAAACGGGGGCTTCGGCGTTACTTGCCGGAGCCTCTTTTGCGCCTAGCGATAAAAGAAAAACCGCCGCGGGGCGACAGTTAGGCCGCGACAGATCCCTTAAAGATCATGCCAGGCCCGGCGTGATTGCGTTTCTGGGCGTCGGTGATCATGCGGATGAATCTCTCGACGTCCCTGCTCCCGACCATCTTGACCGTGATGAATTCGGGTGCTTCGCCGCGGAGGGCGGCGATGCGCTCGGCGATCTGGCGGCCGATGGAATGTTTCGGTTTTGGCTTGGACTTGCGTCCGGAAGAGCTCATGCGAAGATTATACGCCAAAAAGTCCCACCGCGAACAGCGGTTACGCGACGACTGATTAATCGCCAACGGGAAACTGATACGATGATGGGATCGGGTTCGGCAGCTCTCGGTCAGTGCCGTAGGCGACAACGATCTCCTGATGCGGCGCAAGCGCTATCTGCCGAGGATCGCCGCCGTACGGCACGCCATTCACGAAGACTTTGAGCGACCTGCCGTTCCCTGTCTCGTATCCGCCGATCGCCTGAGCGGTAAATCTGACGCCCCAGATATCGAAGAATTGGCCAAGGGTGAACGTCTCTATCGTCGGAGACTCGACGTGGATGATGCCGGTATCGTCGTGGACATGAACGTCGGAGATGAATCCGGCGGATTCATCGATGCCGACGCCGGCGGGAACGGGCATAGACTTTCCATCGATAAAGATGTCTATGTGCTGATGTATATGGAGAGCTGTGCCTTCCTGAGAAAGCGCCGGCAGCCCGAGGGCGGCGAGCCTTTCGCGCAGATGGCTCACGTCGGCCGGCCACGGAGCAGTGCTCGTCGAGACCGATGAGAGGCTCCTGTGGTCGTTTGTGGCACGATTGCTCCACGCGATAAGGACGAGGCCGAGAACGACTATACCTATGATCCACCAGATTGTTTTACTTTTTTTCATAGAATTATTGAGATATGCGTAAAGCGAAAGTCCGCGATCGCCCGCTCGGCGGTTTGATCCGCGGACATAGAGGCGGGACTAGTAGATCTTTGGATTAAGGATCCCCCGCGAAAAGGCCGGCTGAAGAGACATGCGGAGAGGCGGTTCCGCCGCGCGGCGCGAATATATTTTTTGAAATTCGAAGAGACGTCTCGACACCACGGGCGAATGTGCGCGAAACGCGCGGACAAGAGAAAACGCCGCCAGGAGAAATGCCGCGACAACATAAAAAAGAGCGGCCTCTGCGGGGATCGCCGTGAATATCGCCTGCCAGTGATCGATGTGCTCGGCAAGGCTCATTGGACACGCTCCAACGACACCACCGAACAAACAGCCGCTCATGGCGCCATCTTTTCCCATATGCGCGCCGTCAAACGATTGAGCAAACCCAAAAAGCGCGACCCACAGGAAAGCAATACCGGCGACGACCAGAAAATATTTGCTCAAATTTTTTCGATTCAGGGATGCGTTCATAGATGAGACACAGTGAGACACAGACAGAGCGATCATAGCGCTAATTCGAAAGCGCCACAACATCCTTCCTCGACAGAACAGCGAAGCGGTGGTAATACGAGGTCGTATGATCTTCGATTTGCAGGATAGAGATTCCGTCGGAGTGATGCAGGGCTTTCTCGCCAATACCCGGGCAAAAGGCAAAACCGTCGGCCTAACATCCGGGTGCTTCGACCTCATCCATTTTCATCATTTCGGTTTCTTCCTCCGCTGTCGGCGCCACTGCGACTACCTCGTCGTCGGCGTCGATTCGGACGAGCTCGTCCGCTCGCTCAAAGGCACTTCGCGGCCGATCATCCCCGACTTTCGTCGAGCGATCATGGTCGACGCGCTCAAGCCGGTGTCGTTCGCCTTTATCATGAACGGCCTCGCCGATTTCGGACGGGCGGCGGAGATGTGCAAGCCAGACGTCATCTTCAAGAACGAGGCGTTTAAAGGCAAAGAGACCGACATCGTCGGTCGCGAGCACGCCAAGCGCATTATGATCATCGATGACCAGCTCGACCATTCGTCGACGACGGACATCATCAGCTCTCTGCGGCGCAGGCGCGCGAGGAGGGCCTGACGATCCCGCGGATCCATTCCGCGGGATTTTATTTAGTCGCACAACCCCCTTTGTTGGTATATAGACCTCTAGCGCGCTTGTGCATTATCACTCAATTGAAATATATCGGGAATTTATCGGCCTTTACCGAACGCCCTTCAAGACCGAAGATCGACGCGCACGAGAGAAGAATGGCCACCTCCCCGTAAGGGTCGGTGGCCAGGCGGGCAGGTGTTCCAAGCACCTCCCGTCCTCGGACGTGCAAGTTAAATCCGACCACGCCCGCATAATTGGTGTTACGTCTCCAACCTGGGGAAAGTTTCCCGGAGAGTCGTATCTCAATTCGCGCGCTGGGCTCCCGCGTATCGACGGAAAGCCGTCATATTGCCGCCCACAGGGGCCAGCAGCTCAGTATAAACGTAGATTAACCGTTCTTGAAAGGAGGTCACATGATCCCGAAAATCGGACCGTGGCCGCCGTAAAGGCCCAGCAAAAGGCGCCCGTTCAGTCGGGCGCCTTTTGTTTTTCTGCCCATCCTCTCCGGTTGGCAACGGCAAGGTACGATTGGTCGTCATCACTGCTAAC
>JAGWHV010000044.1 GCA_028866595.1 Patescibacteria group bacterium
AGTGGGATAGCGAGCGAGTCCTCATGGTACCTAGCGTCGCATGGGTACATGCGACGTGCAAGGATCCATTCATCCCCGGGCGTCGGAAGCCCAAGTCTTCCTTGCCCGGGGTTTCCTGGTATAGAAAAAACAAAACCCGCCCCATCATCGTGGGCGGGTTTTGCTTGATTCAGCGCGGTTTTCTACTGCTGCGCGGCTGATGTCGTCGAAGCGGCAGCAGGCGTAGCATTATTCTTGTGCTCCATCTGCTTGAGGTCATTCACGATGGTTTGCGCATCTTTGCGGGCCGTTTTGAAATCCTGCATAGCGGCCTGGATCTTTGAGCGAGCGTCTTTGAGAGCGGCGGTATTCGCTTGCATCTTGGTCTTGTCGCCCTGATCAGGGACGAGGCTGACAATCTCGTCGTGCGCGGCGGTCGCTTGCGTTTGAGCGTCGGCGATCTTGGCCTGCATATCAGAGAGCGAAGAATTGATAGCTGTCATGTCCTGTCCGGCGGCAGTGCTCGAAGCGACTCTCGCCTGGATCTTCGCGACGAGAGCGTTAAACGAGCTCGCTGTCGTGTCAACGCTGTCGACAGCGGCGAGGATGTTGCCCTGCGGGATGACGAGGGCGAATATCCTGTACGCATCGACGACCGATTTCACGTCGGCCCGAAGGGTCGTGAGGTCCGTGTCGGCGTCGATCTTCGTCTTGAGCGTCGTGAGATCCGAGATCTGCGACTCTACGGTATTCGTGAGATTCGATTTGTCGGTATCGGAGACTTTCTTCATATCGCCTATGCGGGTCGCGAGCTTGTTAAGGGCGTCGATGCGGCGGCTTATCTCCTCGTCGGCGCGGGAAATCGCTTTGGCGATCTGGGTGGTCTGGCGGGCGGCGACTCGAGCGGCGCGAGTCGAGGAAGCGGTCGCTGAAACTGCGGCTGTGGTCGTCTGAGCATTCGCCGCGAACGCTACTCCCAAGGTAACAAAACCTATGAGAGCGGCGACAAGGGGAGCTGATGTGCGTATCTTCATGTTCGTTATAAATAATGAGAGATAATAAGCACTACTGTTGGGGAACCGGCTGGTCGTTAAGACCACTGTCTGCATTCGCTGAATCAGTCTGGACGGCGCTCATGTTAGTGTCGACAGAATTGAGAGCGTTATTGAGCGAAGCGTCGGAATTGTCCGATGCCGAGACCGCGGCAGTAGCCGAGGCCATCTGGCTAGTTTCCGTCTGGGCGGTCGTAGTCGCTCCCGGAGCGCTCGCCGCCGGCGCTTTCGAGAACCACCAGATGCCGAGACCGATGAGAACGATGATGATGATCGTCGTCAAAGTCTTTCCTGTAGATGACATGTGAACTTAAAATAAAAGCTACCCTTATAATGGTAGCCTCTATTATAGACTGCTATTTCCGGGCCGCAACTATCTCTTTCTCGACGTTCGACGGCACGACTTCGTAGTGGTCGAATTCCATCATCGCATTGCCCTGGCCGGACGTCATCGAGCGAAGCTGGGTGGTGTAGCCGAACATCTCGGCAAGAGGCACCTTGGCGATGATCGAGAGGACTTGGCCTTTCGGCTGGCTGCCTTCGATCGTGCCGCGCTTGGACATGATCGAGCCGGTGATATCGCCCATGAATTTCTCCGGCGCGACGACCTCGACTTTCATGATCGGCTCGAGAATGACCGGCTTGGCGCGCCTGGCGGCATCCTGGAACGCCTGCGAAGCCGCGATCTTGTACGCGATCTCGGACGAGTCGACATCGTGGTACGAGCCGAAAGTGAGCTCGCACGAGACGTTCACCATCTTGTAGCCAGCGACGATGCCGCGGTCCATGGCTTCGCGGACGCCTTTCTCGACGGCTGGGATGAATTCTTGAGGGATGACGCCGCCTTTGATCGAGTCGATGAATTCGAACTCGTCGTAGCGTTTGACGTTCTTGGGGATCTTCTCGCCTTCGACGAGCGCCGGGAGAGGCTTGAGATTAAGCTTGACGTGACCGTACTGGCCTTTGCCGCCGGACTGCTTGATGTATTTATTTTCAGCTTCGGCGGCTCCGAGGATCGTCTCACGATAAGCGACTTGCGGCTTGCCGACGTTCGCATTGACACCGAATTCGCGCTTCATGCGGTCGACCATGATCTCGAGGTGGAGTTCTCCCATTCCCGATATGAGCGTCTCGCCCGTCTCCTGATTGGACGTGATGCGGAAGGTCGGGTCTTCGTTCGCGAGTTTCCTGAGCGCTTGGCCCATCTTCTCCTGATCGGCCTTTGTCGCTGGCTCGATGCGGAGCGATATGACGGGCTCCATGAATTTTATGACTTCGAGAAGGATCGGGTTCTCTTCGTCGCAAAGCGTGTGCGAAGTGAGCGCGTCTTTGAGACCTACAGCCGCGGCGATCTCGCCGGCGTAGACTTTCTGGACCTCTTCGCGCTTGTCGGCTTGGAGGCGGACGATGCGGGAGAGGCGTTCTTTCTTGCCCGTCGAAGCATTATAAAGATACGAGCCCGCCTCTACCGTGCCCGAATAGACGCGGAAGAAGGTGAGAGCGCCGACGAACGGGTCATTCTGGAGCTTGAACGCGAGCGCGGAGAACGGCTCGGTATCGGAAGCGTGGCGGATGACCTCCTCGCCTGTATCGGGATGATGGCCTTTGACCGCAGGAATGTCGAGAGGCGACGGCAGGTAGTCAACGACAGCATCGAGGACGAGCTGGACGCCTTTATTTTTAAGCGCTGTACCGGTGAGGACCGGGAAGAGCTTGTTAGCAAGAGTCGCCGCCCGGAGGCCTTTCTTTATGGTATCGAGCTCGAAGACCTTGCCTTCGAGATAGGCATTCATGAGGCTGTCGTCGGTCTCGGCGATCTTTTCTATGAGCTCGGCGCGATATGTGTCGGCTTCGGCCTTGTGGTCGGCGGGGATCTCGTGCTCGACGACGTCGATGCCTTTCTCGCCTTCAAAGGTGTAGTACTTCATACGGACGAGATCGATGACGCCCTGGAAATTCTCTTCGGCGCCGACAGGGATCTGGATCCTGACGGCGTTCTTGTTGAGACGCTCGCGTATAGATGCGAACGATTTTTCGAACGACGCGCCCATGCGGTCGAGCTTGTTGATGAAGCAGATGCGCGGCACATTCGATTCATCGGCATAGCGCCAGTTCGTCTCGGACTGCGGCTCAACGCCCGCGACGCCGTCGAATACGACGACAGCGCCGTCGAGGACGCGAAGTGAGCGCTTGACCTCGACAGTAAAGTCGATGTGCCCCGGCGTGTCGATGACATTGAAACGGACTTTCTTGGACGTGTCCGCTTTCGGCATGTACGTCGGATTCCAGAAACAGGTGATAGCGGCGGCGGTAATGGTGATGCCGCGCTCGCGCTCCTGCTCCATCCAGTCGGTCGTCGTCTCGCCTTCGTGCACCTCGCCGATCTTGTGGATCATTCCTGTGTAATACAGAATGCGCTCCGAAGTCGTCGTCTTGCCGGCGTCGATGTGGGCGATGACGCCGAAGTTACGGACTCGTTCAAGCGGATAATCTCGATTCATAGGTGTGATTCGATAAAAGAGCTATGTAATTACCACGCGAAGTGAGCGAAAGCCTTGTTCGCTTCGGCCATTTTGTGGGTGTTCTCGCGCTTCCTGACGGCTTCGCCTTCGTTTT
The DNA here is from genome assembly GCA_028866595.1 of Patescibacteria group bacterium. Classification (GTDB taxonomy): domain Bacteria; phylum Patescibacteriota; class Minisyncoccia; order Phycocordibacterales; family UBA6065; genus UBA6065. Next base: position 3,648 of record JAGWHV010000044.1, read on the forward strand.
TGGAAGCGGCGATGATCTCGTCGGCGAGCTTGACCGAGATAGGCTGGCCTTTCTTGGCGCGAGCGGCGTCGATGATCCACTTCATCGAGAGAGCCTGGCGGCGCTCCGGGCGAACCTCGACCGGCACCTGGTAATTGGCGCCACCGACGCGGCGCGAGCGGACTTCGACCTGGGGAGCGGTGTTCTTGAGGGCCGCTTCGAATACGTCGACAGGATTCTCGACTTTAGCTTTTTCTTTGATTATCTCGAAACAGCGATAGACATTGGCCCGGGCGAGGTTTTTCTTGCCGTCGAACATGATGTAATTGATGAGCTTCGAGACTTTCTCAGAATCGTATTTGCCATCGACCGGAAGCTCTCGCTTTATATTGATTTTTCTGCGCATGGGATAGGTAGATTAAGGTTAGAGCTTATTTGGCCGCTTTCGGCTTCTTGGTGCCGTATTGGCTGCGACCTTTTCTGCGATTCTCGACGCCGGCGGAGTCGAGGACGCCGCGGACGACGGAGTAACGGAGACCGACGTCTTTGACGCGGCCGCCGCGCAGAAGAACGACGGAGTGCTCCTGGAGATTGTGACCCATGCCGGGAACGTAGGCGGTGACTTCCATACCGTTCGACAAGCGCACGCGGGCGATCTTGCGGATAGCCGAGTTAGGCTTCTTCGGCGTCTTTGTCGTGACTTTTATGCACACGCCTCGCTTGAATGGCGAGTAGAAATAGCGCGGCTTATTCTTGAGCACGTTAAAGCTCTTTGTAAGGGCGACGGACTTCGACTTCCTTTTGAGAGAACGTCGCTTCCGCTTCACCAGCTGGTGGATGGTCGGCATTCGATATGGTTTTGTTACGGAAGAGGCGGACTTCGCGTTTCGGGCCGAGATGTGGGGCCGATTCGTTACTCGCCTCTTCCCTGTTAAATAGCGTTGAGGACGCCCCACGAGATTACTATATAAGTAACTAACTTGCAATGATCCCTAGTTTCTTTTGAAGTCCGTAGGTATTCCCGTGTTTCAGAAGTCCCCGATAGGAGCTCACCGTTTCGCGCTTCGGGTAACCTCTCATCATTCGTATGACTTTTCGTTTTGTTGTGGTCCGAATCTGCCGGTGATGCGGAAAGTGGACCCAGCCCAGGAAGTCCACGCCCGATCCGTAGGTTTTTATGTAGACTTTGTGCTCATGAAGCGTAAGATGCAATTTCTTATTGAGAAAAGTGTGCAGTTTCGGCAGGATATTTTCGAGGTATTCTCTGCTCTCCGAGAGGATAGCAAAGTCGTCGGCGTAGCGGAGATAATATTTCACCTTGAGCTCCTGCTTGAGATACATGTCGAATTCGTGCATGTAGACATTCACCAGAAGCTGGGATGTCAGGTTGCCGAGCGGAAGGCCAATGCCCGGAGCGGTCGTATGGAAACTCGATATGACGTTGCGTATGAGCTCACGGATGTCAGGATCGGCAATGTGCCGCTCGAGGATTTTCATCAAAACGGCGTGGTCGACGCTGGCGAAGAATTTCTTGATGTCGCACTTGAGCACGTAGCAGGTGCAGGTGTGGTTCTTCGACACTTTTCCCGCAAAATACTTGAAGCGATCGAGTGCGCGATGCGTTCCCTTGTACTTGCGGCAGGAATAAGAGTCGAAGATAAAGCGTTCATGGAAGTGCGCGTACGGCTCTTTGTAGATCAGGTGATGCAAAAGCCTGTCGCGCACTGTTGCCTTGTGGATGTTGCGGGGCTTCGGATCGGAGATGTTGAACGCCGAGTATGGACCGTGGACATACGTCTTATTCTTGAGATCCGTGTAGAGGCTCGTGATATTCGTCGCGAACTCGTCCTGGAATTTTATGACGTCCTTTTTGTGCCGCTTGCCGCGCAGAAACTTCTCCCACGTCAGGAGTAAATTTTCGATCGTGATGATAGAATTGTAGACATGAGCAAACTGCCTCCTACTATGACCCCCCCTCGCTTCGATCCCTCTCGTCCTTGTAAGAACCAAAGAAACCTACGGCGTTTGGCATTCCAATATTGTAAATCTGAAACGCGTTGACCGCTACACGCTCGGTGCAAAGATTGATGATATTTTCCTTTCGCTCCTCGAACTCATATTCAGAGGCTGTTTCGCCTATGACAAATTCGAGAAGCTGTCGATCGTCTCCCAGGCTATCGCAAAATCCGATCTCTTGAAATTCTTTCTACAGCTCGGCTGGGAACATAAAGCCATTGATCACAAAAGCTACGGTGCGCTCATTTTACTATTGGACGAGGTCGGCCGCATGCTTGGTGGCTGGAAGAAAAACCTTTCAGACAAAACTCCCGCCAACAAGTAGCGGGAGAAATCGTATGAGTTGCAGAAGCAGAGGAAGGCGTTGTCGTCGTTCCAGACCTTCTCGAAGTTGCCGAGGTTGAAGTTGAAGTCACCGTCCGAGTTGGCGTTCACGTTCGGCACCCTGTGGTTGCCGTCGGCATACCCTCGCAAGCAATGTACGGCGTGTCTTCCGAACCACCAAAAGGAGCACCTGCTCCCCTTTGAATTTTATCCCGAGCCTTAAGCTCGCTGGCACACCGCACCGACTTATTTGATTTTTTCATAAAGGCAGCCCTCATCCGCAAGACGTACCCGGCGGATTACTCGCTGATTCCTAGTACGAGAATCTGATGGCATGAAACCGTAGCCGCATGCTCTATCGTATTCCAAATGCAATTTTACCTGATTTGTATAAAAAATTGAGCCCTCGCAGTGAAGCAAGGGCTCAAAGTGTCTAAGACCCGAAGAACAGACTGAGTGTCCAAGTTCCCAAGGACTACTCGACGTCGCAGAAGCAGAGGAAGGCGAAGCCGTCGTCCCAGACCCCCTCGAA
>JAGWHV010000045.1 GCA_028866595.1 Patescibacteria group bacterium
GGTGCTGATATACCGAGTGGGATAGCGAGCGAGTCCTCATGGTACCTAGCGTCGCATGGGTACATGCGACGTGCAAGGATCCATTCATCCCCGGGCGTCGGAAGCCCAAGTCTTCCTTGCCCGGGGTTTCCTGGTATAGAAAAACCTGCCGCGAAGGCGACAGGTCCGATGCCGTATCCCTAGCTAAAGGCCGGGATCGATGCTCTAATCGTCGTCCCGACAGTCGTTCCGGCGCGGGAAACAAACCCGCAACAGACCAGCTGCGATGACACCGACGAACACGCTAAGGATGACTTCGGCGGGGACGTTGCCGCTCGACCCCTTCGGGAGGGAGAGGGACGAGAGAAGCATATTCAAGCCGCCGGCGATGACAAACAGCACGATGTATCTCATACCTGCCTAAATCCCATCATATTTCATTGACAGTGTCAATGAAATATGCAGTATAGAGACCAGATGACACGTACCATGACATCCCCCCTACCATTCAGCAAAAGGACGCCCGACCTCGCGCAATCGATGGTGAGCGACCGGCCGCCGGTGACGTCGCTCCTCGACCTCGACTTTTACAAGGTCTCGATGGGCCAGTTCATATTCCTCAACTACCCCGACATCGTCGTGAGGTTCAGCCTCATCAATCGGGGACCGGAGAGGCTCGGTCTCATCATCCCGGAGAGAAAGCTCCACGAGGCGCTCGACTGCCTCCGCTCGCTTACCGTCGATTTCTCGGAGGAAAGCTATCTCCGCGGCATCGACAACTATGGCGCGCGCATGCTCGGCGAGCCTTACCTGAAGTTCTTCAGGAAGTATCAGGTGCCCGAGTACCATCTCGAGTACCTGCCCGACGGCAGGATCGACCTCCGGTTCGAAGCGCCGTGGGCGCTCGTGACGTACTGCGAGCTCTACATCATGCGAATCGTGAACGAGCTCTATTTCCGTGAGCTTATGCGCATGATGTCGCCCCTCGAACGGGACCTCACCATCGCCGAAGGTAAAAACCGGCTGGCAGCGAAGATCCGATTCTTCAACGAGAATTCGGACATCTTCTTCGCCAATTTCGGTTGTCGCCGTTGCTTCGGTTATGACTGGGCCCTCTATGTCGACTGGGCGCTCATGAACGGCATTGAGACGCCCGGTCAGTTCCGCGGCACCTCTTCCGTCTTCATTGCCAAGGAGCTCGGCCTCGAACCGATCGGCACGAATGCCCACGAGCTCCAGATGGTCCTCGCGGCGATCGCCGAGACGGACGAAGAGCTCGCCGACGTCCCGCACAAGGTCCTCGACCAGTGGTACGACCTCTACGGATCGGCCCAGGCCGTCGTCTTGCCGGATACCTTCGGCAGCCGATACATGATGCGCACGATGAGCCAGAAGAACGCGGAGCGATACCGCGGCATCAGGCTCGACTCGGGCGATCCGGCCAAAGAGGGCGACGAATGGATCGAGTTCTGGAAAAATCGCGGCATCGATCACGTCGCCGCGAAGAAATTCCTCATCCCTTCGGACGACCTCAAAGTGCCGACGACGGTAAAGCCGCTCCACAACCATTTCAAGGGTCGGGTGCTCGTCTCCGACGGCATCGGCACCAACCTGACGAACGATCTCGGGCTCACGCCCCTCAAGATCGTCGCCAAGGTCACCCACGCGAACGGCCGGCCGGCCATCAAGCTCTCGAACGTCCCCGGCAAGATCTCGGGACCGCCGGAGCTCGTCGCCCGGTACAAGCGGGTCTTCGGGTACGATCAGGATTAAGTCCAAGCGACCGCTCCGCCGGTCGCTTTTTATTTTCGTCATTTCCCGCGCATGGATCACGTGGGATTCTTTTCATAAAAAAGGCGCGCACCGGGTGCGCGCCAGGCCAGGCTGACGATCAAGCGCTCCGTTCGCGAGAGAATAGCTCTCGCTTCGCTCGAATTCGTCTTTTGTACATGTAATAGGCGGCGAGGGACTTGCCGTCATTCACCAACTTGGGCAAATCGTCGAGCGGCACCACAGAGAGGGTGATGTGCTCGTTCTCGGCGGCGAGCCCCGTCTGTTTGCCTTGGAAGCTGTCGAGACCTTTTCGAGTGATCTTGACTTCATAGAAGTAGAGCTCGATATATTCGTCGCAGGCGCCGGGCGAGGGATACAAACCGGCAGTTGCGTCCTCATCTCTCACCCTGAGCGTGCCAGCCGAGGAGCGATCCATCTCGCTTTCCGCGATGCCGAGTTCCTCCCTGAGCTCGCGAAGCGCGTTGTTCCATGAACTGCTGCCGGCTTCGATCGTCCCAGCCGGGATCTCAAGAAGATTCGGTTTGCCGACGGCGAACCGTCGCTGGGAAACGAGGACGGTATACAGCTCGCCTTCGCAATTGAGGATGACTAGAATGGCGACGGAGCCGCCGCGAAGGAAGACGACGCTCGAGAAGCTCCGGCCGTCGCCGTCGGTGACATAGGCCTTGAGCTTGATGAACTTGATGGCGCCGCGGATGACGTCGACGGATTGGAACTTGATCGACCGGACGGTGAAATACGGATCGATCTGCGAGGCCCAGTTTCTGAACAAGTGCGAGGCGAGTGCCTTGCGTGGCCGTTCGCCGCTTATCTTGACCTTATTCCTATTGATGGTTGTGGTGATCATGCCTTACTCGAATCTAAAATAAATTCCTATAATGTCAAATCGCCCGGCGCCGCAGGATATGCTATCGTCAGCCTATGGCACAGAAGATAAAAATCGGCCTTGACCTCCACGGCGTCGTCGACGCGCGGCCGGAGCTTTTCCGCGAGCTCGCCCGCGCCCTCATCGCTAACGGTCACGAGGTCCATATCATCACCGGCGGCCGCAAAGAAAACGAGACCGCCCTGCTTAAGTCGTTCGACATCCCTTATACCCATTTCTTCTCGATCACCGACCATCACGAGAGCCTCGGCACGCCGATCGAATGGGATGAGAACGGCGATCCCCACCTCGACACATATCTCTGGGACAAGACCAAAGCCGAATACTGCCTCGAGCACGGCATCGATCTTCATGTAGACGACTCCGACATATATCATTATTTCTTCAAGACGCCCTACACGCGTTTCTATACCAAAGACTCATACAGGAACAAGAAGATCCACCTCGAGACGCTCTCTGATCACGCCAAGAAGATCCGGAGCGCGACCAAAGCAGCGAAAAAATAGCAGCCCTTGACAGGACTGCTTTTTCGTTCAGTATTCGGTTTAGATGAACATCGCCATCCTATCTCCCGTGAACATGTCGCCCATGGCGCGACAGATCACGACCAAGCTGCAGAACGACCCAGTGCTCCGCGAGAACGGCCATGTCTACGAGCACATCGAGTTTACGACGAGGGTCTTCCCGTCGGGCGAGCTCCTGCCCGAGATACCTCTCTCGGTCAGGTCGAAGCGAGTCTATCTCCTTCACTGCCCCGCCCTGCCGGAACCGAATGTCGGCTACATGGAGCTCTTGCTCGTCCTCAACGCCCTCAAGCTGGCCTGGGTTGAGAGCGCCACCGTCGTCGCTCCGTACCTGCCGTATTTCCGGCAGGACCGCAAAGCCGACGACCAGCGGGTGCCGATCTCAGCGCGAGTGATCGCCGACCTTATCAAGGCGACGGGCATCGTCAAAGGCATCATCACCATGGACCTCCATGTCGATCAGGAGCAAGCTTTCTTTGACTGCCCGACCCAGAACCTCTCCGGCCGGGCCGTATTCGGCCCGTACCTCCGGCAGTGGCTCGGCATAAAAAGGATTCCACTCGACCGCGTCATCGTATCGTCGACGGACCTCGGCGGCAGCAAGCGAGCCCAGCGGTTCGCCCGAGCCATCGATCCGTCGATACCTGTCGGCACGCTCCTCAAGGAGCGCAAAGCCGGCTCGGAAGTCGACTCCCTCGGCTACATCGGTCCGGATGTTCGCGACAAAACCGTCATCCTCTACGACGACATGATTGACACAGGTCATTCGATCGTCGCGGGCGTGCAGGCGCTCAACGAGCGCTCAGCGGATGAGGTGATCGTCTGCGGCACCCACGGAGTATTCAGCGGCGGCGCTGAAGAATTGCTACGTCGGGCGCATGCGACAACGATCGCTCTCGATACGATTCCCCGACGTGGGAGCTTCTATCACAGGAACTGCGGCTGGCTCAAAGTTCTCTCCATCGCCGACTACCTCACGGACGTCATCCGCGAATCGCATCGCGACGGCGGCAGCGTGAGCGCCATCAAAACGTAAAGACCCCATCTCTGGGGTCTTTTTATTTAGCTCATCAAGTCTTTCTTCTTGGCTTCGAATTCCTCTTTGCTGATCTCGCCTTTGGCATATCGCTCCTTGAGGACGTTCATCGCATTGTCGTCGTCCCACCAGCCGCGACGGCGCCAGCGTCTCGAGCCGCGCAGAAACGATATGAGCACGATGACGAGGACGATCCAGAAAAGGACGTCGAACACGTGCCATATGCCGTAATCGAATGGATTCATACCGTAGCCGTAGTTGTACATCATAGACATGTGATAAAGCTGCTAATGTCGCTCTATTATACGCCTGAACCGGGGACATTGGTGCGACTTTTGTGCGACTGACTATCGCTGGCCCGGCCGAGCGTATTTCGCCATGAGCTCCGCTTTGGATATGACGTGGCCGTCTATGGCGGCGAGCACTTCGTCTTTTGTCGCACCTTTTTTGAGAGCAAGTTGGGTATCGAGAGCATAGAGCCGGAAAAAGTACCGATGCTCCCTATCAGGCGGACACGGCCCCGTATAGGCCGGCTGGCCGGCGCCATTCGCGCCGAGCGTACCCGGCGATTCCGAGCCTTCGGCGACGCCCGTCGTTTTCGGCGGAATGTTAAAGACCACCCAATGATCGTAGACGCCCGACGGCACGAGGTCTTTCGGCACGTCAGGATCATCCATGATAAGGACGAGAGACTTCGCCTCGGCCGGCACGCCGTCGAATACGAGCGGCGGATGGGAGTTCGCGCCGTCGCATGTATAGACGGACGGGATCGAGCCGCCGGCCGCAAATGCCGGGCTGGAGAGCTTCATGATCGGTTGAGCCATACTAGTTTCAAGTGTGTTAGGCGGCGCGTTCGAAACTCGAGCGCGGCCGCTTCTGATAGTACGTACCCGACGAGGGTTTTCATTACTTTATTTTCCAAGGCACCGACTTTGACGCGACACAGCGGCGGCAATTGCGTTCGAATACGGATATATCAAAAGGATATCAGCTCGCGCCTGAACATACCCTGCAGTCCTCGCCGCCATCTCCGTATAACCATCCCAGACTGGATTTTAGGAAACAAAATGTATATAGTGAGATACCTCCGGGGCCTATATGAAGCCGAAGGCTGTCATTGCGTCCATGAGCCGACAGGCACATACAAAGTCTTTTCTCGAATCGGAACGCTTCTCTTCTCGAGAATGTCGACCGATTGTTGAAGAAGCTCGGATTTCATCCGCACCGGAGCCTGTATCAGGTACAGCTTTCGAGGAAGCAAGAAGTCAGCGCGTTCCTCGGGCTGATCGAATTCAGGAAATATTGAATATTGCCGGGTCTGCTAAAGGTAGGCAACCGCTCTCTGAAAGCGGGAATCTTGGTTCGATTCCAAGCCCGGCAACCAGTTTGGATTACGTGCTAATCCGATAAGTGCATTAAAGGGTTTTCGTATTGTGTACTCAAGCTCTTTTCCCGATACGGTCGGGTTCTGAAGTAAAAAGTTCAAAAGTGCTCTTTTTTCCATTGGTTCAGAACCGAGGAAGATTTCTTTGATCTTCCGAGAGAGCTTAAACACTGTATTCAATTGGATGCGATAGTCGTGGTCGGCTTTTGTATGCTCTTCAAGTTCAATGTTCAAATGGTACTGCT
>JAGWHV010000046.1 GCA_028866595.1 Patescibacteria group bacterium
TGGAAATCGGCGAGGAATATCTCCTGCTCCTTCTCCGAGTTGAACATCTTGTTCTTGAGCTTGATCCTGACCTTGAGCGGCGCCTCATACGAAAGCTTGTTGTCTTTCGCATAGTGCTCGTCATATTTTGGCAGGGCGAGCTCGAAACCAGTGAAAGAGAGCTCGAACTTCTTGTCCGAGTAGTCTTTTATCGGCGAGAACTCCTGGAAAAGGTCGGCGAGGCCTTTCTCGACGAGCCATTTGAAGGAAGCCGTCTGCGCGAGGACGAGATCTGGTATCTCGGCGAGAGGCTCTTTGAATCGTCCGAAGAATTTCTGTTCCCTGTTTTGCATTTCTGGCGATGTATAAAACTGCTCTTTTCGTTTTGCTTGACAAATCATTTGTAAAGACGCCTAAAGACACGAAAACACCTCTCCGCGAGGAGGTTTTGTCGGTTTTAGTTCTGTCCTACGAGATTTTGAGCACGCAAAGGCGAAAAAACCCTTGTAAATACTTCGTGTTTCCCCAATAACACAATCGTGCGTGAAGTGATGGTAAGTGTACTTTTTATTGAAAGATTGTCAATGGCCGGAGATGATGTGCCTTCCCAGGGTTACGAAAATTTCCTTGGAGGAAATTTTCTCGTTTCGGCGCCGTCGCGCCTCCAAAGGACTCGCACAAGACATTCTCTTTTCGCCAATCGATATTTTTCCAAGAAAAAGCCCGACAGATTGTCGGGCCTTGATCAGAATGGCTGGCTCAAGACGGAGCCGCCGTTACAGAGCTCTTCCGGATGGCCCGTCATCCCGGCCCAGATGTGCCAGCCCGCATCGTGCGGACCGAACGCGCTGAACCAGTGCGCCGAGAGCCTGCGGAGGATCTTATTCTTGTCGAAGGCGTAGCAAGTGTACCAGCGAGCCGAGGACGCCGTGCGGAGAAACTGATAGAACTGAGCGAGATAGATCGGCACATCCGGCTCCCCTATCTCAGCCCTGATCGACTCGTCCGTCGGATACACCGACAAATGTGATCCTCCGACGAGCTCTGTGAGCTGAATCGTCGTCGGCGGCACGTCGTGTTCGACATGACCAGGAAAGATCGAGACTGTGTCGTCGACGCGGGCTATCCTCACAGGAACATCGGCTGATCCCGTCGCTTGAAAGTGACGGCCGGCGTCGAACGCGTCCCGCCCGATCGTCTGGATGTAGGCCTTGTTCCCAAAAAGGCTGTGAATCTCTGAGTGATGCATATCTGCGCATCAAACTACTCGCTATCCCTTGCTTGTCAATGCGATGCCGACTGGCACAAATAAAAGATCCGACATTCGTCGGACCGTATGGAAGCTCGCCTATACGCGGCGCTCGAGAGCGCTTTTCAGGAAGAATCCATCTGGACGGAGGACGAGCTCGTCCTCGAATATGAGCTCCGGCCCTTCGTCCAGACGGTGAACGGTGAGACTAAGGCCCTCAAGATGCTCGCCGATGAAGGAAGGACTCGCGCCTGCGAACGTGGCCCTATGGTTCACGCTGGGATAAGCAACCGGCAGATGTAGAAGCTTTTCAGCGCGACTCGGAGGAAGTTCGACGACGAGCGGAATGGTGACCCCTCCTGGGCCATGAGACAGCCGCACGATAAGTCTCCCGGTCTCGGTGATATGGTTGTACGCGCCGATGAATCGGCTGAAGGCCTCGTAAACGGCTTTCTGATAGAACGACGGCCGATCGGCGTATGCCAGGGTCTCGCCTGTCCTCGGCTTCAGGCTGACATGAAATGGCGGCTTGAGGGTCTTCGACCCTCGGACGCCCTGAGTGGGTGTAAGAACATTCATAGTTTCGAGGTAATGCTATATTCCGACCAGGAAAAGTCAAACGCATGATTCAGGCGTATAATCGATACGCCATGTACTCGAAAGCCCGCCTTCATTTCAAAAAGAATGACCCGATACTTCACAAAGCTTCTCTCGAATTCGAGATCGAGGACTTAAAAGAGAGCGACGACGTGTTCCGCGACATCGTCTGGACGATCATCGGCCAACAGCTCTCGGGCAAAGCTGCCGATACCATATTCGGACGGTTCATCGCTCTTTTTCCCGGCCGCGAGCTTGAACCGCGCCGGATATTGAAACTGTCCGACTCGGCGATGCGCGCGTGCGGCCTTTCCGGCGCGAAAGCCCGAGCGATAAAGAGCTTCGCCGAGCACATGATAACGGGACGCATCGATCTCGACCGACTGCCGACTCTCTCCGACGCCGAAGTCCTCGCTGAATTGACGAAAGTCAAAGGCATCGGCCCGTGGACAGCGGAGATGATACTGATGTTCTCCCTCGGCCGCGCGGACATATTCTCCGCCGGCGACCTCGGCCTCCGCAAAGGCCTGATGCACCTCTATGGCCTAAAGAAGGCGCCCTCTGATAGCCGCATCGCCGCCCTGACGAGCCGCTGGTCGCCCTACCGAACGTACGGCGCGCGCATCCTTTGGCGGATCGCCGACAAGAAAAAAGCCCGTCTGTGATACAGCGGGCCATGGAGAGAGCCTCCTCTGTCAGGCGGTCGCGCGGACCAGCCTCTCTGGAGCATCCAGGAGGCGGAAAGCTCCGTCCTCGAGGATTATCTGGCGCACGTGGAAACCGGGTTCACCAAGAAGCGAGACCAGCAACCGACCGGCGCCAAAATTGGCAGGGCTGAGATCGGCAAGCCGTTCGCACGGCAAACGGAGGAGCACATTCGCCGTCGGCGGATTGAGGCTCACCCAGAGCTGGACGATCTCGAGATCAGCAAGCAGCCGCGGCTCGACCGTGTTCAGCCGAAACCAATTGGGACTGCCATCGTCGGGCTTCGCGTAGTTAAGCGTGGCGATCCAGAGGCAGAACGCCTCGTATATCGCCTTCTCTTCGAACGACCTCGCGCCGACGATCTTGCAGTCGGGTTCATCCGGGACGAAGACGGGCCGGAACGGGGCCTTGGGTAAAGGCTTGGTCATCGGGAACTGAATATTCATTGTTGGAACTTTCGAAAGCCATACTATGCCCCGCGATAGAACGTGTCAAACGATAAAGCGCCGCTCGTGTATGCGTCCGAAGCACGGGGACGCATGCATGAGCGGCGCTTAGGGCGGGCGGAACGCCCGCCACCTTTAGGAAGCTCTGGCGAGCTCGGCCGAGAAGCGCAGGCTCTCGACGAGACCCTTCAAAGCCCACAGCAAGAACAGGATTCCCGCAACCAGCGCACTCTTTACGACGACATCCGTGTGCGCGAACGCCGCGGCATAGAACCGCGCCACGGCCGGGATGTCAGCCACCGCAGGCATATTGGCTATGACGTGAGGGATGGATACGGTCGAAGCGACCACGCCAGCTGCTACGACAAGGAACACAAAAGGCGCGGCGAGCTTCCTCATGAGGAATATCGTCCGCACCTTTTTCATAACGTGATTCATGAGTATGGTCATTGTGTCATTCGGGCGGACAGCATGAGCCGTCCTTAGCTATTAATACGTGCTTTCTTCGGTAATCTTTCGAGCGATCTCTCGCATTTCGGCGCGGGCGCGGTGCATTCGAGTCTTTATGGCGCCTTCGCTCACGCCTTCGACCTCTGCGATCTCCTTATAATCCTTCTGCTCGACTACGTATAACCGCATGATCCTGGCAAAGGTTTCAGGCAGTCGGCTGAACATCGATTCGAGATAGTCGCGGTCGAGCTTGTGCTCGCGCTCGGCAGAATCGTCGTGCGGCAATACCGCCTCCATGTCTTCGTCCAGAGCGGAAAAGAAGTCGCGCTCGCGCTTCATTTTCTTGTACCAATAGAAACAAACGTTCATGAGGACTTTATAAGCCCAGGACGAGAAACGGGCACCTTCGACGGGGCGAAACGACCGGCCGTAGAGGTATATCTTGACGAAAGTATCTTGGACGATGTCGCGGGCGGCTTCTTCGTTCCTCACGACAGAGCGGGCTTTTCGCAAAAAAGCCTCCTCGTACCGTTCGACGAGCAATTCAAAGAGATGCGGATGCTTGAAAGACGCGGCGAGGACGTCTTCGTCGCGTTTCTCCTGAAATTCGGCCTTGCGTTGGTAGGGGTTCATCGATGTCATCTTATACAATACGAGTTTTCTTCTGGGCGTTACGCCAGGCATCTATATCGGCGTGATTGCCGGAAAGCAATACTTTCGGCACGCGGAGCTTCTTCCCTTTCCAAGAGACCGCTTCGGGACGCGTGTAGACATCGGGGCTGGCGACGCGCTCTTCCTCTCGCGAATCGAAATTGCCGAGAACGCCCTCGATCTGGCGCGCTATCGAATCCATCATGATCATCGCCGGCAATTCCCCTCCGGTGAGAACGTACGGCCCGACGGAGACATCCTCCATTTTGAACATCTTTTTGACCCGGGCATCGATGCCTTCGTAGCGGCCAGAGACGAGTATGATGTGATCGTACTTTTTCGCCGCTGATTTGGCATACGCGGTGTCAAACTGTTTACCGGCCGGGCTGAAAAATATGATCTTTGTACGGCTCTTGCCCCGTTTGCCTTTCGCGGCGATCGATCTCTGGGCTTTTTCTATCGCTTTCGCTACGGGCAAAGCCTGGATGACCATGCCGGGGCCGCCGCCGTAGGGCTTTTGATCGACCCTCTGCCATTTGTCATCGGCAAAGTCACGCGGGTTGTAGAACTTGACCCTGATCTTTTTGTCCTCGATAGCGCGCTTGAGGATCGACTCGCCGAGGTACGAATCGAACGCGCCTGGAAACAAGGTGACGATATGGAATGTCATCGCCCTAAGATTACAGCTTTTGGACGTTTGGGCAAGGAGGGACGATCACTCCCCTAGAGCCGCTCTCGTAAGAGGGCCGAAGTAGCCGGTCGGAGGGATGCCATTGTCCTTCTGGAAGCGTACGAGAGCCGCTTTTGTAAGAGAACCGAAGACGTCTGTCTCGTGGCCAGGAGATCCGGGTCCTTGAGAGGATATGGTATATCCCTTCGAATTGAGGAGAGACTGGAGAGAATGGACGGCAGGGCCGATATTACCTGATGAGAGATTCGTCCGGGGTACGGCCGGATGAGATGCGGTTGTAGAAAGGACAGAGATGGCAGAGAGAGCCTCTTGAGCCTTGGTTTCTGGGATAAGGCCCGAGTCGATGAACGCTTGGATGAGGGAGGCGATCGTCTGGGAAGAGATAGAGACCGAGGCGGAGCTAGCAGATGGCGTCGAAGCCGAGACAGTCGATACCGCTGCCCTACTGCTTCCTGACGAGCCGCCTGGGCGGAATGAGGTTGAAGCCGGAGCGGCGCACGCGGAGGCCGTAAATGCCTGAATGGCGCCGTATGCGGTACCCGCGCCGTTCGTGGCATATGCCCGGACGTAATAGATAGTGTTGCAGTAGAGAGAAGAGAGAGAATGGGAGAAAGGACCTGATGCCGCTCCAACGGATGAGGTGGCGATGACAGAGGAGAGCGAGGAATCAGTCGAATATGCAAAGCCCGCATCGGTGACGCTCGAGCTTCCTGATGATGTGATCGTCCCATTCTCCGTGGCTGAAGACGAAGTGACAGACGTGGCGCTTCCGGTGGTGACAGATGGCGGAGTTGAGGCGGTGCAAGCGGATGTCGTGAACGACTGGATAGAACCGTATCCGGTGCCTCCCAGATTTGTGGCGTATGAGCGAACGTAGTACGTCGTATTGCACGTGAGACTGGAAACTGACGTCGAGAATGAAGCAGTACCCGACTGGGCACCG
>JAGWHV010000047.1 GCA_028866595.1 Patescibacteria group bacterium
GCTTGAGTTACGGAAGCGGACATAGCCTCCTGTCGCATTCGTGGTGTCGAATGTGGCAATCGCCGCTCCCGAGCCTGCGACCGTCAAGAGCTGTGTCGGCGATGTCGTGCCGATGCCGACGTTGCCTGCGAACGTCGAGACTGCCGATGATGACGTGGCGAATATCGCTGCGACGGACGGAGACGTCGTTCCCACGATAGCGCCCGCCGAGTTAGTCGAAAGGAGCACATTACTCCCTAAATTCGGCAGTATCGAGCCCTTCACAGAAAGCGTACCCGTAGCGGTTATGTTCGCCGCATATAAGTCGCCGCTAAAAAGTCCATTCCCTTGCACAGAGAGATTCTGCGAGGGTGAAGTAGTACCGATGCCGACATTACCAGCCGTCGTAATCGCGAAATCAACGCTTGTATTCAGATTGTTGCTATTTGCGATCTGGTAATTATAGTTGTTCGTCGTACTAAGGCCGGTTGTCCAAACAGCCAGAGCATTGTTCGTGTTCGTGTACCGAACCATCGAGTTATTATTCGTACCGGCTCCTTGATTCTCCAGGATGAGGATTGAGTGATCGCCATTCACCGCGCCTATAGAGACATTATGAATGACCGACTCTTCGGCATTCAGGGTCAAGGTACGGTCAGGCGTCGTCGTGCCGATGCCTATGCGTCCCGTCGCTTGTTGAACGAGGAATTGCGACCCTCCCACCGTCAAACCGCCCGCGAACGTCGACGTAGCGGATGAAGATGTCGCGAATATAGCCGCGACTTGTGGCGTCGACGTCGACACGAGAGCGCCGTTATTGTCTGTCGAGACAACCATGTCTGGAGCAAGGGGCAGGATAAGCCCGCCGAGCGCCGATATCGTGCCTGTGGCCACGAGATTCCCTCCTATATACGCGTTCCCACCGACGGAGAGGGCGCTAAATGGCGAGCTCGTGCCTATGCCGACGCTTCCGTTAGCTCCGACGGCAAAGATATCCGAGCCTGTGGATGACGAGACTTCGAATATGTTCCCTGTCTGGCCATTGTTCCCCTGAATAGTGAGAGTCGTGGAGCTACCGTTTGGTTCCTCGTTCTGCACGTACATGGGCTGGTTGAACTCGAAGCGCTTCGTCGTCGCATTCCATTCGATGACAGCATTCGGCGGTACGGTGCCTCGATCGAATATAAGCTCCATGTTGTTCGAGTCCGGCGTCGTGTTCTGCGAGTTGATAGTGAAGGACTGGGATGCAGTTCCGGCGATCGACGTCGAAGCAGCCGATATGCTGTTAACGTTGAGATTGTTGAAGTAGCCGTTATCCCAATAGTACGCCGGCGAACCGACGTTGCGCACGCCGTTTATGTCCGGGACGAGATCGGATGTGATCGCTGCATTGACAGCAAGCGTCGAGCCGATTCCGTTGCCAAATTGCAAATTCCCCGCAACCGCGACGTTGCCGGCAAATGTGGATGTCGCTGTCGTCGATGTTGCCACGAACGCCGGCGCCGTCGTCGTGCCGTATATCGTCTCGCTCGAGAACACGCCGTTCGTCGCGAACAAGTTCGTGGTCGTTGCATTCGAGAGGGCCGCGGTCGCCGCGACGAGAGAGCTTATATAAGCATTCGAGGTCGTCGAGTTCCCTGCCGTAAGCGCGGCTACGTAGGCGTTCGTGGTAGTGGCGTCTGTCGTCGTCGAATTCGTGAGAAGCGCATTCACGAGCGAAGCTTGGGTGATCGCTGCCGTGTCTGCGATCAGATTCGACACGTATTCGTTCGTGGTCGTAGCATTGGTGACGACTGCGCTGGTCGTCGTCGAATTCACCGCGATCGTGTCCGTGGCAGTGAGAGCGCTGACGCTCACGCTATTCGCCGCGAGAGTCACTATGTTCGCGAGAGTCGCGAAGAGGTTCGTACTCGTCGCATTTGTCGTCGACGAATTCATCGCGATCAGGTTAGCGATCGTCGTCGAGCCAGTGATATTAAGTTCGGCCGCATTGAGAGAGCCCGTCGCCGTCAGGCCACCGTTTATCGTCACGCCGTTCACGGTGAGATCGCCGTTCGTATCGAGCGTGACGTTGCTCGAATCTATCGTAAGCGTCTTGCTGGCGCTGCCGAGGATGATCTCCCCGCGAGCAGTGAGACCTTGGCTCACACCAACCGACTGAAACGAAGCATTGAGACCGTTCACTGCTCCGCTCACATCGAGAGAGCCGTTCACAGACACGTTTCGTCCAACATCGAGATTTCCACCTGTCTGGAGATCGCCGTTGACTTGGGCATCGCCCGTGACGACCGCGGCGCCGAGAGAGGCGATGCCGCTCGCCTTGATATCTGTCGCATTGAGAAGCGCGCTGAAATAAGCCGGCCCATCGACAGCGAGCGTTTGAGAGAAATGCGCGGCGCCGAGAACGGAGATGCCACCATCGACTTCGAGGCTCGAGAGAAGCTTGGTCGCGCCCCGGACGAGGAGCGTCTTGCCGACTTCGACATTGCCGTTCAAATAGACGTCTTCAGTCGTGACATTGCCGTTCTTGGTGACATATTCGAGCGTAAAGTCCGACGGATGCATGCCTCCGACATACTCCGCATTCAAATTATTCACCTGAGTCTTTGAATCGACGACGATCGGGGCGATCCCGTCTTTGGCGTAGGAGATGAACTGGCCGTCTGTCTCGACGTGGCCCATGATCGAGATATTGCCCTGCTTGTCGAGGAGGAGCAGCTCATTGGCATGCGTTCCGGGCCGAAAACCCATGACCGTATCGGCATTGGTAAGGGCGTGAGCGACGGCTCCGACAGCGCTGTCGAAAAACCCAAAGACGAACGGCGTCGGGAATATCGTAAAGACGATAATGAGACCGATCGCGATATAGATAAGCGGCTTGCTGCCAAAGACGGTTTTGAACGAGCGAGTAACGATATTCGGCGTGCCTTTAGCCGCCTGGAGCTTGCTATCGAGCACTCGGGCGACTGCCGAGCCTTCGTTGGCCGCTATCTTTTCCAATCGTTCCGATATCTGCGCGAGAGTAGCGGCGACTGCATCAAGGCCCACCGCTGGGGGTGCGACAGGAGCAGATACAACGGAGACAGGAGGTATGACAGGAATAGGACGAGGAACAAAGACAGGACGGACGGCGGGAACAGAAGGAATAGTCGCCGTGGGCGAAACAGGACGCTTTGGTACTGCGGGAGTCTCCGCGGTCAAAATCTGTTTGCCACGCTTCGACTCGATCAGGTTCTTGAAAAAATCTGGAATATGGATGTGCTCAACCTTTGTTGCAGCATGAATGTTGGAAGCGCTGGTCGAGGCGCCAGCGGAATTGAGCGTCTCGAGATAGGTCTTGAGATCATCATGAAAAGTCCTAACGCGCCGCGTGAGCGGATGATCAGCGGCAGGCACGTTAGTGGTCTTGAGCGAGGCATCAGTCGCTTCCGTCGCTTGCGACACCATCGGACTGATCGGCACTGTCACGAATTCTGGCTGTTCAGTATCGGGCAGAGTAGGCAGATTCGCCGGCGCGGGGGCAGTCTTGGAAACGACCGTCTGGGCCAAGGACGATATGTCGCCGTTCTGGATCTGATTGCGCAACATCTGGCGCTTCATGTACTCGTCGAGGACGGCCTTGGTGGTGTACCAGGTCTTGCCTACTTTTTTGGCAGTAAGCTTCTTTTTTCGAGCAAGGAGCGAAAGATACTCCGCGGAGTATGGAGTGAGACCGGCGGCCTCGGCCATCGAGAGCCATGTGGTGTCGCTGTTCTTGATTGCTGGCCCTTTGTCGAAATCCGGGTTCAAATCTAGTTCGTTTATCATCCGATACACCATATCGGCAGGCGTATCGGATGCTCAAAAGATGACAAGTAAATTATACGCGCGATAGTCTATTCGATACGCCGATTTTCTGTGGACAAGTGCAGCATCTTTTCGGGCCGATATCTCGGTTCCGATTCTTGAGGTGTCTGATTTCTCTGTATATGAAAATCTCCCCTCCTTCGAAGGGGTGATCCTCTAAAAATCGAGATGTGCGAGCTATCGTCGCCTCTCGCCCACACAAATTTTACTAAAGCTTTTTATTTTTTTATAAACATTGATAAACCTTGATAGAGCAATTTCCTAAAAAGCCTTATACTGCAATGTGCTGAAATCAAAGGCGCCAACGACCTTGCCTTTGATACTCCAGAGATCTATCGGCCCAAGCTCCCTCGAATCTATGCTCACCGACCTATTATCACCAAGAGCGAAATATTCTTCCGGGTCGAGGTTCCAGCGGGTGATGCCGACAGCCGGAGTATCAGGTAACTTTAGATACGACTCGTCAAGATTGACGCCTTGGTCCGTTCGCGAATTTCTGATGACGATCTGGCTATTCTCTATCGAAAACCATTCTCCAGGAAGGCCGATGATCCGCTTCACAACCTCGCCTGGATACGTCCTCGGAATAGCGACGACGATGTCGCCGCGCTGGGGCCCGCTGTGTAGATACGCGAGCCTGTCTACGAAAAGCAATTCCCCGTTCGTTATAGTCGGCGACATCGAGTCTCCCGAGACGAAAAAGGTCTCGAATACGAACGTCCTCATAAGGGCGACGATAGCGAGGACGACTATAGCGAGAGCTATAATATTCCAACGAGTCCAGAACCTCTTTTTCGCTGCATGCTTGTCTCCCTGTTCCATGAGGTATATTATACAATCAACTTTCACTCGTGTCCCAACACCATGTCAGGCAAATTCATGACAATAAAAGAGGCGGCGACATTCCTCGGAGTCACTCCGCTCACTTTGCGCAACTGGGACAAGAACGGCAAGCTCCCCACCACTCGCCATCCGATGTCGAACTACCGCATATATAAAACAGAGGATCTTGAAAAGCTCGTCAAAGATATCGAGATCGGCGCCATCCCGACGAAAGCCAAGCGCCGAAAAGCGACCCGTCGAAAGCTCATCGTTCAGAGCATGAAAGAATAACATCCACGAAAAACCGCCCGAGCACCGGGCGGTTTTTGTACGGGCTAGGCGATCGAGGTGATCGCTACTTTGAAGAAAGGCTGGCGATGACCGTATTTCTTGAAATACTTGCTCTTTTGCTTGTAGTGGACGACGACGATTTTCGGATCGCGGCCGATCTCTTTGATCTCGGCTTCTACCTTGGAGCCAGAGATATATGGAGCGCCGACAACCGTGGAGCCAGCGCTGTCGAGGAGAAGGACGTTACCGAAAACGAGCTTGTCGCCGACTTTGTGGTCGCCGAGGATCTTCTCGATTTTAACGACATCGCCGACGCGGACTTTGTACTGCTTGCCGCCGGTGGCTATAACAGCCAAAGCATCGCCTTTTACGGCAGGAGCGGCCTTTTCAGGCTTCGAAACCGGCTTGGCGGCGGCCTTAGGCGCGGTCTTGGTGGTCTTTTTCGTCGCTGTATTCGTAGCCATTTTAGGAAAATTAAGAGCCCTAAGCGGGCTTGGTAACGACCAATATCGCATGAACCGACCAAAAAAGCAAGCTTCGCCGCGGCCGTACGGCCGCGGCGAGCTATTCGGTCGTGTCAGGCTTCTCCACCATCACTGGATCAAGCCCCACCGCCGTGCCCGTAATGCGCAAAACGGCGTTAT
>JAGWHV010000003.1 GCA_028866595.1 Patescibacteria group bacterium
TGCCACTCCTTGTTTGTGAATAAAACCCCTCCGGTTTTTGACGCCAATCCTTTTACCTCAACAAAATACGATTGATCTCTATCGCAAATCTCAAAATCATAACCGCAACCAAAATCCCTACTATCAATAATTTTTCCAGCAACAGGAAAGGCATTCCTTTCGAAATATTCAAGAAAAAAAGCTTCTGCTGCTTTTCCTGTCGGTCCGCGTAAAATAAATAAAGGTGGTTCCTTATCCTTGATAGCAGAGCTTTTTTCGCTAAATAAAGTGTGAATATCTAGATGTTCCTCTGTATCTTTAAATTTATTGTTTTGGAGCATTTCTTTGATAATCTCAAAAAGGGTCTCGTCGTCAGTTTCTTGAAATGCCTTGAGAACTTTTAATCTACTTCCCCGTAATTCCCTCTTCCATCCAATACGATCGTTTTGATGATAGGGATCAAACTCATCACGCATGTTTTTTATAGTATTTGGTTTTACATTCAAAATTCTACCAATTTCTTTAGTAGCCTCAGCAAAATTCTTATATCCAAGTTCTAAATAACCAGTCTTATCTAACCTCGAAAGATAATAAGCAATAATTAAAGCTAATTCATTCTGGGGTTTCATAATTATCTATATCTCACCAAAGCGGGAAAGTTCCCGCTCTATTGCGTCAACTGTCGTCGATTCAATACCACTTACTTGGAGTATGTACCTGACATTGAAAATACGGTGATCCAACGGGGTATTAAAATTTTCTTCTGTAAGTTTTGGAAAAGATTTGTTTATCAAGAAAACTGAAGCGGGACTAGAATTTAGTCGAAATTCTTTATAAGTAGGTTCAAGCTGCTTTTGATATCCGGCTTTTACTAATTGTTCATGAAATACATCGAGCATTAACTCATCTTTGGCTATCATTTCCTCGATATCAGATACGAGCTCTGTAATTGTTTTACCTAATTCGGAAGCTGAAACATGATAACAGACGAGATAAAGTTTCTTGAAAATCGTTTGATCAAGTTGCCGCATATTACAGTGGATACGGATGGGCATCTCAATGGAAGTCTTTACTTCAACAGCTAAGTGAGAACCCGCTTGAAAGTCATGGTCACTACCGTCTGGTCCCATCCAATATCTAGCGACATTTGCACCAAACCTTTGCATAAGATCTTTGAGAAACAAAAGTTCTCCAAATATACCGTGAAGCCATTCCGTACTGAATCCAGTCGCAGTATCGGGACTCCAGAATTTTCGCCACCGCACACCTGTGCGGTATACCGCATCTGCAGGGATAATTCCAACCTGTGAAATTTCAAAAAGGACGTCCTCCGCGAATCGGAGAAAAGGTCGTCTAAAAGACGGCGAGATTCCGGTTAAAGAAGCAACATCTAAATAGTTCTGAGACGGATGTCCAGCAACTGACCATTCCCGCTTAACAATATTCAAGCCTTGCAAATTAAGACTTGCAAATCTCTGATCATCACCCACAGCTGGTGATATGAGCAGATGAATATTCTCATATTCATCAAGAGCTACGATGGCTTTTATATCTTTCCGCGGAACTGCAATTTCTTGGCCGACAAGTCTGCCCTTATTTTTTGGATTACGCCCGAGGATATCAATAAATGGCTGTAAGACACCATCAAAAGATACCTTATTATTGGGAGACGTATTCGATTGTTTCATGTGATTTCGATTCGGGAAAAATCATTACTAAACCCGCTATGTCCTCAGCCTCGGATAAATCTCTAAAGAAAGTATGATCTTTTCCTACAACAGACTTCCTATCGATTAGGTATAACATAATGCATCCTCGAGAGGGGTCTTTTAAGTCACGGCCAGTTTTTTCTTGCCAATACTTAATATCGCCTGGGTTTGACAACACCTTAATTGATTTAGGTGTCATCGGTGTACGTATAATCTTCCTAGTCAAAAGACGAGGTGCCCAAGTATATGGTTCACATTTAGGATTTCCTTGGGGTAATACCACGTCCCATGAAACCAATTCTCCTTTGCTATTTTGTCTGCTTATGTAGTTTATGAGATTTATTCTATTGACATCCCGTGCCTCTCTGCTGAATTCATAATCTCCGAGAAATTCAATAATTGAACTCGCTTTGATATCTTTCCAGATATAAGGACCCTCATCAGACTTACTATTCCAAGCCTTTGGAAGTTTTGAAACAAATGCTTTTGCTGATTCAAGGTTTTTATGTAAAAGTTCTTTTCGATCAACTGGAAAAGACACTGTTTGCTGTATTGTGTTCTGGAAAGAAATATTCAGCCGTTTTGCTGCGCCCATTTTCATCTTAGAGGTAATCATCATGGCTGGATGACTGCGAATGATTGGCTTTAACTCTAGAGGCGTTGGTGGGTTGGGTTTTTGGGCATACTTCTTCAAATCAGCGCGAAGTTCATCCTCAACCCTAGCGAGCTCAGCAAAGTGTTCGGCCATATCCTCATCTACATAAATCCTAGTAAGATCCTGATACTGAGGCCTGTAACCAAACCATCTGCCCATCTGCAGCAAAGTATCGTATTGATTTGCCGTTCGAGTAAACACGCTCACACTCAAGCCTTCCAAAGTAAGACCTCGCGAAAGGCGGTTGCCTCCAATAACCACATATCGCTTAGGTTGACCAGAATAATCTAATTTATCGGTTGAATAACTATTCAGTATCTTTACTTCTATTGATTCAGTGACCGATTTTGAGAATTTCCATATTTTCTCAAAGTCAAAAGAGCTCAACTCTGGATTTTCTTGTTCGTTAGTAGTTTTGAGAAAATCTGATTCCCACATCTTGCGAGCACGACCTAAAACATCAGAAAATCTGGTTGGCCTAATCGCAGCATTCTTAAGAAGATCCAATTCCTTGGTTATAGCGCCGGCAAAGATGCGGTGCGGTTCAGTTGGTTGTGATGGATGCACCAACATACTGAAATGAGCACGATCATGACCACGCGCCAATCTAGCACAACTGCTAAGAACAAAGGCCAAGAGGGCATCTCGTAACACTTCTGGGCAATCGCCTCCCGATGTAAGAAGTGAGTCGATTTCACTGAGATCACTATCTTTAACATATCGAATCACATCTAGGGCTGGGCTCTCAGTAGGGATTGGTGAAAGATCGGACGGGTCCATGCCGAGGCCGAAAAGCTTCCGAGGACCAAAGTATCCTGGCGGCTCTGGCAAAGAAGCAATAAAATCTTTTGGATAAAGATCATCTTCCTCAGCATCAATCAAGACGTTTGCGAAAGGAGTCGCAGTGAATCCGATGTAGACACATTTAGGCAAAATGGATAATAGATCGCGAATACGTCTATTTGTTGCTGTTGGATCAATTCGTTCCCCATCATCATCAACACGACCATAATTTGTATCAATGGACCCCTGATCTGCCTCGTCATCAATAATAATCGCGGGAAGATCCTCTAATGGAACTAGGGATCTTTCTAGCCAATTTTTAAGACTCTCAATACGTTTATTCTTTTTGATAACAGCTAACTTGGGAGTTTGGGGGTTTAGATCGGTGTGTCCTGGCACGAAATCGTGTTCTAGTCCCGATCCAGTAAGACGGACCCAGCGAGGCATAGAGGTATCATGAATAACGAATGGTCTGTCTTTTTCATCATCCGAATAGCCCGTGATTTCTTGATCAAATCGTCTCTGTGTTTGACTTCGTAAGTCCTTCCACAAACCACTTAAGATAATGAAAAGTTTATAGCCCTCATCGGCCGCACGTGCGATAAGTGCTGCCATAGCTGCTGTTTTTCCGCTCTGTATATAACCAACAACTAAACCTTGAGTACGAAAAGAATCAACCGCTTCGGGTTTAGGCAACCAACGAACAAGATCTAATGAGGTTTCAGCAAGAGTTCCTACCGTAGCTTTTGGCCAAGCACGTTTATCAATGAGAAATCTTTGAAATGCACCGAAGTATTGCTGACTTGAATCATTATCAGGATTACACCTAGGAATCTGTCGAGTATTATCAACGATTAAATTCGGCGGCGTTATATCAAGCGGTGGTAAAAAATATTTATGAACTTGTTCACGCAGAGAAAGCGGAATATGTGCTTCTTGGATTGCCTCATCGATCGATTTGCCTTGATGAGACATCAAAAATTCTACTATGGTCACAGCGTCAGAAAGTGTTTTGATCATAGTATGTGCCGATAAATCTTCTTCAGTGTTGTAATAGGGATTCGATTCACCTTTATTTTTTTGTTGTAGACAGCTTCAAGCATAGTGAGTGCTGCCAGACAAAGCTTTTTCAACTCCTCTTCTTTGCTACCCTTTAACGTAAAAATCGATGAGAGATCATGGTTTTGTGGAACCATAATTTCTATCTGCCCTGTCTTTCTATTCTCAACAATACCAAGTCCCTTGTTTGGGATACTGTTAGGAGAAAAGATCAGAGGACCGACCGCTACATTTGAAATTATTACTGAGCTTTGCTTGTCATTTTTACTTTCTAAAATAACCTCTCGTTTCTCTGAGGCATTGATTTTATGAGCTACTTTACCATCATATCGAATCCGAGCTGTTTTTGCCCAAGCGCTTACACGATTACCGAGATGCTCCCTTATCTCTGCAGGGATACGAGCACGCATCTTAGTAATATTTATTGAAAAAGCACCGTCAAGCTCACTGGAAAAATCGATTGCGACGCGCAAAAGTTTTGTATGCTCATCGACAGACCGTAAATAGCTCCAACCACCTGCCTGAAGAAGACGGTTATTCCTATAAAAATATAATCCTTGCTGTTGGTTCCAACCTTTCGGTCCAGATGCATCTCTCCAGATTACCGACGATGAAAATTCATCCTCTCGTGGCAAGACAAAGGGACTAACAGTCACGTTTCCCCTGAGTTTTGATCCGTCAGGATCTACGGAAACTACCGGTAGCTTTATGATATCAAGCTCCTTTGTTTTTTCGCTTCTACAAAACGGGTCCCATGGCAACAGGCGTTCACCGCAGACAAAGATATCTAATTTGTGCCGTCCCGTAACATTACCTTGAATGAAGCGGTGAAAGACCATACGGAGATGTGCAGACACCTCCAAAATGAGTTGCGCGAGAAATTTTTCCCGCTCGCGGGCATCATTAATTGAGAGTAGGGGTAATGCCTCGTCTAGGTTTGTCCAGAGTACAACAGTGCCATTTTCATGTGAGACGCCATCGTTAAGGATATCCTTCTCCCATTTCTCCAGTTCATTGTCAGATGGCACCAAAAGATCCCAATCATCGGTTTCGTACACATGGTCTATGTCCCACCGCATACAATGTCGAATAGATCGAGTTTTTCGGGCCGTCTTTGGCTTTGAGGAAATTGTGAGTGTTCGACACTGGCTCAGAGATGCAGTCTTTAAACCCAATCCATATTTACCAAGGTCATCTGACGTATATTCTTGAAAAGCTCCAAAACGCATAGCCTCATGAAGTTCTTCTCTGTCCATGCCTTTTCCATTATCTGCAACAACAATAGCGGCTGGTTGCGAATCTTTTTTGGGGAGTATTTCTATGTGGATCTCGGATGAATTTGCGGCAATACTATTATCAACAAGATCAGCAATTGCTGTACTACAATCGTACCCCATGTTCCGTAAGCTCCCCATAAGTCGTTTAGCACCTGGATTTGCTTTCAGTGTTTTCATCAGATTTAGACGTGTTTAACCAGCTCTTTTGCGATGATTGTCGAAAGCATTGGTGGTACAGCATTGCCAATCTGACGGAACTGAGGTCCGCGAGTACCTTCAAATTTATAATCATCAGGGAAAGTCTGTAACCGCGCAGCTTCTCGAACGGTCAAAGATCGATTCTGTTTTGCGTCTGGATGTATGTAGAAATGCCCATCTTTAGCTATATGAGCCACTACAGTATGTGAACCCTCCGCCTTACCATCGACAACCTTAAAACGATCAAAGAATCCTCCTTCGTTCTTGTGAGTTTTGAGGCGTTTCGGCAGTTCATTATATTTGATATTTTCGCCGTTTCTTTTTGCGAGAAGAGCTATTTTATAAATCTCAAGATCCCTTTTGGTATTTGGTCTTGCGACATGATCCATAAGAATTGGCATTTTTCTGTTAACTATGCCCAGCTTCGTGAGAAGCCTATTCTTACTCGAAAATTTATTTAAAATTCTTCCCTCGCCCGCCCGGAGATTAGGTAAATCACCGAGAAAATCATTCACCTTATAATTACGAGAAACTGTTGGAAAATCTGGATATTTTTTTAATTTTGATTTATTGCTCCAACCAACAAGAATGATTCGTTTTCTATTTTGTGGCACACCAAAATCAGCAGCATTTAGAATACGAAAGTCTGTAGTATAGCCCGCCCGTTTCATGAGACGGCGCATTTCAGCAAGATATCTACCGCCACCAGAACTGGTAAGCCCTGGGACATTTTCAAATACAAAAACTTTCGGCTTTAAAGCTTTCAGAAATTCGACATAATATCGATAAAGAAACTTTCGATGGTCCCATTTCATGTTTCTTTCGTCGCGAGCCCTTCCAATATGTGAGTAAGCCTGACATGGTGGACCCCCAACGATAATATCGACCTGTTCTCCGTTCAGTTCTTTTTTTACTCGCCTAATAAGCTCTTTGTAATTTTTTTGCCCAACTTCTGCACATATAACAGAATTCTTCTCTTTCTCTAGACCGTGCTTTTCTATTAACGTATCTCTATCAACCTCTCCGATAACATACTTCTTATAATCTTCAAGGGCTCCTTTTTTTAAAAGAGAATGATACATCATTCGGGTAATCAAAGTATCACAGGAATTCTTATCCATCTCGATATGCCCAACGATTTCGCACCCAGCTCGAATAAAACCCTCTGATAAACCGCCCGCGCCTGCAAATAAATCGAGTACTTTCATGCCATTAGACGTTAGAAAACCGTTCGAACATGACGATATTCTAGCACCGATAACCTTTAATACCCACTAGCACAGAAACCTCTTATATTTCAACAAAAATACTCTATTCGGTACCAGTCGAGCCGGTAGATTCCCTTACACATTCTATTAAGAGCATGTGATAGTAAAAGACCTCCTCATTCGCCAATCGTCCGCCCTGTTTCTGCGTCCTTTTGGCGTTCCTCGTGATCCTTTATGATGTCGTAGTACCGGAATATCAAGCTTTCTAGCTCGTTCCACTCTTTTTTAACCATCTCCACATCAGAGGGAAAAGTCGGAACTTTCCTACAAACACTTACACTGAGTCATAAGATTTGGCTCGATTTTTGCATTTCTGACCCAGGCTTTTATTTTTGTAAACATATGTTATGGTTCCTCTCAGAAAAATCGCATTAACCATGTCAGAAATAAGGCTCATCACAACGGGAAGAGTTGTCGGTATCTACGTCTCGCCCACCAGAAGAGGCGCCATGCGATCGATTGCCGAAGCAGAAGCTGTTGAAGGAGCCGGCATCAAAGGAGATCGTTATTGCGACGGCATTGGAAGCTTCAATGATGCGAGTAGAGGGCGTGGCGGTATCGGGACTCGTCAAGTGAGCCTCATGAACGCACGCTTCTTTGCACATACCCCTTTCGACTTCATCGACAGCCGGCGAAACATCATTACAGAAGGAGTGGAACTCCTCTGGCTTCTTAAGAAAGGCGGCAAAGAATTTTGTATCGGCGACGCGGTCTTTCGAGCGGTAGATCCTCTCGATCCGTGCAATGTCCCGAGTGCCACCTCCGGCAAACCGGGCTTCAAAGAAGCGTTCTTCGATTGCGGCGCAATCATCGCGGAGGTGCTCACTGGCGGACGATTCCGAGTCGGTGACCCTGTCTTTCATGCTTCCAAAGGTTATTGAGTCTCGCTATCCCAAGCCGCCGAATACTCATCAGGCGGCTTTTTCTTTTATAAACTCTTTCGCGCCAGGCTCTTCCTGACACCAACCACCTCCACATCAGCAAATCCGCATTTGACCTCCGCGCGACGGCGATGTAATCTCGATTTTGAATGATCGAAGTATTCTGCATCCGGGTGACGGGCTGCCCGCTCTGCGAGAACGTACGACAAGCCTTGTTCCAGGCGGCCGAAAAGCTCCTCATCAAGGATTCCAGCCGAACCACGATTAAAGGCGACGGCTTCGAAGGCAGGGTGTCGACCGACCGTTCGACGATACGGATCGCCTCGCTCTTCGGTACGAGGTTCGACGCCGTCATCGAGACGGGCGCCCGGAAATCCGACGTTACGTACATCATCAGGTCGCCGTACGACCGCGCCCTCGGCGGAGTACGACCGACAGAGCTTGAAAACAATTGAGATCGCGCCACGCTGGCGCGATTTTTCTTTTACAGATTTGCGAAGTGGACGGCCAGAAACACGACGGCGGCGCCGATGATTGTAGCTACTGTCGTCCAAGACGTCGGGTGTCGATGGTGACTTTCGGGCAAGAGATCGCTCGAGCCGATGAACGTAAAGAAGCCGCAGAACAGAGCAAGGACCAAACCGACATACGCCTCGGGGATGATGAAAAGGAATGTCGAGACAACTCCGAGGATCGGCGCGGTCGCATCGATCATGAGCCATCGAAATGCCTGCACCTTATCGCCACCATGTCTGAATATCAGACTCACGGTGTTTATACCATCAGAGAAATCATGTGCCAGTACAGCGATCGCGACAATGAGCCCGACTGCCGCCGAGACCTGAAAGGCAATACCTATACCCACGCCGTCCAGGAAGCTATGAATGGAGAGGCTTCCCGCGCCGAATCGTCCGCCGCCGTCATGGCTGTGCTTAAAGACTGTTCGGTGAAGCGCCATGTACAGGAAATACCCGATGGCAACCGTCAACATGACGGTGCGCAAGCTCCAATATCTCTGACCTATGTCGACTGCTTCAGGCAGAAGATCGAAAAAAGCGACCCCCATAAGAGCACCCGCACTAAAACCGAGAATGAGGTGAAGCCTATCTCGCCACTTAATCGCAAAGAGGCCCCCAAGGGAGGTCGATAGAAATGCGCCGATAGCTATAAATATGATCATACGTTCTCAAGAAGTACCAGAGGAACTCTTTGAAAGGCATCATATCCTACTTGCAAAAATTTGCAAGTAGGATATGCTCATCATTAAGATACAGATACTATCGAAATGTGAAAGCCCACAAGCATGAATCCGGCATATGCGAACCAACATAAAGGCGATAAATTGCTCGAGCGATTCTCGGCAGAGGAGATATCCTTGGGTGTCGCCATAAATGCAACGGGCAAAAGAGTCACCCCTGTGCGACTTGATGTACTGAAAGCGCTCGTGCAAGCAAAAAGACTCCTGTCGATAAAAGAGATCGTGGAAAAAGTCGCGGATGGACACGACCTTAGCACCATATACCGCACTCTTGAGACTCTCATTTCTGTCGGTCTCGTTACAAAAACCGAAATGGGCAAAACGCTTTATGAAGCGAACATCGGCAAACCGCACCACCATCACGCGATATGCACGTCATGCGGGTACACGGAAGACGTCGACGTCTGTATATCGAATCTTTCGTTAAAAAACCTCGGCACAAGACGGTTCTCCGCGATAAATGGCCACAACCTCGAATTCTTCGGGCTTTGTAAAAAATGCGCTATCATTACCGCGTGAAAAGATTATCTTGTCTTATAGCCATATCTCTTCTGCTCCTCCCGGCGATCGCCCAGGCCCAGAGCGTGAAGGCGCAAGTTCTACAAGTCCTCGATTCATCCCAAGAGACGGTGCCCGACACCGGAACGCTACAAGCCGTACAAGACATAAGCGTCAAAATCCTTGAGGGTACCGACAAGGGTCGCGTCGTCACTATCCACAACGATTTTGTCCAACTGAAAGAAGGAGACGTGTTCTACCTGGACGACGCCCAAGGCCAGTTCAGCGTATCTGAAGCATATAGACTGCCGCAACTCGGCTGGCTTTTAGTCTTGTTCATAATCCTTGTCATCATTTTTGGCGGTAAACAAGGAATCCGAGGCTTGCTATCTCTCGGCGGAAGCCTTGTGTTCGTCATGTTTGTTCTTATTCCTGGAATACTCCATGGCTATTCACCTGTGTGGCTGTCGGTGGGCGTAGCATCGCTCATCATAGTCGTCGGATCGTACGTCACTCACGGCTTCAACAGGACGACGAGCGCTGCTGTCGTTGGCATGATCGTTACCGTGGGAATCGTCGGCCTGTTCGCCCACTTCGCTATCGGATACACCCAATTGTCTGGGTTTAATACAGAAGAGGCGACCTTTCTCAATCTCGGCACCCAAGGAACCCTTGATTTCGCCGGCATATTGCTGGGCGGCATCCTCATAGGTCTTCTCGGCGTCATGTACGATGCCGCGATAGGCCAAGCTATCTCCGTAGAAGAACTGCACCACATCGCCCCTCATATCAATCGGCGGACCATATATGTGCGAGCATTGAGAATCGGCCGCGAGCATATCGGTGCCCTCGTGAACACGCTCGCCATCGCCTACGTCGGCGCAAGCCTGCCGCTCCTTCTGCTCTTCTATTCATCGTCAGGAGAAAGCGCGAGCGTCATCATCAACAGCGAGATATTCGCGACGGAGATCGTACGATCACTCATCGGCTCAATAGGACTCGTTCTTGCGGTGCCGATAACGACCGCCATCGCCATCTTCGTCATCATGAGAAAAAAAGGAGAGCACACGACCGACTCAGCCTCGCCTGAAGAGCTTCACAATGAGCGCCATGCTCTCGAGCACGCATCGCATGGGCACCATCACTAGCTTCCGAACGTAAGGGTGAATGCCTTGAGGCCCGCAGCCTGAGGCGAGAGTTCGAGGATATGCGAGCCGTATGATGCACCGTCATATATGTCATAAAGACGCGGCTCTTGTACGGTGACGGTCTTGGTCTCTACCCCGTCGATGGTCACTTGGACGGGCACAGGTGCATCCGCCGAAGCCACGAGATACACATGGGTCGCTGTAAAAGGATAGACGATCTGGGCGGGCAGAGAGACGTTCTCGGCGTGATCAGACTGTATGCTCCATGTGCCGCCGAGATAAAACTCTCCTGAAGCGAGCTGGGACGACTGGTTCGGCACCGCGAACGCGTCCTGGCCATTCTGCCCCGCCGGCACCGTCGCCGTCGGGTTGCCGAAGAATTCATTCCTCGCCGATCCGAAATACGTCTCTTGGCTCATGCCGGAAACATTCTGTTCCGTGGCGCCAGCGGTCGTCGGCATGTCTATCGCCGCGAGAGTCGATGTGCCCAGACCGAGGACTTGCGCCCGCTCCGCAAGGAGGCTCTGAATCATCGATTCCGTCTCGTCATAACCGCCTTCGCCAATGTGGTCATAGCGAATAAAGCCGTCAATGTCGATCAAATATTTCCGCGGCCAGTACAGATTGTGGTAGGCCGTCCATGTGCCGTAATTATTGTCGAGAACGACAGGAAAAGTGATGCCGTACTTCTCCATAGCCGCCTTGACATTGTCTATATTCTTTTCAAAGTCGAATTCCGGCGTGTGAATGCCGATGATGACGAGGCCTTTGTCCTCGTATTTTTTGTACCACGAGACGAGATACGGGAACGTCCGGATGCAGTTGATACAGCTGTAGGTCATGATGTCGAGGAGGATGACTTTCTTGCCTATATATTGGCTGAGCGTGATAGGCTGGCCGCCGGTATTCACGAAGCCCGTCGGATCGACGATCTCTTTTGCTCGTTCATAGCGAGCAGATTTTTCGGCGATGCGTTCGGCTGTCGATGATGCGGGCAGCGCGCTCGGCGCCGTGCTCGTCGCGACAGTTTCAGGCAAAGCGACGTCAGGCGCCGCGCCCGAATAGCTCGACGGCGCGACTTTGCCGTTTTCGAGGTATGCGATAGCGCCGATGATGACGGCGAGAGCGATGATGAGACCGACGATTTGTGAATTTTTCATCATGTATGCGATCTATTTGAGGAGTAATTGATTGACGATGCCGAAATTCGCTATGCGCGATAGATCCTGGGTAAAGACGAAAATACCAAGGATGACGAGCACAGCGCCGAACGCTTTCGATATCCAGGTAAACGTTCGAGCGTGAGAACCGATGAATCTGGCAGCCTGTCCAGCGAACAAGCCGACGAGAAGAAACGGCACGCCGAGCCCGACCGAGTACGAAAGGAGCAGAATGAACGCAGAACCAGGGTGAGCGGCAGCGAGAGCGATGATCGCGCCGAGGATGGCGCCCACGCACGGCGTCCAGCCCGCCGCGAATGCGAAGCCAAAGAGGAATGAGGTGATATAACGCGAATGGTTCTTGGCGTTCACCTTCATCGTGTGTGCTTTCGAGAGCCATGGTATATGCAGGAGACCGAGAAGATAGAGACCGAAGACGATGATGATAACGCCGCCTATACGAGCGAGCCATGTTTGAGCGCCATAGGCAACGCTGGAAAGCGCCGTATTGAGGAGCACGCCGAGGAGAGCAAAGACGACGGAGAATCCGATGACGAAGAATACGCTCGCGAGGAATATTTCAAGTTTGCGCGATCCGCTGTTTGGTCCGCCCGCCGCGGAGGCGCCTGCGATATACGCCAGAAATCCCGGGATTATCGGCAAAACGCAGGGCGACAAGAATGACGCCAAACCGGCGAGAAACGATACGGGTATGGAAATGTCGAACATGCCTCTATTGTAGACCAGCCCGCTGACTATGTAAAGTCAGCTTTACACAGATCAATGCGCTCGCCTCTCGTATATGAGCGTGAAGGCCTTGGCTGCCACCATGGCGATGAGCGCGACGACAAGCCACGGCGAGAGCATCCGGCCGAGCGATTCGGCGACGATCGCCGCGAGGAGGACGAGAGCGCCGGATATAAATCCGATGCGGTCCGCCCGGTTGATGTGGGCCTCTTCCCTTTCATCGAGGCCGTGCTCGCGCCAGAGCAGGATGGCGAACAGGACGAACGCGGCAACGATGAATGCGAGGATCGTCATCACCGCCGCCGAAGGCATGAACCCAAACGGCTCGAGGAGAAGGACGAGCAGGACGACGAGAAAAATAGGCACGAATATATCTTTTTTCATGTGATTATGAGGCAATCTTGAATATGTCTTCGACAGTCGTCTTGAAAAAGCGGGCAATCTTCATGGCGAGGAGCACCGACGGCACGTAATTGCCCCTTTCTATGGCGATGACCGTCTGGCGCGTCACGCCGATGGCCGCGGCCATGTCTTCCTGGGTCGCGCCTTTTTTCATCCGAAGCTCATGGACCGTATTCTCGACAGATTCCTTTGCCATGGGCACATTGTAGCCGAAATCGCTCGAATATGCTTTAATTCGGAAACATAATCTTTCAATCGAATTGAGCAAAGACAGAACAAGGATAAATCATCAGATCAAGGCGCCCCAGTTGCGCGTCATCGGCGCACAAGGCGAAAATTACGGGATCATATCCGTGAGCGAGGCCTTGGGCAAAGCCCATGAAGCCGGCCTCGATCTCATCGAGATATCGCCGAACGCCACGCCGCCCGTCGCCAAGATCGCCGATTACGGAAAGTTTTCGTACGAGGAAAGCAAAAAACAGAAAGCCGCCAAGGCCAAAGCCCACGTCATCGAGATCAAGACCCTCCAGGTCAAGATAGGCACGGGCGAGCACGACCTCGGGCTCAAGGCTAAAAAAGCTTCCGAATGGCTCAAGGAGGGTCAGCGCATAAAGATAGACCTTTTCCTCCCCGGGCGCTCGAAATATTTGGATCCGAAATTCCTCGAAGAGCGCCTGACGCGCATCCTCAATCTCATAACCGAGAACTACAAGATCGCAGAAAAGCCGACGAGGAGCCCGAAGGGTCTGACGACGATCATCGAGCGCGCGTAGGAAGAGCGCCCGGCGGCTCCGCCGCCGGGCGCTTCAGGCCCCAAAACTAGACAAAAACCCGAAATCTGCTAGACTGTTGCTCTGTCTCCGAAATCCCATGAAGACGAATAAATCATTCGCCAAAAGGCTCAAAGTAACGCGCAAAGGCAAAATCCTCGCGCGCCGCCCCGGCCAAAACCACTTCAACGCCAAGGAATCCGGCCGCGCCCAGATTAAAAAAGGCACGACCGTCGACTTTCATATGACGAATAAAGAGAAGTCCCGCTTCCTTTCCGGCCTCCGATAATCCTTAATCTAGAATCACATGGCACGCGTCAAAAAAGGTGTAAACGCCCTCAAAACCCGCCGGAACGTCCTCCGCGCCGCGAAAGGCTACCGCTTCCGCCGCTCGACGAACGAGCGCGCCGCTTACGAGGCGCTCATGCATGCCGGCGCGTATGCGTTCGCCCATCGTCGCGACAAAAAAGGCGACCGCCGCTCTCTCAATATCGTCAAGATAAACGCCGCCCTCGACGCAAAGGGTCTCTCCTACTCGAAATTCATGGGCGCTATGAAGAAAAAGGGCATCCTCCTCGACCGTAAAGTCCTCGCCGACATCGCTCACAACGACCCCGCCATATTCGACCGCATCGTCTCGCAGGTGAAGTAAGAAAAAGCGCCTGACATCAGGTGCTTTTAAAATTCTCTATAGTCCATCGACTGTTTATAGCATTCCAAACAGAGGTGCTCGAGATTTTCTATGGCCATGAACCTCCCGCAACCCTGACAATGCCTCACGGTGAGCGGTGGATCGATGATGACTAATACGGGCGAACCATATTGCGGATAACGCGCTGACGCTATCCTGCTCGCATCTCCGGGATTATGCGCTTCGCCGGGATTCGTATCAAAGTGGCGACGATTGGAGAACATCACTCTCCAAACTGAAGAAGAACTGCTCATCGTCACCACTCTACAAGACGTCTTTCATTAGTCAACAGCGGTCCTGGCTTTAAGCGCGCTAGTCTAGTGAATATTCTTTCCCCTTCTCCGCCACGATGGCATTCACGCTCAATTCATCGCGCAAGCGCTGGGCAAGAAAGGCGGACGATTTCGTCTCGCCCATCGCCACGAACACTTCTTTGACGCGCGGCGCGGCGTGAGAGACAAATTCAACGAGATGATCGGAGTCTTTGTGCGAAGAGTAGCCGCTGATCGTCTCGATCCGGGCGTGGACGCTGACGTCCGTGCCATCGACATTCACGCGCTTGGCGCGCTCCTCGATCTCGCGGCCGAGCGAGCCCGGGACTTGATAACCGACGATGATGATCGTCGCCTTCGGGTCGCCGAGAAGGTCGCGTTCGTGGTTTATGACTCGGCCGCCGACAGACATGCCTGAGCCGGAGATGATGATCTTTGGTCCTTGGATGCGATCTATGGCGCTCGATTCTTGGTGATTCCTCACGATTTTGAGCCCGGGCATATCGAACAGCTGACCGCCCGCGGCGATCTCTTTCTGCCTATCCGCGTTGAAATCATACTCGTATTTTTTATACACTTCGGTCACTTTCAAACCAAGAGGCGAATCGAGATACACGGGAACAGTCGGCAGAGCGCCTTTTTCAAAAAGCTCATGAATCTCGTAAAGGATGACCTGGGTGCGCTCGAGAGAGAACGCCGGAATAACGACGGTGCCGCCGGCACGGAGCGTCTCGCCGAGCACTGTCTTGAGCCGCTCGTCGCGAACGTTTTTAGCCTCATGATTGCGGTCGCCGTAGACAGACTCCATGACGATATAGTCGGCATCAGTGACGTATTCGGTATCGCGGAGGAGTGGCGTCGGCGAATTACCGAGATCACCGGTGAAAGCGATCTTGACGCCCGCGCCGCCGCGAGCGCCGCGAAGCATTACCTCGATGATCGACGAGCCGAGGACGTGGCCGGCATCTTTCAAAAACATCGAGACATCGGTCGAAAGGTCGAGAGCGGCGTGATAGCCGACTGTTTTCCAGAGCGACATTGCTTTGGCGACATCCTCGGCGCCGTATATGGCAGGGACGCCGCGCTGCTCAGCCTCGCGAGTGATGAGGCCGAGGGCGTCATCGAGCATGAGAGCGGCGAGGTCTTTCGTCTCTGGCGTCGAGTATATGACGCCCTTGAACCCCTCTTTTACCAATTTCGGGATGCGACCGACGTGGTCCATATGGGCATGAGTGATCAAAAGACATGATATCTGGCCGGGCTTGTACGGAAAAGGCTGGCGATTCTCGTCCGTCGCGTACTGCGAGCCTTGAACGAGGCCGCAATCGACGAGAAATTGCATCGACGGCGTCTGTACCCAGAAATTGGCGCCCGTCGCATTGCCGACGCCGCCGCAGGCAGTGAGAGAATAACCTTTTGCATTTGCATTCGTATCCATAAAAAGAGTATACCACCCGGAGCGCCGAAAAATTCCGAGACGCAAAGCCCGTCGCGTGGCTTTTGCTCGCGACGGGCTCTCCGGGGGTCATTCGGAAGATTTTCCCTAGTGTAAACTAGGTGGGAAGCGCAACGCTGCGCCGATGGCGACAACTTAATACGCTGTTTCCCTAAAAAAATTTTATAGAGTTAATCTTTCGAATAACCCACAGTCATTATAGACTCGCCGACGTGTGCCGCAAGAGTGGATAACGCATGGGAAACGGATTTTCCGAATGGTAAATACATACGCCCGAACGGTAAAAAAGTTGCATGCATCTTCACCAGCCGATGGGTTTGACAAAATTGGCAAACATGCTACATTCTTTTCTAGAAGGATTCGCTCATCGAAAGAGCGGTTTTTATTTGTCGAGATGCGCGTTTTAGGGCTTCGTTGAGCCTTGAAACGTGCACCCCGACATCGGTGTGCATCTCCAAAAAAAATGAAAAACCGATCCCGTGTCAGTATCGCGGTCGCGGCCCTGGCCATGACCGCCCTCTGCATCTCCGCCCGCGCGGATGAGCAGCCCATCAAGATCAAGTCCGATCATCCCGCCCAACCGATCAAACAGGTCCAGCAGGTCGCCGCCGTCGAACACCACCAAACGATGGCGCCCCAGCTGCTCCTGCAGAAAGACGTCGTCATCCACGTGAACTTCGTGGTCTGCACGAAAGGCGACGGCGCTATCCAGGCGCTCGCGGCCATCAACCGACCGACGGCGGCGCGGCAGTACGCCTTGATGACGTCCGACCTGTCCCCCGACTTCGCCGGAGCCGTTCTTCAGCAGAACCAAGACGCGATCAAGACGGGATTCGCCCGTATCGAGCACTTGGACGTGGGTGACTTCCAGCTGGTGCCGGTGATGCGAACGCGAACGGCGGCTTCCCCGCAACATACGAGCCCGCCGCTCACCGCGAACCAGAGCGCGATCGCCAAACCGACGACCATCGCCATGGCCTCCGGCGACGCCAGCGGCTCTCCGCCGACGCAGTAACCTGCCATCGGCTCCTTGTCCGCTCCGGAGATCATTTCCGGGGCTTTTTTATAGCTGATTCGGCGGGAAGAAACACCCCGCCGAGAACTTTGACAAAAGCATTTTCGTACTTAATATCAGGTATAGCCACAGTTCCTTGCAATGCGTACATATCACATTTCGCGAGGCCAACTGCAGAAGACCCATTTCCCATGAAAATCAGATTATCAGTCTGGCTCGCGTTAGCGGGCCTTTTCGCGTCGGCTCCGGCCGGCTTCGGCCAGGCGCAAAGCCGTCTCACCAACTTGTCCTGCAGAGGATTCGTCGGTACGGGCCAACAGGTGCTCGTCGCCGGTTTTGTCCTCAAAGGCACCGGTCCGCACACGCTCCTCATCCGAGGCATCGGGCCCGGCCTTACGGCGTTTAAAGTCGGATCGGTCATCCCCGATCCCATACTCACGCTCTTCGACAACGCCGGACACGTGATCGGACAAAACGACGACTGGGACGGCAGCGCGGCGACGCAACAGACCTTTAACCAGGTCGGTGCGTTTCCTCTTGCTCTCGGGAGCAAGGATGCCGTCATCGTCATGTCTCTCCAGCCGGGATTGTATACGGCGCAGATGTCGCCGTCGCCGAATTCGTTGGCGACGGGCACGGGGCTCATCGAAGTCTATGATGTGACGGCGAGTACTACCGGACAGATCACGGCCGAGCTCATCAACATGTCGGCTCGCGTCTATGTCCCGACGGGACAGTCGGCGACGGTCGGCGTATCGACGGCGGGGGTCGGGATGGAGCAGCTGCTCTTTCGGGCCTCGGGACCGGAGCTCGCGGACTTCGATGTCTCACCGGTGTCGCTTTCGACACCGATCACGCTCTATGACCACCTCGCGAATCCGCTCGCGACGAATAGCGGCTGGTGCAACCAGTCGACGGACTCGCCCGGCCAAGCGGCGTTCGACGACTTGTTCAATCAGGTCGGGGCATTCGCGTTCCAACCTGGCTCGGGCAGCTCTGCCATCTCGTACACGGCGAATACCGCTAGCCCGACGAGCTGGACGGCGATCGCCGTGAATGCGGCATCATCGTCCGGCGCCTCCGGTGGCGTCATGATCCTCGAGATCTACAAACGCTGACGAAACGCCTACGACTGCACGTTGAGTCTCGTACCCTTCCTCACGGAAGGGTTTTTTATATGCTCAAAAGTGGAAAATTTTGTGCATAACCTGTTCACAACTCGTGCATAGACAGTGGAAATCGAGTGAACAGCGAATACGAAACTATCCGAGGACGTCGTCCAGATTCGGGCCATAGAGTATCTCTTCTTGGACGTGGCGATACTCGATGATCTCATCGGGCTTGAACCAGTGAGCGATCTCCCTCTTTGCCTCGGCGACAGAGCCAGAAGCATGGATGAGATTGCGGATAGACCTGTCATCGAGATCGCTCATCTCATATGAGTCGAGGACAAAGTCGCCACGGATCGTGCCGACATCCGACGAGAGCGGCTCTGTCGAGCCAACGAGCTTGCGGACGATTTTGACGGCATGGGCGCCCTCGATGACCATGGCGACGACGGGCCCGGCGGTGATATAGCTCCTGAGCTTGCGCAAAATGACTTCGGCGACGGCGAGAGGATCGTCGCTAATCGGATGTTTTTTGCCTTGGTCAATGTAGGCTTTTATAGATTTCTCGCCGACGCCTTTCATCCAACCTGAATCGAGGGTGTAGTGGGCTTTGACGAACTCCTGATCGGCGACGAGCATCTTCATCGCCACGATCTTGAGGCCAACCCGCTCGAAACGCCGGATTATCTCGCCGACGAGCGATCTCTCTACGCCGTCGGGCTTGATGACCACGAGAGTGCGTTCGTTCTTTGGATGCAACATTATGAGGATATTATAGTTTTGTAAGCACTTCCGCGCCGCGGCTGGTGATGACGAGGGTATGCTCGAAGTGAGCGCTGCTCTTGCCGTCGCGGGTACGGTATGTGTATCCGTCTTTGTCGAGGAAGATCTTTGCCGTGCCTTCGTTTATGATCGGCTCGATAGCGATGACCATGCCCGGCACGAGCTCGTCGCCTTCGCCGGCGACGCCGTAATTCGGCACATAAGGGTCCTCGTGGACGCCATAGCCCACGCCGTGACCGGCGAGCTCTTCGACGATGCCATAGCCTTGAGGTGCGATGAAGCCCTCGATAGCAGCACCTATGTGGCCTATCGTGTTTCCCGGCTTGGCCGCTTTTATACCGAGATCGAGAGCTTTCTTCGTGGCTTTAAGCAAGTCCCGGGCAGCGGGAGCGATTTTTCCGACAGGGACCGTGACAGCCATATCCGTCACCATGCCCCTATGAATGAGACCGAGATCGAGAGAGACAATGTCGCCTTCGCGCAGGATATACGGCTCCTCATTCGGTATGCCATGCACCACAGCGTCATTCACAGACACGCACAAGCTCGCCGGATATGGCCTCTTGGCGCCGTAGGGCTTGTAACCGAGAAAGGCCGCCTTGTCGCCGCCCTGATCCGGGGCGGCGTGCTCGGCGATGAGCCGAGCCGCGAGGTCGTCGAGGTCTTTGGTCGAGACGCCAGGCGCGACCGCCGCGGCAAGCTCGTTCAATATGAAAGCGTGGCGCTTGCCGCCTTCTCGGAGTATGTCTATGTCTTCTTTTGATTTAAGTCGTATCGCCACGGATTTCGCTACAGATTATATCCGGCCGGAAACGCCGAGCGTTTTGAGTATGTCCTCATGGACTTTTTCTATCGTCTGATCGCCATCGATTGTGACAAAACGGACGTTCGGGCTAGCTTTGAGGAGATTGATGACGACCATGGCTTCCTTCTCGAACGAGCGCAGGCGCTCGGCGATCCTCTCTTTGGTGTCATCAAAGCGACCGCGCTCGAGAAGGCGCTTCGTCACCTTGTCATGATGAATATCAAGGAGAATGACGACGGGTTTGCCGCGGCCGAGGAATTGAAGGGCGCTGTCGAGGACAGGCGCTTCCTCGGGCTGGCGGCAGACGCCGTCGAATACCATGTTCTCGTCGCCTGTCTTTATCTCATCGACGAAGAATTGCGTCCACGTCCAGATAGGGATGAAAGGCGGCAGAAATTTGCCCGCCACCATGACTTCTTTGATCCGCCGAGCCATGTATGAGCCGCTCGTATCGACGAAGCTGCGGAACCGTTGACCCGTCTCGACGTATATCGTTCGTTTCGTAGAGTCGAGCCGCTCGAATGTCTTGATGAGCAAAGCCGCCTGGGTGCCTTTGCCCGCGCCTGATTTCCCGAAAAATAGTACCGTGTATGGCGCCGCCATAGCTCAAGTCTAACGCAAAACAGAAGAAGCCGGAAGAGAATGTCCTCTCGAAAAGTCCGCGTCGCGCCTGCTGGCGCGCGCTTTGCTCGGCCTCACGGCCTGCGCAGAGTCTTTTCTCGGGGACATTCTCTTCCGGCCTCTAGTATTCCCTCATACTGACCTGGGCGTCCAAATGCTTGACGATATCGAGCACCACGGAGACGACAATGAGGAGAGCGGTGCCGCCGATGGCGAGCGTGGTGATACCAGAGACAGAGCGCAGGGCAAGCGGCAATACCGCGACGATGCCGAGGAATATGGCGCCGACGAGAGTGATGCGGGTGACGATCTTGGAGAGATATTCGGCTGTCGACTGGCCAGGGCGGACACCGGGGATGAACGCCCCTGATTTCTGGAGATTCTCCGAAATCATGAGAGGATCGAACGTCACCGCCGTATAGAAGTAGGTAAAGACAAAGACGAGGAGGAAATAGAACGAATCATAGAGCCAGGCATTGTTCATGAAAGCCAGACCGGCGGCAGCGATGCCTTTCCAGAAAACGCTCGTCGAGGCGCTCATGAGATTGAATGCGAGCTGGGGGAAGAGCAGGATCGAGAGAGCGAATATGATCGGGATGACGCCGGCCTGGTTGAGGCGGATCGGCAGGTATGTCGAGACGCCGCCGTAGACTTTATTGCCGCGGACTTGCTTGGCATAGGTGATAGGCACGGGGCGTTCCGCCTCGGTCATGACGACCACCGCATATATGACTGCCAGAGAAAGAGCGACGATAGCGGCATAGACGGGCAACTGGCTCGGGTCATACGAAGCGATCGTGCCGGAGAAGCTCTGCGGGATGCGGGCGATGATGCCGGCGAATATGATGATCGAGGTGCCGTTGCCGAAGCCGAACTCGGTGATGAGTTCGCCGAGCCACATGAGAAGCGTCGAACCGGCGGCGATGGTAAAGACGTTCACGATGAGCTGGAACGCCGAGAGGTCGGGGATGATGCCCTGGCGCTGGAATATGATGATGAAGCTGAAACCTTGGACGAGGGCCAGAGGCAGGGACAAGCGGCGCGAATATTGGGCGAATTTCACGCGGCCGGCTTCGCCTTCCTCTTGGTAGAGAGCTTTGAGGCTCGGCACCATGAGGGTGAGGAGCTGCATGATGATAGTCGCCGTGATGTACGGACCGACGCCGAGCATAACGATCGAGAGGTTCGAGAGGCCGCCGCCGGAGAATATGTTCAAGAGCCCGAGGAACTGGCTATTGGCAAAGAGAGACGAGAGCTTGGCGGCATCGATGCCCGGTATCGGGATCGTAGTGAGGAGACGGAAAAGGACGAGAGAAGCTATGACGAAAAAGATGCGCTTGCGCAGGTTTTGATCGCGGAATACGTGGGAGAGTTTTTCAAGAAATGCATTCATGGGAGCGCGGCGTTCTAAGCATGCACCGTGCCGCCAGCTTTTTCAAGGGCGGCTTTTGCCGAAGCCGACACCTCGACGCCGGAGACGACGAGTTTTTTCGTTATGGCCGTCTCGGCGCCGGCTTTGCCGCCGAGGATCTTGATGCGAGGGAATTTGCCCTCGGTCTTCGAGACGACGCCTTTGGCGACGAGAGTTGCTGGCTCTACCCTATCGCCGGCCTTGAAAGCTTTCTCGATCGCCGAGAGAGGGACGACGATAGCCCGAGGAGCGAACGATTTGAAAGCGTACCCGCGGAGTTTCGGGAGCTTCTTGATCATGTCGCGGATCTCGGGGCGCTTTTTGTGACCGGCGCGCGAGTCCTGGCCTTTGGTGCCGCGGCCGGAGGTTTTGCCGCGCTTGCCGCCGCGACCAATCGAGATCGATCGGCGGTTCGGAGTCTTGCGCTGTAGGTTGTTGAGCTGCATGTGAATTAAGTTTAGGTCTTGCGTTTATGATTTCGCGGGGCGCTCGAGGCCGAGCTTGCCGAGAGCGTCTATGGTGGCGCGGGCGATGTTGAGCTTGTTCTTCGAAGGCGAAACGATCTTGGCGGAGACGTTGGTGAGGCCGGCGAGCTCGAGGACGGTACGGGCCGCCGAACCAGCGACGAGGCCGCGATCCTTCACAGGGCGGATGACAACTCTAGCCGAAGAATATTTCGCGAACACTTCGTGAGGGATCGACATGGCTTTGGTCGCATTGACCTTGATCATATGCTTCTTGGCGTGGCGGGTGGCCTTGTCGATGGCGAGAGCGGTATCCCCCGCTTTGCCAAGGCCGACGCCGACTTTGCCTTTTCTATCGCCGGCAACGAGAGCCACCGAGAATGCGAAACGGCGACCACCCGAGACTACGCGGGCTACGCGGCGGATATTGAGCATGATGCTATCGAATTCCGGCTTGGTGCGAGGCGCGCGCGAATCACCGCGGCGAGGACCGCGTCCGCCACGACCACCGCGGGCCGGCCGATCAGAGGCATGGCCCTCGCGAGGGCCGCGGTCAGCCTTAGGAGCCGCTGTCGGCGCGACTTCTGCCGTATTGGTTACTTTATTTTCTGCGGGTTCTGGGTTCATAACGATTTAGAATTTAAGTCCGCCCTCGCGCGCTCCGTCGGCGAGCGCCCTGACGCGGCCCTTATAACCGAAGCCGCCGCGGTCAAAGACGACAGACTTTATCTTGAGGCCGACTGCTTTCTCAGCGATCGCCTTGCCGACTCCGCGGGCGACATCGAGCTTCTTGCCGCCTTTCTTTGCCTTGCCAGCCTTGGCCGCAAGAGACGACGCCGAAGCAAGCGTCTTGCCCGATTCGTCGTCGATGAGCTGAGCATACATATAACGGTTCGAGCGGAAGACCGCGAGGCGCGGAGTCTTGGCCGTGCCCGAAACGCGCACACGGATCATCACGTGTCGCCTCGTCCTCTTTTGCTTTTTAATATTCTTTTTCATGTGTGTAACGGATCGCTATTATGCGGCCTTCTTGCCCTGCTTCCTGCGGATGACTTCCGTATCATAGCGGATGCCTTTGCCCTTGTATGGCTCTGGTTTTTTAAGGGCGCGGACTTTGGCGGCGAACTCGCCGACGCGCTCGTTCGAGACGCCGCTTATGGTGATAACGTTCTTGTCGGCGGTCACTTTGAGGTCCTTTGGTATCTCGACAGAGATCGGGTGCGAGAATCCGAGAGCGAGCTCGAGCTTGGCGCCTTTGACGTCCGATTTAAAGCCGATGCCTTCGACGATGAGCTTTTTGACAAAGCCTTTATTCACGCCCTCTATCATGTTCTTGAGATGCGAAGCGTACGTGCCCCAGAGCATGTAATCCTCGGGACGATACAGAGTCACGGTGACGGCATTGCCTTCGACGGCAAAGCCTACGCCAGGTTTGAAATCGCGAGAGAGCTCGCCGAGGGGACCTTTGACGGAGACCGTCTGGCCGTTAACGGCGACGGCGGTCTTTTCTGGTATGGTGATTGGTTTTTTTGCTACGCGTGACATGGTGGTTTTCGGTTACCAGATTTGGAACAATATCTCGCCGCCGACCTTTTCTTTCCGGACTTCGTCGTCCGAAAGCACGCCCCGAGGCGTCGAAACGAACGTCGAACCGTAGCCTTGCTTCACCGGATATATCTCGGTATAGCCGCGATAAAGGCGTTTGGAAGGCTTGGAAAGGCGCTTGACGTCGTTTATGCGAGCCTTGCCGTTAGTGTATATGAGGCCGACTTCGAGAGTCTTCTGGATCTTTTTGCCTTTTTTGACGCCGGGCTTGACGTAGCCTTTGCGGGCGAGAGCAGCGACGACCGCCTCGGTGAATTTCGAGTGCGGAACAGTAACGGCGTCCTTTTTCGCGGCGCTGCCGTTCTTGATGTTCGTTATAAGATTTGAAATCGGGTCTCTCATGTTTTTAGCGTCTAGGTCTCGGCTGTGACTTTCGTTTTCGCCCGATCCCTACTGCCTAAATTGTTAATCTTCTACCAGGATGACTTCTTTATGCCCGGGATGAGGCCGTCGTTCGCCAATTCCCGAAAGCAGATGCGACAGAGGCCGAAGTCCCTCATATAACCGTTCTTCCTGCCGCAGCGGAAGCAACGCCGAACGACCCGAGTTGAGAACTTGGGTTTCTTCTGCGCCCTTGCTACGACTGAAGTTTTGGCCATTATCTCGAGGAAAAATAAAAAGCTTGGGAAAAGCTTCGTTCGGCCATACTAGCAAACGGCGTTCGGAGTGTCAAATTCAGCCGAATCCAAATAAAAAGCCCCAGAAGGGCTTGAGA
Source organism: Patescibacteria group bacterium (assembly GCA_028866595.1). Classification (GTDB taxonomy): domain Bacteria; phylum Patescibacteriota; class Minisyncoccia; order Phycocordibacterales; family UBA6065; genus UBA6065. Next base: position 24,740 of record JAGWHV010000003.1, read on the forward strand.
AACTACGCGGCGGACTCGCCGCTTTGTCCAAAAACGGGCTCCTCTGCTTCGACGAACCGCTCTCCCATGCAGAACGTCTGAAGCCAACACGATCCGTCCCGACTGTCATGAATAAGCATGAAGCTTGGTTTACCCCCTGAGTCAGACCCGACGATAGCACCAGCCATACCAGATTCGCCGCTTGTCATCTCATCTACCTGAGCCGGGATGAGACTGATAGGTTCTCGCAGAGGGAGTCTCACTGTCCACGGCCCTGCCACGCCCATGGGTCTGGGACCAAGGAAATAGTATCCGAAAAATCGGGGCGGATTGAAATGCCCTGTCGACCGCAACCGGCGCAACTCCCCATTTACTCCGTCGATAAACCCCGACTTTTGCGCAAGGTCTTTTGGGAGCTCAAGCCCGATTAAAGAGATCAGCATGTTAGTGAGCATACGTCAGAGAGCTTGTTACTACTAGCGTAGCACCGTCACGAGGTTTGTCGAGCCGCAAAAAATCCGCCTCTGGCGGATTTTTTGCGGCTATGCCTTCTTGATCGGAAAACCGAGGAGTTCGAGGAAGCGCTTGTTCTGCTGCCTATCGCGCACGTTCGTGACGATCGTGACGCCGAGACCGAACACGTCTTTGAGCTCTTCATCCGTAGTCTCTGGGAATATCGTATGCTCGCGGACGCCGATCGAGTAACCGCCCATGCCGTCCATCGAAGTCGGCGGAAGACCGCGGAAGTCCTTGGTACGCGGCAGGGCGATGTGGACGAGCTTCTCAAGGAAGTTCCACATTTTTTCGCCGCGAAGCGTCGCGAGATAACCCATAGGATCGCCTTCGCGCGACTTGTACGCTGCGATAGATTTCTTCGCCCCGCGAAGGACTGGTTTCTGGCCGGTGATGCGCTCGATGCGGTCGAGAGCGAGCTCGATCTTCTTTTTATCCTTGAAAGAGCCGACGCCTGACGAGACAACGACCTTCGTCACTTTCGGAGCTTCCATGGCATTCTCGTAGCCGAACTCCTTCTTCATGGCGAGAAACGCGTCTTTCTGTTTTTCTTTGAGAGTTTTCATGGCTTTTATTTCGTCTTCATGACATTCGAGGCATTGAGCGGCATCTCTTTGTCTATCACCTGGCCCGGCTCGCCTTGGCGACGAGGGCGCATGTGGCGCTTCATGATGTTCACGCCTGAAACGACGACCCTGCCGAGCTTTGGAAGAGCGACAAGGACCTCGCCGGTCTTGCCCGCGTCTTTGCCTGTCAGAATCTTTACTTTGTCTCCTTTCTTTACGTGCATGGTGGTTGGATTAAACGATCTCGGCCGCTCTCGATGCGATGGTCTGGAAGCCTTTCTCGGCGATCTCTCGCGGAATAGGTCCGAAGACGCGCCCGGCGAGAGGCTCTTTCTTGCCTTTTTCAAGAACGACGACGGCGTTCTCGTCAAAGCGGATATACGAGCCATCGCGGCGCTTCATCGGATTGACGGAACGGACGACAACGGCGTGAAGGACGTCTTTTTTCTTTACGGCCTTGCGCGGCTCGGCTTTCTGAACGGAGAGGACGACGATGTCGCCGACTTTGGCATAGCGCTTGGCGGCCGATCCGAGCACCTTGAATATGCGACCGATCTTGGCGCCGGAATTGTCTGCTATGACGACTATGGATCGTGGTTGAAGCATGGCGGTTTCGATTATTACGCGGAAGCGGTTACGATGAAATGCTTATCCTTTGAAATCGGTTTCGTCTCGACGATGGTGACTTTGTCGCCGACTTTCCTGGTATTGCCTGCATCATGCGCTTTGTATCTCTTGGAGATCTTCATGAATCTCTCGTATTTCGGGACTTTGACGAAACGGTCGACTTTGACGACGACAGTGTCTTTCATCTTGGTCGATACCACGATGCCGGTGAGAGTCTTTTGGGTTTTCTTTGTTACTGGAGTCATATATTTTATGCGATCTCGCGGGAGATTACGATGGTCTTGACCGGCAATTTCGTACCGCCTTTACGGAGCGCCTCGCGAGCCATCGCCTCGTCGATGCCGTCGACTTCGAAGAGCACACGGCCCGGCTTGACCGGAGCGCAATAGCCCTGGAGATCGCCCTTGCCTTTGCCGAGCTTTACTTCGGCAGGCTTGGCGGTATACGGCATGTCGGGGAAGATACGAATCCAAAGCTTGCCGTTCTTGCCTATCTCGCGAGAAATGACCTTGCGGGCCGATTCGATCTGTTCCGAGCGGATGCGGCCGGCGGAGATCGCCTTGATGCCGAACGAACCGAACGAGAGATACGTGCCGCGCGTCTCGACACCGACCTTGTTCGGGTTCTTGCGCATCACGTGCCACTTCCTAAATTTTACTTTTTTTGGTACGAGCATGGCGATTCAATTATTTGGAAGCGCGACCAGTTTCGGCAGCGTGGGCGCCTTTCTTATTGAAGATCTCGCCCTTGTATATCCAGACCTTTATGCCGATGTCGCCGTACGTCATGTGAGCTTTTTCGCGAGCGAAATCGATATCGGCGCGAAGCGTCTGGAGAGGGATCTGGCCCTTCTTCATATCTTCGACGCGGGCCATTTCGGCGCCGCCGAGACGGCCGCCGAGAAACACTCGGACGCCTTTGACATCGCGGTTGGCCATGACTTTCTCTATCGTTTGCTTCATGACGCGGCGGAACGGCAGACGCTTTTCGAGACTCTCGGCGACCATATAGGCGACGATAGCGGCGTTCGATTCAGGCGAGCGAATCTCTTCGATGTCGATCTTGAGCTCCTGGTTCTTGAGAAGCTTTGAGCCATTCTTGACCATGAAAGCCAAAATGTCGGATTTGAGCTTTATAGCGCCCTCGCCCTGGCGGCCGATGATGACGCCCGGGCGCGAGGTCTTGATGATGACGCGAACGGTCTTTTCGTTGCGCTCTATCTGGACATCGGCCACGTACATGCCGCGGAATTTCTTTGCGAGGTATTCGCGCAAGAGGACATCGGATTTGAGATAGTCTTGGTACTTGCCTTTCGGCGCGAACCAGCGGGACTTCCAGTCCCTGATGATGCCGAGGCGATGCGAATATGGATGTACGGTGTGAGACATATGATTATTTTTTCGGCGCTTTAGGCGTCTTTGGCGCTTTGAGAGCGACGCTCTTGGTGCCGAGAACGAGCTTTACGTGACTCGATTTCTTGTGGATCGGAAAAGCGGAACCGCGGGCACCCGGCATGAAGCGCTTGAGCGTCATGCCCTGGTTCACGGTGCATTCCTGAACGTAGAGGCTCTCCGTCGGCACGCCGAGGTTTTTGGCATTGGCAACAGCCGAGCGGATGAGCTTGGCGAGAGGATCAGATGCGCGTTTTGTGGTCACCGACAACATGTCGAGGGCCTCTGCGACGGTCTTGCCTTTTATCAAAGACGCGACGAGGCGGACTTTGCGAGGCGACTGGCGATGATTTGTGATAGATGCGGTGACCATGGCGATTATTTCTTGGCTTCAGTCGTCGCGGCTTTGGCGGCGGAAGCGGCGGCCATCTCGGACTCCTTTTTCTTCTGCTCGAGCTCTTTCTGCATCTTGCCGCCATGCTTGACGAATTTGCGCGTCAAAGAAAATTCGCCGAGGCGGTGGCCGACCATATCTTCGGTGACCAATACCTCGACGAAATCCTTGCCGTTATGCACCCCGAACTTGAAGCCGACCATCTCGGGCGAGATCTGGCATGCGCGAAGCCACGTCTTGATGACCCCGGTCTCCTGGGGCTTCTTGCCAGCGATCTTCTTCAAAAGTCGCGGGTCGACGTATGGTCCTTTTGAGAGGCTTCGGGTCATGTTCGGTGATTTGGGACAATAAATTACTGCTCGATCGGCTAGGCTTTGGTCGCTATCGCGGCCGTCACTTCCTTTCGGAAAACAAAAACTAGGTGATGTACCTAGCTTTCGTCAATAGTGCCTATTACGAGCTGGTCCCGACATCCTAGCAGAACCGATTATAAAGTCAACTTCCGCGGCCTAAAGGCCGCGGCTTGCGCCTGGCTCCTGCTTCCATTGCTCTCTGATGTACTTTCGCATGGCGGTCTCTGCCGCTCGTCCGACGGT
>JAGWHV010000004.1 GCA_028866595.1 Patescibacteria group bacterium
CGGCAGCCACAACATGGCAGCCTTCTTTCTCGAAAACCGCCTCGAGTACATACATGGATTCAAGCGCCACTCTCGCCTGATCGCCGATGACGCCAAGATGGAGTACGACATCGTCGAGGGCACGATCCTGAATGGGATCTCCGGATTCGAGACGCCGATCGTCGAAATCTACTTCGGCCGCGTCGATCCGGAGACTCTTCGGAAAGTCGTACGGCACATCCGCAACATGAAACGGTTCATCCCCGTGACCCCTGACGGAAAACTTCTCGAGTTTTAAGCTATACCGGAACGATTGAGTTCCGGTATTTTTCTACCCGGCCATCCGAGTCAATCTCGTTAAACAACTGCTATACTCTAGATAATGAGTGAGGTAAAGATTTCTTTCCACCCTCTGAGCGTCCAGAATCTATCGGCGGCCTTGAGCGTCGCCTCGGGCGTTTTCCCGTACAACATCCGATCGATCGAGGCTGCTTATAGAGACAGCCTTGACCCTCTGTCTGAACGGATGAAGAAAAGACGCCTGCTCGCCTATTTCGTCGCGACGAACGATATGACCGGTAAGGTCATCGCCGTCACCGGACTTTATAACCATCTTATCGATCACTCCCCTGATGAGGCCTGGCTCGGCTGGTTCTGCGTCGACCCTACAGAGCGCGGAAAAGGATTCGGGCGCAAGACGCTTGAGTGGACTATAGAGCGAGCGCGAGATATGGGTTACAAGATGTTTCGCTTGTACACCTCGACAGATTCAAACGAGAGAGAGGCTCAGAGTCTTTATGAAAGCGAAGGTCTCGCGATCTATAAACGGGAACCGAGCGAGGAGCATCCGGGCGAGGAGATTATCTACCGCGAGCTGTCTCTCGCCTAGCTCTTGCCGAACTAAAAAGTGCTACACTTACCCCATGAACCCGAAAATCTCTGGCTTGCTCATATTCATCATAATTCTCGCGACGTTTATCACTGGCGCTATCGTCTATCCGCATATAGGCGACTTCGGGACCACTTTCGGTTTGCCGATCGTCCTCGTCATCCTCTGGGGCTTGTGGGCGCTCTCGCCCGCCATCGATCCAGTGGCGAAAGGCTTTCCGGGCTTCCGGCATGTGTATGACTTTTTCTGGATATTGCTCTCAGCGCTCCTCGCCTACGCGTATTCGCTCGTGATCAGCAAAGCCCTCGGCCAGCATGTCGACGGATTCCATGCGGTAATCCCGGCGACAGCGGTCCTCTTCTTCGTCATCGGCGCTCTCCTGCCGCGCATAAAACGCAATTGGTTCTTCGGCATCCGGACGCCATGGACGCTCTCTTCGGATGAAGACTGGGCGAGAACGCATCGATTCAGCCGGCCGCTTTTCATGATCGCCGCCGTCGTCATTCTCGTCGGCGCATGGACGCCGCGCGACTGGAGCATCGGCCTCATCGTCGGTCCTGTCCTCCTCGCGGCGATCATAAGCGTGCTCTATTCGTATTTCACGTTCCGACGGGCGTAGAGAATAAAGATGATATTCCCCGACTTGAAAGGCAAGCGATTCGGCTACGTGAACTTGAACCTCGAGGCTGAAGCATGGCTGAAACATAATGAATCGAGGAGCGCCTCGAACCCCCTGCTCGATCCTTCGATCTGTCAGAGCATGATCGACAGCGTCCATGAAAAGTACTGTCTCGATTTCTCCTTCGGCGGTTGGATGGAAGACCGTAGCACGCTTTGGAAAGGCAGCTACCTAGAGCGAGAGAACTCCTTCATCCATCTCGGCATCGACATAAACGTGCCGCCTGGTACCGAAATCGCCGCGAGCTTTGACGCTACAGTGGCAAAAGTGGACGACGACTACCCCGAGCAAGGCGGCTGGGGCCCGCGAGTCATCTTGAAGCATGCGACGAAGCCCATATACCTCATCCATGCGCACCTCGACAGAGACATCCGTTGCGAGGTCGGCGACGCTCTGAAACGAGGCCAGATATTCGCCAGAGTCGGCACGCCGCCGCATAACGGCAACTGGTTCCCTCATCTCCACCTGCAGACGATCTCAAAAGATCACTACGACAGGCTGGAGAAAGAGCGATCATGGGCAGACCTCGACGGATACGGTCCGGCAGACGACATCCGCGAGAATGCCTCTCTATTCGCTGATCCGATGGAACTCATATCCTTGAACGATCTATAATGCAAATCATTCTGTATATCCTCGCGGCGATGATTTTCTGGGATCTCTCGATTCATGTCATCGAGCTCTTTGGAAAAGCGGAGAAGTTTTCAAAAAGCAGATCCGTGCTGTCTTATTACTATCCCCACTTGTACTGGAAAAAGACGAAGGCAGGCCCGGTTGTCCGTGAGAACTGGCAGAGGCTATACCAGAGGTTCTGGGTGACATATTGGGGAACGGCATTCGTCTTGATCATCGTCTATATGCTTATCCGCTAACTCGCCGCAAAAAGAACGAGATACAGTACAATTCAGATCATGAAGTTGATCACCCTCAATGTGTGGGGCGGCAGAGTCTCAAAACCGCTCGCCCTGTTCATCGCAGCGAAAAAGGATATCGATATTTTCTGTTTTCAAGAAGTCTTTTCCAAAGCTGCTCACAAAGACACGTCAGAAGCTACTGACGATCCGGGCTATGATGTAGACACTCTTGGAACATTATCAGACCTTCTCCCTGATCATGTAGCCTATTTTTGCCCTATCACCGGAGATTATTACGGTCTCGCAATGTTCGTGAAGCGCGGCATTAGAATCGTAGATAGCGGAGAGGCCACCGTGTACGACCCGCACGAGAATCTTGACTCCCGCTCGATAGGCCTCGACCACGCGCGAAAGCTCCAATGGCTGAAGGCTCGATGCTCGAATGGCGAGCAGATCTCTATACTCAATATCCATGGGCATTGGGCTGGTAAAAGTAAGTCCGACACTGCGGACCGGCTCGAGCAGTCGAAAAAAATCCTGGCTGTTTCAAAGAGCTTGGGCGGCGAACAAGTGCTCTGCGGCGATTTCAATCTACGGCCAGACACTGAGAGCATACGCATGATCGAGCGAGCCGGTATGAAAAACCTCATCACCAGATACAACATAGCATCCACGAGAAGCTCCCTCTATACCCGCGAAGAAAAATTCGCCGACTTCATCTTTGTCTCGTCTGGCGTCGAGGTCAGGGATTTTCGCGTTCTACCCGATGTGGTCTCTGATCACTCTCCTCTTTATCTGAAGTTCGATATGTGAAAAACACAAGGGAATCCGCGAATCGTCCTCATAGAGAAAGCTCTCGAGACCTCTGCTATAATCTCTCCATGGCTTCCCTGCGCTCTCAAACAATGGATGCGAAATACCGCGAATATAAACAAGCGCATGCCGCAGATGGCCGCTGCGTGATCTGTGACAAGCCGCCGATCGCTTCATTTAAATATTGGAAGATTACGACGAATGATTTCCCGTACGACGTCATCGCCCGCGATCATCACATGCTCGTGCCGCTCCGTCATGCCGCCGAGGGCGACCTTACCATAGAAGAATTCGCTGAATTCGAAGAGATTAAAACGACGTATGCGAATGCTCGTTACGATTATATGATCGAGGCGACCATCCGAAAAAAGTCGATTCCCGCGCATTTCCATCTGCATCTCATCGTGGAGAAGCATGCCTAAAATCGATGTGATCCTCGCTACCTCCCCTCGAACGCCCGCCGAAGAGCGGCGATGTCGATTTTTTTCATCTCGAGCATGGCGGCCATGGCGCGGTCTGATTTCGATCTGTCCGAGCTATTGAGCATATCGCCCATGCCGCGCGGCGTGATCTGCCACGAGACGCCGAACCTGTCATGGAGCCAGCCGCACTGGCCTTCGTCCTTGTTCCGATTGAGCGTGTCCCAATAATAGTCGATCTCTTTTTGGTCGTCGCAGAGGACGAGGAGAGATATGCCCTCGTTGAAAGCGAAATCGTGCCGGCGGGCGCTATCCATCGCGGCGAACCACTGCCCGGCGATCATGAAATCAAGGAACATCGCGGACGTCTCGGGGTCAGGCTCCGAGCCTTTCGGATAATGAGCGACCATGCCCATGCGGGCGTCTTTGAATACAGACGTATAGAGCCGCGCGGCTTCCTCGGCCTTGCCGCCCATGTCTCCCGTGAACATGAGAGACGGCATGATGACTGGCCGCTCCTCGCCGCCTGGATTCGAGAGGATGAGCTGCCACGAGACGCCGAATTTGTCCTCGACCCAGCCGTAGCGCTTGCTAAAAGGATATTCGCTCAAGGGCATGAGCGCTTTGCCGCCCTCCGACAGTTTCGCCCAGAGCTCGTCGAGCCTCGCGTGAGCCTCTGGATCGCGGGACGGGTCGAAATTCACGAAAAAAGATATCGACGGATTCCTTTTAAAGAGCGGGCCGCCGTTCAGAGCTATGAATGAAAAGCCTTCGATTTCGAATTCGGCTGTCATCGCCGTGCCCGCCGGCATGTGATGGACGTCGTAGCCGACATCGGTGTAGCGGGTGACCGTGCCGATTTTGCCGCTACGAAATATCGACGTATAAAATTTCGCCGCTTCTTCGGCTTCTCTGTCGAACCAAATGTGGGGTATGATTTTTTGCATAGTTTGATTATAAGACGATTGAGCGGGCCGGCGAAGGTTCAACCCTGCCTGCTCGCTTCGCTCATCTTCTTCAGGATGCGATTGACCGTTTTCCACGTCCGGCTCGTGAGCGTTTTGCCGTGCTCTCTCTCGACTCGCGCCATGTGGCTCGTCGCCTCCGTCGGTCCGTCGGTCATGTCAAGCACGGAGGCGAGCTCTCTCCTCCTGTCTTTGAAAAAAGTAATGAGGAGATAGTTCGGTTTTTCATCTTTGATGCCTTTGAATGGATCGCGTGCGACGAGGCGTTCTATCTCCGCCCTGCTCCTCACGAGGACAGCGCGCTCGAAGCTGAGCTTCTTGGAAAGGCCTTTCTCTATCTTCGTCTCGAGCGTCTCCATGTCCGAGGACGTTGATTCGAACACGACATTGCCACTCGCGATCACCGTCGCCACGTTCTTGAAACCCAGAGATTCAAAAGCAGATTTGAGCTTGTCGCTCTTCATGTTCGGATTCGTCGGGCCAATGCCGCGGATGAGTGCCACGCATGTCGTCATGGTCTCATTATAGCGGACGTTGACAAAGGCCGCCGGGCGTAGAGACTGGATAGAGGATGAAAGACTCGACGATAATGGCACGGCTCATAGCCACGAAATGGGGCCCAGCGATCGAGTTCGAAGGCAGGCTTGCTTTTCTCGAATACGGCGGCGATGCGAGCGATTTCGAGATCGGCGCAATGTACCACTGCAAGATCTTCTACCGGATCATATACGCAACGACGCCCGAGGGAGCGGCAAAGAACTGGAGCTTTCTCGAAGCGGACACGCGCGAAGAGCTCGAACGCCGCCCCGAGTTCGAAAAGTACGGCCTCGACGCGGCGAGAGCGCATCCTTGCTTTTCGATCGCCAAATGAACGCCACCCTGGCATAGCTAGGGTGTTTTTTCTTGCTATACTGTATCCATGACAAAAACACAAAAGGCTGTGTATTACGTCCTCCTCGTTCTCGTGAGCGCGCTCTTCGTATTCTCTGGCGTCTCGAAGCTCATGGCTGTGCCCGTGGCTGTTCAGAGCTTTACCATCGCCCATCTACCGATCTGGTTCATGTACGTCGTCGGCATAGTCGAGGTGCTCGGCGCCATCAGCCTCTGGATGCGCTCGTTCGTCCGCGCCTCGGCCATCGGCCTTTACATCGTCCTTACCGGCGCATTCGTCACGACGTGGATATATGTGAATTTCGCCACGGCACTGTTCCCTCTCGCCGTCGCTGTCGCTCTCGGCTTCATCCTTTGTCTTGGTAAAAAGCGCTCGTCTGCGGTAGGATAGCGCCGGAGGCACTAATGAACCATAACGGCTCTTCAGCCCGGGACACCATTCCGGACGTTATCTACAATCGCGAAAACATTTACGAGGGCGACCTCGTCCACTACTTTCGAGCGGTGTTCGAGTACGCGCGGAATCTCTCGCTCCCGTATCACAACTTCCGTCACATGCTCCATGTGACGAGACTCTGCTACGGTGCGTGCAAATTCTACGGCATGCACGAGCTTCATCCCCGGGAAAGGCGCAATCTCCTCATCGCCGCATTGTTCCATGATTTCGATCACACCGGCCGTGCCGGCCCTGATCGGATCAACATCGCTCAAGCGATCCGCGGCTTTGAGAGGCACTGCTTTAGCGCGGACAGAGAATATCTGCCGCGGGTCATCGATATCATTCAGGCGACGGAGTGGCCACGCGCCAAGCTTGCGAGAGGATACCCCTTGCCGGAGCTCATCCTCCGCGACGCTGATTCGGCCCAGGGGCTCGACCCTGCCTGGATCCAGCAGACCATTTTCGGCCTCGCCGCCGAATGGGGCAAGAGCCCTCTTGATCTGCTTAAAGGCCAGCCGGAGTTCATCGCGGGTTTGCGATTCCAGACAAGCTGGGCCAAGCACAGGTTCCCCCAGCGCCTCATCGACGCTCGCGTCGCCGAGGCATGTGAATTGCTTGCTCTTCTCGGAGTAAAGGCATGACGCCGACATATCGATCGGCGTTTTTTATTGTCCGTATCTGCTAAAATAGAGGCACATATGCAAACAGGATTCATCGTCACCGGAGCGTGGATAATCTTTATCGCCTATTGGGCATATTCGGCCATAGGCGCCAAAAAGACCATCGGCGGCGGTTGGCGGGACCCAAAAGGCATCATGATCCGGCTCATCGCTGCCGTTGCGACGATTGTCCTCCTCGTGCTCGTGAGCAAGGGCGTCGCGCCGTTCGGCAGTCTGAAACCTTTGCTCCGCGTGACGCCATCGCCTGTCGCCCTCGCCATCGCCGACGTCCTTGTCATAGCCGGCATCGCTCTCGCCATATGGGCGCGCGTCCATCTCGGCAGGAATTGGGGCATGCCGATGTCTCTCAAGGAATCGCCCGAGCTCGTAACGTCGGGACCGTACAAGCTGATCCGCCATCCTATATATAGCGGCATGCTCCTGGCTTTTTTGGGCACAGCGATCGCCACGGGCCTTATCTGGATCCTTGTCCTTGTATGGGGCGGCATATATTTCATATATAGCGCCCGGACGGAAGAAAAGATCATGGCCAATCGCTTTCCCGACATCTACCCAGAATACAAGCAGCGGACGAAGATGATCGTACCTTTCATATTTTAAGCTTTTTCCGCTTTCCATTTCGACGTGTCATAATGAAAAGCGGCGCGGAAAAGCCGCACCAGGCTGATATCGATAGTCGTATATCACCTGACGGTCTTAATACATAATCGAGATTGAAATAAGATGACAAGCAAGAGATTACTCGCTGTTTTGACGGTAGTGGCTGTTCTGGCCGGCGCCGCGGCCGCGGCGCCGGCCTTCGCCCAGACGGCCCAGCCGCCGATGGGTCCGGGATTACGAGAAGGCCAAGTCTCCGGCCGCGCCCAAAATGGCATGATGATGCGCGTGAGCGATCGTCCGCCGGGCGTCTTCGGCACGGTCACCGCTATTAATGGCACCTCCCTCTCTGTCGCGAGCATGGGTTTCGGCCCGAATGCAGCGACGACTACGTATTCCGTCGATGCTTCGAACGCTACTATATTTAAAGGCGATGCCACGACGACCGTCTCGGGCATAGCGACAGGCGATCGCATCGCCGTCGAAGGCTCTATCTCCGGCACGAATGTGACGGCGACCATCATCCATGACGGCTTTGGAACGGGCCGCATCATGCATGGCGACGGCCAGGGCGACGATCAGGGCCGCGGCATCGGCCCTATGGGACCCGAGGGCGAAATGGGCGAAGCCTCCGGCACGGCCGCGCTCATCAAAGGCAACGGCGAGCCGGTGGTTGCGGGAACCGTCTCTTCTGTGAGTGGCAACGTCATAACGATCACCACTGGCAGCAACACCAGCTACTCTGTCGATGCTTCGAGCGCTACCATCGTGAAAGGCAATTCCTCGAGCTCCGTCTCATCCATCTCTACGGGAGACTTCGTCGTGGTCCAAGGCGCGATCTCCGGAACGAATGTGACCGCTTCGTCAGTGATCGATCATGCCGCTCAACCTGCTAATGCCGAGAACGGCACGAGCACTCCAAATGGCGCGCCCGAGCATAAGGGCGGCCTAGGATTCTTTGGAGCCATAGGCGGTTTCTTCAGGCATCTCTTCGGATTCTAAATTCAAACGCCCTCTGCATAAAAGCGCCCGTCGAAAGATGGGCGTTTTTCGTACGGTCCCCGCGTCGCTATCGTGCCCGCCATCTTTTATCGGTGCTATAATCGCCTTATGAAGAAAACAACCATCGCATCAGTCGTCATCGTCGCTATCGCCATACTTGCTATCATCGCTTTTGTGTCGCGGTCCGGATTGGACAATGACACGACAGGGACCATCTCCTATTTCTGCGGCGCCAAACAGATCGATGCCGCTTTTGATGACAAAGCCGCGACTGCACAACTCTCTGATGGCAGGTCTTTCACTCTCCTCGAGACCATGTCGGCCGACGGCGCTCGATACGAGGCAACGAGCACGGGCAGTAATGGCGCCAAGACGGATATCGTCTTGTGGACGAAGGGAGACTCAGCGCTCCTTACCGAGAACGGTCGACCGACGTACATGAATTGCGTCGCCGGAGCGATCGCGGCAGCGAGCGCGACGACGACGAGGTTCACTGATTTCGCCCAGTCGTACAGTTTTGCCTATCCATCCGGCCTACCCCTCTCTGGCGGCGACGGTAGTTACAGCGTCGATTGGCGTCAAGGCGCGACGAGCTCGGGCATGCTCCTCGCCGAGGTGGTCATGCCGGGTTCATTCGAGCCACAGACGAACTTCGTCGATTCGCGATTCACCGTCGGCGCTTCGAGCGATCCGAGCGCGGTGGCGACCTGCCTTACCTCCGGAAACGGCGATCCGACGACGACGTTCGGCCAAACGACTATAGATGGCGTCTCTTTCGCGGAGCTCGGCTTCGGCGACGCAGGCGCTGGTAATTTCTATAAGACTACGAGCTATCGTACCGTTCATAACGGCGAGTGCTATGCCGTCGAATACACTATCCACTCGTCGAATATTGCCAATTTTCCTCCTAGTCGCGGCATATCGGCATTCGACCAACAGAAGGTCGCGAGCGTCATGGATAGCATCGTCCATAGCTTCCAGTTCGCCAAGTAGCAGAAGCGCCAGAAATTGCTAGAATGGCTCTATAAGATAAAAAACGGAAATGAAAAACAAAACGATCGTCGTCTGGTCTGTGATCCTTGCGGTGCTCTTCGCCACTCTCGCTATCTACTATTGGGTGACGCCTGCCGGCAACTTGCTCTCGTTCATGCCGGGATATCAAGCCGGTTCCGCCCACGTCCATCTCAAGCACGGCATCGCTTCGATCATCCTCGCCCTTGGTCTCGCTGCGCTCGCATGGTTCAAGTCTGGCCCGAAAAGCGACGTCCAGCCTCCCGCCGCTCCGATGATATAGAGGAATGCTTCCGGCCCTCTACTTTAATATGATCAAAAACGCAATGATACCTGCAAGGATGCAGTAGACAGCGAACGGCATAAGCGTTCGGGTCTTGAAATATCGAGTGAGGAATCGGATAGAAAGATATGCGGCTACGGCTGATGTAAGCGCCCCGATGACGACCGAGCTTATGCCTGCCCCGACGGAGTGGACAAGAAAGACATCGGGAAGTTTGAGGGCGGCTGCTGCAAGAATGACCGGCGTCGCGAGGAGGAATGCGAATCGGGCCGAGCTTTCGTGATCAAGCCCGATGAGAAGGCTCCCGCCGAGAGCGGCACCTGTGCGCGAGAAACCAGGGATGAGAGCGAGGCTCTGGGCAAAACCGACTTTTATTGCGCCAGACCATGAGACGCGCGAGACGGCCGAGTCGATAGGATCGGCGACGGGTGCTGCCGCGGCTTCTGCCGCGGCGGCATTTGCTTCCCTACGCCTGCGCAAACGCTCGGCTCCGAAGAGAGCGAAGCCGTTCAGAGCCAAAAACCCAGCGACGAGCCGCGGGTCGCCGGCGAGGGACTTGAAAGTATTCTCAAGGGCCAGGCCAAGGATGCCGACGGGCACCGTCGCCACGACGATGAGCCAGCCCATTTTGGCATAGACATCGGACTCATCGATCCGCCGAGCGACGAGCGAGTGGAATATGCCCTTGACGATGAGCACCCAATCGCGCCAAAAAAATCCCAAAAGGACGAGAGCAGTGGCCAGATGCGTCGCCACGAGAAACACAAGAAAAAAATCGCTCGCTTGGTCTATGTTCCATCCGAGAACAGCGGGCAATATAGCGCTGTGGCCGAGGCTCGATATCGGGAATAGCTCAGTCACGCCTTGGAGAGCGCCGAGGATGAGAGCTTGAAGCATGGTGATCATGCATACGAGTGTACCATATCCGCCCGTTTTTCCTATAAAACCGCTTTACGGGGCCACAAATTAGAAACAATGCACCGATGCTGAGCGTATGCCTAGTGTACCGAAACATCCGCCTCTCCGTATTTCGGCCCAATATCTAATTTGGCTCAATTAACTTTTTAAAAACATGCTCTTGAATAAAAGAATAACCTGCGCGGCACGAGTAGCGGCAGTGCGCTCGGCGACGGCGTTCGTGGCTGTGGCGATGGTCGCCGCCACGTCGTACGCGCCGGTGATGAACGCGGCGCCGCGGGCTCACGCCGATTCTTGGTGGCAAAAGGCCGTGAGCATAGGGCCGCGCTACCAGGGCGACTTTACAAGCGATGGCTTCCGCCAGTCCGTGCAGGATGCGAAAGCGAGCGGCGCGAACGCCATCGCCCTCATCATCCCCTACCAGCAGACCGATTATTATTCGTCCGATATCGGCCCGACGTCGAACACGCCGTCCGATAGCGACCTGGCGAGTGCCATCGATTACATCCATGGCCTTGGACTAAAAGTGATCATCAAGCCGCACCTCGATCCGGCGAACTCCGGTTGGCGCGCGGACATCCAAGCGACAGACCGAGACACGTGGTACTCAAAGTACAGCGCCATGCTCGACCACCTCGGCGATATCGGCCAAGCCCACGGCGCCGACGAGATCGTCATCGGCACCGAGCTCATCGGCATGGCGTCGACGTACTACAATAGCGACAATACCGAGCGCTGGGTGACGATGATCAACTCCCTGCGAAGCCACTACTCCGGCTTGCTCACCTATAGCGCGAACTTCGGCCAGTATGACAACTCCGTGGACGAGTTCGAGCAGATAGGATTCTGGCCGAACCTCGACTACATCGGCCTGTCGGCCTATTGGTCGCTCAACGCCGATTCGAACGACTCCGTTCAGTCTCTCGAAAGCTCGTGGAGCCAGATCGATCAGAGCCAAATACAAACGATCAGCCAGAAATATAACAAACCTGTCGTCTTCACCGAGGTCGGCTATAGGAGCATCGACGGCGCGCACAACTATCCGTGGGACCCTTCGATCGGCGGCAGCTATAACGGACAAGAGCAGGCCAATGATTATCAAGCCCTTCTCCAGTACTGGAGCGGCCGATCGTATTTCGACGGCGTAACGCTTTGGGATTGGTCGAGCGACTCGAATTACGGCTGGCCAGGCAACACTGATTACTCGCCGCAACACAAGCCGGCCCAGGATGTCATGAGCCAGTGGTTCAGCCAGATCGCCGACAACTCTTCTGGCTCTAGCTCTGGTTCGGGATCAAACAGCGGAGTGAGCGATCCCTCGAGCGTGACAGGCACACTCAGCGCCTCGGGCCCGGCTCCGACGAATGTGCAAACAGGCCAGAGCACTCCCCTCTCCGTGACCGTGACGACTACAGGCCGAGCGACCAATGTGATCACCGACATCGAAGTGTACAACTCCTCGCATTCGAGAGTCTTTCAGAAATTCTTCTCTGGGGAGAACATATCTCAGAGCCAGCCGGGCCAGTACACCGTCGACTTCACGCCATCTGTAGACGACACATACACATTGAAAGCGGGGGTGTTCAGCAGCGATTGGAGCACCGACTATTATTGGAATGATAATATCCACACGTTCGCTTCAGCGAGCGCAAGCAGCTCTGGCAGCTCATCCGGATCGTCGGGCACCATATCCGGCTCCGTCACCGGTGGCCAAGGATCGCTCACGACAGATATCTGGTGGCCGACAGATGGCGCGAACGTGAGCGGCGTCCAGCCTTTCAAGGCGATGGTCGAGAATGACGACGTGAGCGATTACACCATGTATTGGCAAGTCGATGGCGATGGATTGAACCAGATGTCCGACAACAGCACTGACTGGCCGCACAAGGAGTCCGAAGTCGACGTATCGAATTGGACGTGGAAAGGCGCCGGCCCTTATACCGTCACCTTCATAGCGAAGGACCTCTCTGGCAACGTCATATCGCAGAAATCGACGAGCATATACGTACCGCACTAGGCCCTTCTCGCCTGTACGCGTGCTACAATAAAAGCCAGGAGCGAATATGACGCTGATCATCAGAGACCAACTGGTCAATCCGCCGACATGGTTCCCGTCGTTCCGAGATCTGACTCTCTACTGCAACATCTTCCTCAAGCAAGAGGTCGTCATCGAGTCGGAAGATCCTGATCCGTATTGGCGCTTCATCAGGCCGCGCGGCGGTATGGATTTCATCGAAGATTTCGTCCGGCCGGGTAGCGAAGACGGAGCGCGCCTCGACATCGAGAACAATTATCCGCGAACTGTCGTCACCGACAGGATATCGCCGGAAAACATTCACACCCTCATCAGAAGAATCCAATTTTGCCGAGGTTTACCTGGATAGTAGGCCCATCGGACAAAAGACAGGACAAAGCGCCGATTACAGAGACGGCGCTTTTTCTTTGAAGAACCTATCGAGAGAGAACCAATCGGGACCGAAGAGCCAGATGGCCGTGGTCGCGATCGACAGACCGAAATCGCGGACGCCGACAGCATCCCATCCTACGATAAACATGATGTCGAACATGTGAAGAGTGAGGAAAAAAGCGACGAACCGGGTAAAAAAGCCGAGCATGAGGGCAGCGCCGAATATGAGCTCGAACGCAGCGTTTATATGGACAAGGGTCGTAGCGCTAAGCATCGATATGGTCACAGCGAATTGCGGCACATAGGCCGTCCAGGCGCTCGGATCGCGGAACTGGTCATAGCCGAACCAGAGAAAGACGAGAGCGATGCCTATGCGGAGGACAACTGGCGCAAAAAGTCTTAGATTTCTCATAGCTTTATTTTATCACGTATAAACCGCCCGGAAAGTTTTTCGATGTGTACGCCGTCCTGTCGGCATAGAGGATGGCGCATTCAAACGGATGGCGGCCATCGAGTTTTTCGACGAGCGCTTCCGGCGAGACGAAAAAGAGGGCCGTCGAGAGGGCGTCGGCTACTATCGTCGTGTCCGCCACCGTCCAGAGGCCGAGGATGTGACGCGGCGACTCGACTTTTTTTGGATCGATGATGTGGTGGAAGCGATCCCAAACGCGGCGATTGCCAGCCGATCCGCATATGCTCCTGTCCCCTATGTCGGCGACGCCGACGATTTTTTTCGGATCGGCCGGATCCTCGAGGCCGACTCGGAGCGTCTTGCCTATCGCATTCCGATGAGCGATATCTCCACCGGCGTCGACCGTGTAGCTCTGAAAGCCGTGCTCGCGGATGATCCGCGAGATGATATCGATGAGATAGCCTTTGCCCACAGCGCCAAAATCAAGGAGCACCGGCTGCTTGATAGTGAGGATCGGATGGTCGTATGACATGATCTCTTCCCATGCCGGCGCTTTGGCTATCGCCGGCTTCGGCTTAAGAGTGTATGTCGCGTCATAGCCAGCGTCGGCGAGAACTTGGCCGACGAGAGGCGTCATCAGACCGCCGGTGACATGATAAAGCTCTTGATAGAGAGACATCATCGGCAAAGCGTCGTCCGGCATCACATACTCGCCGGCCCGGCGGGCTATCTCCGAGACGAGAGAGTCAGACCTGAATCGCGAATAGGCTTTGTCGAAGACGGCGATGCGATCCCGTATCGCCACAAGCAGATCGCGTTCCTGGTCGACCGACATCGGCCCTGGAACATCGATCTTCCATGTTGTCCCTATAGCTTCGAATTCGAAATGAGCGGCCATGTGATGGGACCGTCGCGGCGTTACGCCTGTGCCGCTTGGGCCTTGATCTGGGAGAGAGCGTCGTTAAAGCCGATAGGCGTGAGCGACGAGCCGGAGACGCGGTCGAGCTGGATGCTGTCGACGCTTTGACCTATGACGTATGCCTGATAGCCGCTGATGAACCTCTGCTGATAGCGTTCGGACATAGGATCGTTCGCGGCCGAGGTGACGTTCGCGGCTGTTACCGTGTCGTTCTTGATAGTAAGGGTGACATTCAGACCATCGTAACCCCCTGGAGAGTCGTAATGGCCGACGGCGGAATATGTGCCGTTTTTGTATTTGTCAGCCGGAGCGACCTGGGTCGTGTCGGCGATGCTCGCTGTATTAGTGGTGCTCGTCGCGTCGCTATTCGTCACGGAACCTGCCGCGAGGGCGGCAGAACTACCTTTGCTGGAGCGCAAAGCGAGCGTAAGGATGCCGCCAGCAAGGGCGATGAAAGCGACTGCGCTTATGATGAATCGGTTCTTGTTGTATGTATGCATGCGTGTAGTTATACGGGACATGTTCTCATACTGGTGCATATCTTGCAAAAGAGAAGGAGGCCGTGGGCCGGCCCCGCCGGCCCGCGGCCCCGTCAACCCCTATAACAAAAAGACGGCCCAATAAGGCCACCGCACAGAAAAGCTTGATTTAATTTCCTGTTCCTGTATACTCTCGCCGCCTCCGAATGACGGTCCGACGCTGAACTGCCGTTAGTAGAGCTAAATGCTTCCCAACGCAAAGCACATGAAAAAACTTTTGAGGAAAGTATTACTAGCGACCGTCACTCTCGTCACTACCGCTTCATACGTCTTCATTGGTCTCCCGACGTCCGTTGTCGGGATTTCAAATGTTCAACCGGCGTATGCGGCCACGAACTCGGTCGATATATGGTGGCCGACGAACGGCGCGTCCATGACCGGCACGCAACCGTTCAAGGCCCTCATCGACGGCATGCCTCTGTCGAACTATGACATGTATTGGCAAGTCGACAACGGCCAGCTCGTACCCATGTACGACAGCCAAACCGACTATCCCCACAAAGAAGCGATAGTCAATCTGTCCAATTGGAACTGGAGCTCGAACGGCTCGTACACGATAAACTTCGTGGCCAAGGACAAGTCCGGAAATGTCATCGCCCAGACTTCCGTGTCGATCGAGCATAGTACGGCGGCGCCTGTGGTTAATGTTTCAGCGTCTGCCGCGAGCATACACGTCTGGTGGCCGACATCAGGTACAAACATGATAGGCACCCAGCCTGTCAAAGCCGCCATAAACGGCGTGCCCCTGTCGAACTACCACATGTACTGGAGCGTCGATAACGGCAATCCAGTCGAGATGTCTGACAACTACACCGATGCTCCCCACAAAGAGAGCTCGATCGACTTCAGCGGTTGGACATGGAAGAGCAACGGTCAGTATGCTCTGACTTTTACCGCCAAAGACGATAGCGGCAACGTCATCGCCACGACGAACGTGCCGATCTACGCGAACGCTTCGCAGACGAGCGCTCCACAGGCGAGCGCTCCGCAGGTCGCCACGCCTGCGCCCACCCCTGCATCCGACCCTGCGCCGGTAGCGCCCGTGACGACAAAGTCGACATCCACGATCTCCGGCACATTGAGCACCGGCCCATTGGCCGCGACGAAGCTCTACGTCGATCCGAGCAACCCAGCGACCGCCCAAGCAGAGACGTGGGCGGCTTCGGACCCGACAGATTCGGCCATCATGGCCAAGCTCGGAGCAGAACCCGTTGCCATCTGGCTCGGTGGCTGGAATTCGAACGTCCAGTCTGATGTCACGAACGACATGAGTGCGGCACAGGCGGAGAATGCCATCCCGACGTTCGTCGCTTATAACATCCCCGGCCGCGACTGCGGATCGTATTCCGCCGGCGGCGCCGAGGATGCGACGAGCTACATCGCTTGGATCAAGCAAGTATCCGCTGGCATCGGCTCGGGCAAAGCGTTCGTCATCCTTGAACCGGACGCTCTCGCGGGCATAGATTGTCTGTCCCAGTCAAACCAGACAGACAGGCTCTCGATGCTCTCGCAAGCTGTCAGGATATTCAAGGCGAACAATCCGAACGCCAGAGTCTACCTCGATGCCGGCCACGCTGGCTGGGTCGACGCAAACACTATAGCGAACCGCCTCCTAGAGGCCGATGTCGCTGATGCCGCCGGCTTCTCGCTTAACGTCTCGAACTACGGCTCGACGGGTGATAACGAGACATACGGCGCCGCCGTCTCCCATGCTCTCGCTTCTCTCGGCGCGAGCGGCGCGCACTTCGTCATCGACACATCGCGTAACGGCAATGGCTCGGACGGCGAATGGTGCAATGCTTCGGGCCGAGCGCTCGGCGCGAATCCGACGCTCTCGACGGGCAATCCGCTCGTAGACGCCCTGCTCTGGATCAAGCGGCCGGGCGAATCTGATGGCACATGTAACGGCGGCCCGAGCGCCGGCACATGGTGGCCATCATACGCCCTCGGCCTCGCCAAATCCGCCGGCTGGTAAGGCTTCGCTTCCCTCTTCTATAGGCTTGCAGCACAAGTCGCAAAAACCGCCCGCTCCCGCGCGGTGGTTTTTGCTCTATCTGTCAGCGGCCTGATTACGCTATACTTCAACATATGGATCGAAAAGCCCTGATCATGATTGGTCTCTTCGTCGGATCTTCCGTCGGCAGCTTCATTCCATCCCTGTGGGGAGCGAGCGTATTATCGTTCTCCTCTCTTATCCTCGGAGCTCTCGGCGCCCTAGGCGGGATCTGGGTCGCCTTTCGGCTCTCTGCTTGATATGAAAGTGAAAGCTTCTTCAAAGCATCTTTTCTATGGCCTGCCGCGGGCTGTCGCAGCCATATACAAAGGTAAGAACCTTTTCTGGCAATTCTTGGCCATCGTCTTGACCTACATCATCGTAGCTACAGGTTTCGATTGGACGTATTTCAAGGCGACCCGACCCGTGCCTTTCTCCATTCTCCTGCCAGCGATCGCCCTTGGCGCCCTCTTACCCGTGATCGTTCCGCTCTTTCTCCTCGCTCTCGGCTATGCGCGCAAAAGCGTCCGGCTCGTGAATACCGGCTGGGCCGTCGGCCAAGCGGCGCTCCTCGGCTTCCTCGTCTCGACTTTTTACAAAATCTTCACCGGCAGGATGCCGCCGCCTCACGACATCATCAATAATGTGAGCGCGAATTTTCGGTTCGGTTTTTTGCGGGGCGGAGTGTTCTGGGGTTGGCCTTCATCGCACACGACTGTGGCATTCGCCATGAGCGCGGCCCTTTTCGCGATGTATCCGGGCAAAGACGCGACGAGCCGGACCATCCGATGGCTCGCCGCCCTCTGGGCCGTATACGTCGGCCTCGGAGTATCCATGAGCATCCATTGGTTCTCAGAATTCGTGGCTGGGGCGATACTCGGCGCGATCATAGGGACCGCCGTAGGAACAAACTTCCATCATCAGGGGTATAATACATAGGTGCGAACGAAAAACGCCATAATCATAGCCATCATAATCGTACTCGCCGCGGCGGCGAGTTGGCATATATACGCTTCGTCTTCGGGAGCGACTGCTCCCGCAGGCTCCGTGTCCCAGAATACGACCGTTACTGTATCGCCGAGCGATAATGGCTCGACAGTGACAGTACATCGGAATGACCGCATCCTTCTCAAGCTCGGCGACGCTCTCCAATGGGCAGCGACCGTTGGAGACCCGAGCATCATAAGCCGCGTGCCAAACGTCATGGTCGTTCGTGGCGCGCAGGGCCTCTACACCGCCGAATCAGTCGGCACCACGACCCTCTCCGCCGAAGGCCGGCCGATCTGCGCTGCTGGAGAGATGTGCCCGCAATTCATCCAAAGATTCAGCGTCATGATCGACGTCATATAGCATGTCATTTCTTTCATACATAGGACTCATAGGCGGCGTATGCTCTCTCGTCGGCTATGTGCCTTATGCTCTCCAAGTGCTCCGAGCGCCGAAAGGCTCGACTGTCGCGCCCGAGCGCGCCTCGTGGGTCATATGGACGCTCTCGAGCACGCTCATCCTTTTGAGCTACTGGCAGATCGGCGCCCGAACGACGATATGGGTGCCTCTCGCCTATGTCGTCGGCTCTGCTTTCATAACCATCCTCGCATTCACTCATGGCCGTGAGGGTTGGGGCACGCTCGAAAAATTGGCGCTCATCATCGCACTCATATCATCCATACGCTGGGTGTTCTTCGATGATCCTATCCTCGCCCTGGTGCTCAACCTGGCGATAGGTTTTATGGGATACCTGCCCGGCATCGCCCGACTAGCGAGCGATCCGGCCCGGCGCGCTCCGGCCGAACTCGAAGGCTGGACGCTCTTCTTCCTCGGCTCGATACTCAATCTCGTAGCGGTATCGGCCTGGACGATCGAAATCGCCATGGTGCCCGTCGTGCTTTTCCTCATGAACGGCGCGACGTTCGCTCTGACCTTGCGCAATGCGATGATCCAAGAGAGGCAGGGACCGCCGACCTCCTAGCCGTGCGTGGCGCTCTCCGGCGTCCCGGCGACCTTAAGCTTGGCGGCGATCGCCTTTTCCGGCTGGAATATCATGAGGTAGACGCGGCTCATATACCTCTTGACGGCGCTCTCCGGCGCTGAGGCTAATATATACGGGATGAACATGCCTATGTTAAAGACACACCAGGCGGCATTGTTGATGACAGACGCCGAGACGCCTTCGCGAAATATGGCGACAGCCACGCCGACGATGACAAGGACTATGTATATGATGTGCGGCGCGGTGAGCTTGATAAAGTTCCCGCGCAGGCCTTTCTTTTCCGTGACAGAGAAACCGACTTTCTGACCGGTCATCGCCGACCAGAGCGCTTGGATATGGATCGTGAACGAGCTCATCGAGAATGACAGGGCTCTAAACGAGAAGCGTTCATTCGAGGTCTCGGTGAGGACGGCGATAGTGAGGAACATGTACGGGATAAAGACGAGAGCCAGGAGCATCGTGTTTATCCTCACCGGCACAAGGCCGAAGTAAAAGAATATGAGCGGCAGACATATGTCGAGGACGACGACAGCGCCGGAAAAGAAATAACTCACCGCCGATATGTATTGGAGCTTCTGCTTGAAAGAAAGGCCGCGGCGGAACAGAAGGCCGTAGCGGAAGAGCACGTCGAGACCGCCTCGGGCCCAGCGGAACTGCTGCTTGGTATATGAGAGAAAATCCTCGGGCGCGAGGCCTTCGGCGAGCACTTCGGGGACATAGAGAGACTTCCAGCCTTTCTCATGCATGAACATGCCCGTGGCAAAATCCTCGGCGATCGATTCGGTGCACATGCCGCCGACTTCCCCGAGAGCGCGGCGCGATATGACCATATTCGTGCCACACATCGTCGCGCAGCTAAACCTGTTCCTGCCGCGGCATATCGGCCCAAAGAAAAGCTCCTGCTGTTCCCATGAACTGATAGTCACAGCGTTGTTGTTCGAATTCTTATAATACTGGGGCGTCTGGACGAAGCCCATTTTCGGATCGACGAAATAGCCGACGGTCTTCTTGAGAAAGTCGGTGTGCGGAATATGGTCGGCGTCGAAAACGACGATGTACGGCGAGGCAAAGCCTTGTCGAGCAGTTTCGGCAAGGGCATTGTTGATATTTCCGGCCTTGGCTCCGCCGGGGACAGTCCGAGTGATGCAGCCGATGCCGAGACGTCGGGCCAGGTCGACCACGTCCCGCCAATTGTCCCTCTTGGCGACAAGGCCGTCGTTCAGGATATAGACTCGGTGATTCGGATACTCCATATCGCGAGCAGCGACGGCGGTCGCTTCGACGATATCGACTGGCTCGCCCGCTACGGTGATGAAGACATCGACCCACGGCGCGAGCGAGGCGTCGAACGTGGCTCTATAGTCGAGCCGCCAGACAGTGTGGATATATATCGCCGCTTGCCATGTATGGAATATCTCGCCGGCAATGAGGAGCCAGAACAGCCATTCTGTGCCGTGCGGAAAATAGAAAGTGAGGATGATGAGATAGACGAACCCCATCACAAGACTGCAGAAGAGTAGAAGCCTCCTTGGCGAACCTATCAAGAATTCTGTTTTCGAGGGCATATGATTTCGATGAACTATGGATAACGGAGCTTATACACGTACAAGGTCAAGCCGGGCGAGAATGTCTGGGTAAAGACCCGCTGATAATGCTCGTCCATGAAAAGGCGGATCTTTTCGTTGTAGCCCTGGTCGTAGCCGAGGAGAAAAAAGACCCGCTCATAGACTTGCTGCCAGCTCTGGGTCGTCTGGGCTAGATCGTTGAGAGAGAACGGCTGGATCTGGGCATTCGGCAGGTACCTGTCCCATTCCGGGAACGTCGAGAGCCGAGCTGCGCCATGATAGTAGTACTCGACAGGATATGTGATGAATGGAGCAGAGACGACGAAGAGGTCGGACGGGGTCGCGCTCGCCGAGACGAAGCCGGCG
The DNA here is from genome assembly GCA_028866595.1 of Patescibacteria group bacterium. Taxonomy (GTDB): domain Bacteria; phylum Patescibacteriota; class Minisyncoccia; order Phycocordibacterales; family UBA6065; genus UBA6065. The sequence goes on from JAGWHV010000004.1 coordinate 20,611, forward strand.
GCGTCGCGAAAATCTTCTTTGACCGGCGAGAGCGGCTCGATCGCCTGAACGACGAGCATCGAGAGCATAGAGATGGAAAGGATGCTCAACAAAAGATCAGAGATGGCCGGCCTATACGACGACAGAAAATAAACGGCGAGGATATAGATCGACGGCAAGGATATGATGAGATACCGGGACAGGAATATCGGCTCGACCGTCATGCTTACTACGAATGCGAGAAGGATAGGGATGAATGAGGCCGCCATAAAGTATGACGTCTCCGGCTGATGCGGCCTACGGCGCGCCAAAAACGTGAAGCCGACAAAGACGACAAGGGGCCATAAGGAAAGATAGAACGTGTTGACTGGATCCGTCTGAAAACCTATGAAGAAATTCGAGAATACGTTGAAAAAATCGACGGACGATGGTTGAGCGAGGACGGGATTCGTCAGGCCGGCGCCGGCGATGTGCCGGTAGACGAACCACGCGCCCGTGGCGGCGCCGGCCGAGACGCCGATAACAGCGAGCTTTCTCATGGCGTCAGGCGGAAATATCTTGCGCTTGACCAGAAAATATACGGCCTGGGTGAAGATGACGAAGAGAAAGAACAGATGAGTGAACAATCCGAGGAATGTGACGACGGTATAGCCGAACCATGTGGTCGCCGACGGCCGGCGCCAGAGCCTTATATAAAAGAGGTGGCTCAAGATCGTGAACAAAAACATCATCGAATACATCCGAGCGTCCGAGCCATACCAATTGAGAAACGGCGATATAGCGGTTATGAACGCCGTGAAATAAGCGACCCGCTCCGAATACGCTTCTTTGGCGAGCACGAATATCGCCGGTATCGAAACGAGGAAGAATACGAGCGAGAACGACCGTAAAGCGAGCTCGGTCGTGCCGAAAGCGATCTCCCAATAATGGAGACCGATGAAGAAGAGCGGGACATGGACGTCTTTGGCGATAACGTTGAAGAGACCGGGCAAGTCGCGGGACGTTTGCCATATGCTCTGGGCTTCGTCGAGAGTCAGGCTCTGGCGCGTCCAGATGAAGACAGCGAGCGCCGTCGCTGCGGCCATGAGAAGAACGAGGAACATCCGAGCAGAGAGCCCGATCGACCCCACGCGTATTCGCCTTTTCAAAGAGCGGTCCCTAGCCGCGACTGTGTGCGTCATACTCATGATGTTGGCGTGATATCTTGCCCTTTTGGAGCATCCTCGTAAATATTATCGAGAGCACCTGTGTAGAGAGCCATGCCGAACCAAGCCCAATTTTCGTCATAGTACGACTGCGGCACTATCCAGCGCGATTGATTCGGGTCATAGAGAGCTTCGAGCTTGTCGCGGTACACCGCTCCGGCGTCCGACGGGTCGGCGACGATGAAGTAGCCGAGCACACCGCCGTATATCGCCGACGATTCCGCGGGCGAGAGGCGCTTGCCATCATGCGAATAGTCGCTGACGATCGAATGCTTCGTCCGCCACTCGTCCTCGAAGAATCCCATCTTGCCAAGGATCGTCTTGGCGCGCGGATCAGCGAACCATTGATAGTCGAGAGCCAGCCTCCACGGTATGCGCATAGCATCCCAACTAAAGTCCGTGGTAAGGGCAGTATTCGAGACGCCAGCCTGGTCGGGCGACGATATGACGCCTGTGGTCTTATTTATCGCCAGCCAATCTGGCGGGATGAAAGCCGTGCTCCCTTTATCAAGAGATAGTCGCATAGCCTCATCGATGACCTGATACGACGTCGAAGCAAGGCCGAGCCAATCATGAGTCGGGTCGACCTTGGCGAAAATCTTGTAAGCGTAGGGCGCGAAATACGACGGATCGATGATAGCTGTTTGTTTGTTCGCCGACTTCTCGAGGTCGTCGGCGGCGAGATACGGCTGACCACCGATCGTGATGACTTCTTTTGACCAGATGTCGCGGATCATGACGATAGCGTCGCCGAAATATTTCTGGTCGCCCCAACGCTTCCAGGCGAATATGAGTGACAGGGCTATGTCCTCATCAGCATCGGATGCCGTGTTGTAGCCGCCTTGATTGACGAGCACGCCGTATGTGCCGTTAGGCCGCTCGCCGAAGAGCCAGCTCAAGAGGCGGTCCTCTTTGCGGCCGAGGTTGTCTTTCGTCCATTGCCAGGCGGAATCGAACGTCGACTTGTCATCCATCCAGACGGCCCGGAGCATCGTATAGCTCTGGCCTTCAGACGTCGTTATGTTCTGGCGCTGCTTGTCGAGGGCGCGGAGCGTGCCTTGCTCGAGATAATTGCTCTTGTACTGGTACCAGAGGGCCTGAAGCGTGTCGCTATTCGAAAAAGCCGTCGGCCGGACCGAGAGAATGCCTCCTATATTAAAAGCAAAAGCCAGGCACAAAAGGATGACGACGATGATAGTACTGGCAACCAGGATCGAGACTCGTGTATTGTCTTGTTCCATATGATTCGGCGACCAACCGTTAACTATTACGCGCCGGATTCCGCTGTTGTCTCATGGCTCTGATATACTTGGCATATGAAGACTATCGCCATATACCACAAAGACTGCACTGACGGCACGACCGCAGCCGCCATCGTCCTGCGCAAATATCCCGAAGCGATGCTTTTCCCCATAGGTCATGGCTACGCACCGGAGGAGATGACGCCCATCGTCGCTCTCGCCGGCGCGCCCGGCGAGTCCCAGATATTCACCGTCGACGGCGTCTTCGGCGCCACAGAATTCCTCGCCGCCGGCCACAACGTCGTCTCTCTCGATCACCACGAGGGCATACGCGACGAATATAAAAAGCTCGCCGCCGAGAACAAGGATTTTACTTTCATATTCGATAACGACAAGTCGGGTGCTTCCCTCGCCTGGCAGTATTTCTTCCCTGACATGCCGATGCCTGAGCTCGTCAAGCTCGTCGAGGATCAAGACCTCTGGAAATGGCGCTACTCGCCTGATACCGAAAATGCCGGAGCGATCCTCTGGATGTATAACGACAGACCGCAAGAGCTCTTGCCTCTTCTCGACAGCTCGATCGAACCGATCAAAAAAGAAGGCGCGGTCATCACCCGCTACAACCGCGCGGAGATACACAAGCTCGTAGAAGAGATCGAACCTCTCGATATGAAGATCGGCGACGCCACCGTGCCCGTATATAATGTCCCGGCGATGTACCGTTCGGCGATCGGAAATATCCTATCTGAGAGAGGCGGCAAGACGGTCGGGCTCTTCACCATCGAAGCCCACGAGGCGCGAATGAGTTTCAGAGGCAAAGACGGCCAGGAGCCGTCGGCCCTCGATATCGCCAAGAAGCTCGGCGGAGGCGGCCACAAGAACGCCGCCGGCGCCCGCGTGCCTCTCGCCGACTTTTTCAAATCTATCGGCATTTGACGAATTGCTGGTTTTTGTGTTAGAAACGGGTCAGAACCATGATCGCCACAACAACATCTGACTCAAAGCCAGAAGAAGAGATCAAGCGCATCGCCATCGACGGAGGTCCCTGCTCCGGCAAGACTACCGGCATGGCAAAAATCGTTCAGGCGCTCCAGGGCGTCGGCATAATCCCCGTCACCGTCCCCGAGGCGGCGACAATGCTCATGGCGGGTGGCATCGCTCCGTGGACGATGGATATCATCGATTTCCAAGAGCATGCCTCGCGCCTGCAGGTCAACCTCGAGACGACGTTCATGACGGGCGCCCGCGAGCTTGGCCGTAAGCACGGCAGACCGGCCGTGCTCATCACCGACCGCGGCCTCGTTGGCCAAGCAGCCTATCTGCCCGGCACGGACCGGCTCAAGATGCTCAACGACTTGCTCCTCGGAAGCATCGGCATGAGCGTCGAAGCCGCCCGAGCGAGGTATGCCGGAGTGATCCACCTCGTCACTGCCGCGGATGGTGCCGAGGACTCCTACACACTGACGAATAATGCCCAGCGCAAGGAATCGCCCGAGGAAGCCCGGGCCGTTGATCGGCGAACACAGGAAGCCTGGCTCGGCCATTCCCATCTCGCCATCGTCCCGAACAGGGACCGCGATGGGCGGCGTATATCCTTCGAAGAGAAGATGCGCCGCACGGTCGCGGAGGTCTTCCGGATCCTCGGATTCCCCCAGCCGATCGAGGACGAGGAGCGCTACTGGGTCGAGCCTTTCGACCTCGACCACTCCCTCATCCGGCACGAGAAAGTAAGGATATGGCAAGCCTACCTCGCGGCGCCCTCGACCGGAGCGGAAGAGCGCATCCGCGAACGCCGCTGGCTCGGCAGCTCGACCTATTACCACACGGTCAAGACGCCGACGGGCGACGGCCGGGACTTCGAGCCTGAACGGATGATCACCCTCGGGGAGTTCAATCGTCTGCGCTCGCGGATCGACCGGGACTCAACGCCAATCGAGAAGGACCGGTACTACTTCATCTGGCACGACCAGTACTTCGAGGCCGACATGTACCTCGGCAGGCATGCCGGCTTGTACAAGCTCGAGCGCGAGAAGACCGACCGAAACGAGTCGACGGTCATGCCGCCCTTCATCAAGGTGATACGGGACGTCACCCACGACACGTCCTTTCGCAATCGGGCGCTCGCGGCCCGGTCGTGGAGCATCGACAGCCTCTCGGCATGAGCCGGACCCTCGCCGCCGCAGATATCTGCGACGGCTTTTTTATACTCTTTAGGCGACAGGATTCTTGCCCTGAATGATCCTGATGAGGAACAGGATGATGGCGACGACGAGAAGGATATGGATGAAACCGCCGAGCGTGTAGGACGTGATAAGCCCCAATATCCAGAGTATGAGGAGCAGCGTTGCGATGGTGACGAGCATTGTTTTTATTTATCCTTTATAAAACCTCTATTCAAAAGTAATACGCCCCGCCACGCGGCAAAGGTTCGCCCAGATTCACCTTCGGCCAACCATGCACGCCGCCATAAACGCCAAAGGCCCCCATACGGGGGCCTGTCAGCGACGCTCGCGTCGGTATCGAAATATCGGCGTCGCGGCGCGAAGAGGTCGCGCCAGCGAAGAGCGTAAATTCCCTTGCAGCACTATTTTTGATCTTTTGAGATTGTGTTGTAGAAAGAGCTTCCACCGTGTAGTACGCGCCCTCGAGCGAAATGGGTGCTATACAAGAGACTTTATATGTATCGTAGTCACGAAAAGCAGATCGATGGCGCGCTTATATGCCTTTTTCGAAACATAAACAAAAACGACCCCGTACTATCGCCGAGAGAAACACAGAAAAAACCGAGCGATCGAGGACCTTCCCTTCTCTCGAATCAAACCAAACGACCGCATGAACCGCGCCTTCGCCAAAGACCGTAGAGATACACCGGCCCGTTTCGCCCTGCTCCTCGAGTACGTGCGATTCGGCATCACGGGCGCCCTTAACACCGCGACCGATTTTCTCGTCCTTAATATCCTCCTCTCCGTGGCCGGATCAGCGGAGAGCGTTCAGGGTTGGACGTATGTTCTCGCCAAGGCCGCCTCGTTCACCGTCGCGGTCATCCAGAGCTATTTCCTAAATAAGCACTGGGTATTCGGAGTGCATACGACGACGCGAAATATGGAGGAGAGCGCGCGGTTCTTCGCCGTCTCTGTCGCCGGCTTCGTCCTCAACATAGCGAGCGCGGCGCTCGTATTCGGAGCCCTCGGGGCGCTCGGGACGATGGACGTGCGCCTCCGAGCGAACATAGGCGCCCTTGTCGGAACGCTCATCGTCCTCGCCTGGAACTATACCGGATACAAATTCTTTGTCTTCAAGACCTCCAAGATTAACAATCGCTAAGCGCATGGATCACTATGGAACACAAACCCCTGCTCTCCGTCATCATCCCCGCATACAACGAGGAAAAGAGGATCGGCGTCACCCTCGCCGACCTTGAAAGATATTTTTCGGACAAACGATACGCCTACGAGGTCATAGTCATATCCGACGGTTCGACGGATGGGACCGCCGATGTCGTGAAGAGCGCTTCCGGGAGCTTCCGCGGCCTTCGCCTCGTCGAATACTCACCGAATCGCGGCAAGGGCTATGCCGTGCGAGCTGGCATGCTCGAAGCCCGAGGCTCGTATCGGCTCTTCATGGACGCCGACAATTCAGTGGCCATCGAGACGGTCGAGCCTTTTCTGCGCGAGATGCGCGAAGACAGCCTCGAGGTGACAATAGGCTCTATCGCTTTCTCCGACGCAGAGGTCGTCGAGCACAATGGCTGGCATCGGCGCGTCTTTGGCTCTGTATCCAAGATCCTCGTCCGAGCAGTCGCCACGCCCGGCATATACGATACCCAGCGCGGTTTCAAGCTCTTTACTGCTCGCGCAGCTGAAGCCATATTCCCTCTTCAAAAAGTAGACCGCTTCGGCTTTGACATAGAGATACTCGTCATCGCTCGCATGCACGGATTCTCTATACGCGAATTGCCCGTGTCATGGGACAATCCCGCCGGCTCGAAAGTCCATTTCCGAGCGTATGTCGACTCATTCATCGAGCTCTGGAGAATATACGGGAACATGCTGCGCGGCCACTATGCCCCGGCTCACGCGCGCCGCTCGCGCGCCAAGCGCGCGAGCATGCTCGTGCTCTTCCTCGGCGAATTCCCTTCCCTCATGACCCGCTTTATCCGCGAGCTCTTGACGTCGGACATAAATCTCCGCCGCGCCAAGAGGCGCCTTCAACAAGGATGATTATTGCGTCGAGGTCGAGGCAGGCGTCGAGGTCGACATGCGCGCCGGCCTTATCTGGACGCTTTGAGCGGTGACGCTGCCGTCGGAGTTAGCGGAACCAGCAACGACGACGTTCGCACCGACGGCGATGTCGTTCAAGCTACCTTGATCCGTCTTGAATACCTGCGTCGAGCTATTGACGAAGACGATCTTCGAACCGCTGCCGTCTGGAGCTTGGACAGTGATCGACTGGCTATCTTTGGCTATGACCGTGCCAGCGATGCCGCTTCCGTTCATCCTGCCGGCAAAGCCGCCCGCACCGCCGTTTCGGCTGAACGTGAATGTTCCCGCGCCGGCCT
>JAGWHV010000048.1 GCA_028866595.1 Patescibacteria group bacterium
GGAGACTCCCTCTGGGCCGACGGATACTTTATCGAGACCGTCGGACGAGCGGCAGAGACCGCCATGCGAAAGTACATCAGAGAGCAATGGAAGCAGGAGCCAGGCGCAAGCCGCGGCCTTTAGGCCGCGGAAGTTGACTTATTATATTTACATGCTATAATTGTCAGGTAAGCTCATTTACAGCTTGTACTTAGCCGGTTGCAGGACAGAGGACGCGAGTCACTCGCGCCCCCTATCCTGCAACCGAGCCGAGCCAAACCTTATACTTTCCAACCTCGATGCCAGGAGGCATGAGGGAGGAAGGGGGTGTAACCACGCTTGGACAGGAGGAAATCTAGTCAGATGAATTCATCAGAAATCACCCAACGCATCGCCGACGGTCGCCCGATGTTTGTCTCGTCAAAAGTGGGATTGTCGGAAGACCGCGTGATGAAGTCCAAGAGCTTCCGCTCCCTCGGGGAGATGCTCAAGTCAGCGTACAAGGAGACGGGCCTCGTCATGCCGGAGTCGCCGAAGCAGGTGCGGACATGGGGCCAGAGCGACGACCACAGGGTCATCTACTGGAGCCATCCCATCTTCGGAAGCCTCTCCCTCGAGATCGAGCACCGTTACGACGTCGGCGAGGTCATCGATGAAGGTCCCACGGCCCAGGCCCGGATCTACGTCATGGACCAGCCCGCGTCGATCTCGTTCCGTATCCGGACGGTGACGGCCGGTGTCCGGGTCCTTCACGCTCAAGGCGAGCGGGTAACCGACGTGAGCGACGGCAACGTGCCGACCTTCTCGGTGCCCATCACCTGGCACCAGGAGAGCGGCACGCCCCACACCCGGGTGACCGATCAGGACAACATCGATCTGATCTTCATGGCCGGGAACGGCATGTTCAGTCAGATCCAGGTCAGCATGGTCACCCGCGCCCGTCGCTTCTGGCTTCAAATCCAGGAGCTCTGGTGCGGACAAGTTGTCCGCACCAACATCGCCAAGGCAAAATCACTCGACGTGAGCTACTTCCAGGTCGGCAGCCATGCCGGTCTGGTCGTACCGCTCTACGGCGAGAACGCCTACAGGGGCGTCGACTACATCAAGTCGAACAAGATGGCGTCGACCGTCATCACTGACGCTATCAACCGGGACATGTGCGTGCCGATGGGCGAAGCGATCGTCGCGGAATGGCGGGAGGACACGACCCCGTTGCCCGCCACGCTGGTCGGAAAGGGTTGGACCAAAGCCACGGTGCTCTGGTACAACCTCGTCATCGGATACGGATTCGTCCGTCTCTCCGATGGCCGGAGCAGCCGGGTCCACTTCTCCAAGATCGTGGACGAGAACGGCGAGTCGCGGGCGGTCAACGGCGACTGCCCGGTTCTCCGGGCCATGACGGGTGTGGCCGTGAAGTACAAGCCGGATGACAAGGGGCGTCTCGACGCCACTGCCATCCTGGTCCTCTAACAGGGACCCAAAAGGGCGGACGCATCGCGAGATGCGGCCGCCCTTTAACCTTGGTATCATCTTTATATGCAATCGCGTAGTCCCTACAGCTATTCTCAATGGAAGCCTCTCATACCCGGTATTGATCAGATCATCGCCGAGATGGAGCAAGCCAACATACTATCAGTTGGTATCACTCCCTACACTCGCATCACGCCGTCATTTTTTCTCAAGAACTATGCCATATATGCGATCAAGCGATCGAGCGACGTGGATGTAATGGAATCTGTAGCGCACATGAATGTCCTCGAGGATTTTCATCCAGACATAGCAACTCGCGTCCACGGCACTGGCTATCTCATCGGCAATTTCGCTTTTCAGAGCTTTTTGAGATCGCGTAGAGCGCCACCGACGCTCCTTATAAACACGATTGCGGACAAGAGCATTCAGGACCTTGATCGACTCAAAGTCCGCTGGCTCGGCAATGCTCCGAAAACATTCGAGTCGGTCATGTATAAGGGCGCATTTCGCGATCTTATCGAAAGTCTCGGGCTACCGGCGCTTCCGACAACTCGGTATGTTCGCGAGGATTTTCTGAAGAGCGATTTTAAGACGTTATGGGCACGATTAGAGGGCCCATTTGTCGTCCAGCGAGCCGACAAAGAAGTAGGAGGGAACGAAGGCACGTTCTTTATCCATGACGAAACGGAGTTTGGGCGATGCCTGTCCGCGCTTGGCACCGACGAAACCTTTCGGGCGCTGGTTGTCTCGCCTTTTATAGAGGGGGACTCTACTTCGATGCTGGGCTGTGTCATGGAGCAGGGAACTTTGTCGGGTCCGCTCCAGCTCCAGCTCATCGATGTGCCCGAATCGCTTCACGGGATAAAGCCGAGCGGTATATTTTTCGGTAATGATATCGGTTTCGATCCATGGGATGAGAGCATAAAGGCTGATGCCCAGAAAGTCGTGGAGGGCGTTGGCGCCCATCTGAGATCGTGCGGCTACAAGGGCGTCTTCGGCATAGATTTTCTCTATGATAAAAAGCGGAACAAGATATATCCGAATGAGTGCAATCCGCGCTTCACGGGCTCGCTCTTGCTCTATTCGCTCATGCTCCTCGAAGCGGGCGTGCCGCCGCTCGAGTTTTTCCATATCATGGCGCATCTCGGGATAAAGTCGGAGTTCGATTTTAACGCCGTCAATAAGGCGCTCAAGACGCGCATCTCGTGCGCCCACATCGCTTTTTCTCCGAAGGGGATACCGAACATGGGCTTGCCGCTCCTCGCTGGCGTGTATTCATATGACGCCGCTGCGAATGAGCTCTCATACAAGGGTCCAGGCATCTCGCTCGCCGACTTGAAGGATGAGAACGAATTCTTGCTTATCGATACTGTGCCGCGCATGGGCGAAGCGATCGAGCAGAGCGTGCCGAGGCTGTTCAAATTCATCTTTCGCCGCTCGATCGCCGAGTCATCGTATCGGATAGATCCGCGGGCGGGTTTCCTCGTAGACAGATTCGCCAGGGCCCTCCTCGCCGCGGTATCTTCAAGCACAAAATAAAAAAGTCTCCCCGGAAAGGGGAGACCTCGGTCAGCGCGTCAAATTTCAACGCGTCCTGGCGAACCAGTCGATGAGAAGCTTGGCGTGCCACTCGCGTTGCTTGTTGTCCAAGACGTGCCCGGCATCCATCACCGTCGCTTCGGCGGTCGCATTGCGACAGGCTTTGCAGTAGGAAGCCATGACGGGCGGCGGCATGTATTCGTCATGTTTGCTGAAGACCAACTGGACCCTGCCGCCGAAATGTGATAGGGCGGAAAGCGCCCAGCAACTGCGCCCTGAATGTTCTTTGAGCCGCCACGACCGCAATTTCGGCGATTCGACGGTCTCAATGGCAGGCTTGTGCCAGCCGATGTCCGGGTAGAGCGCCGGTACCCGGAACGCGAGTTGGTGCAGGTCCTCCGTCGAAGAGATGACTGCAAGGATGTAAGCTCCATAGCTCACGCCGTAGCCGCCGAGACGATCGATGTCCACGTCCCTGCGGGATTTTAGCCAATCGAGACCGGCATCCACATCGTCGAAATGATCGATGCGAGCGAGTTTCGTGAGGTCGCCCGCCGACGGCGCATGCCCGCGAAGGCAGATGACGAGCGAATGATAGCCGATACGCCGGAACTCCTGTTGGAGCTGCGCGTACGATGACGTAGGCGCGATCGGGCTCGAGCTTTTCCAGCCGTGGACGATGATGACGGCGGGTTGCTGTTTGGAACGGCTTCCAGGCGCTCTGACGAAACGCGCTCGGGCACCGGTGGGGAGTTTAATGTACTTGCTCATAGTAAAGGGATTTCGTGCTCACATTGTCACACACACCCATATATGTCAAATATTTATTTTCCCGTGATGATGCATACCACCGAGCCTTTGAATGAAGCGCCGAGGCGGCGGGCGCGGATGAGGCCGGCAAGACCGAGGGCGCCGTTTGGCGTCGCGTCTATGCCGGCTTTTTCCTTGAGAAGCTTTTGAGCCTCGCGGATGTCGGCGTTCGATGCGACCCAGCCGGTGCCGGCTGTTTTTTTGACAGCCTTGACGAGGGGTTCTTCTCTGTGAGCGACTTTATCTATGATGGCATCGGCGATAGATCTCTCGCCGTCAGAAACGGTGTCGTTCTCGAGGCCTCCTCGGAGGCTTTCGTTTGTGGCGGCGGCGCGGGCGAGAGGCGAGATGCTCGTCGTCTGGACGATATGGACCGCCGGTATGGCGGGCACGCCGGAAGTAAACGGATCAGGCGCGGTGCCTGCGGCGGCGTGCTCGGCAAAATATTCCGCGAGCGCTTGGGCTGTCGTGCCGGACGATGTGCCGATGAATACGGCGGCGAGATCGGGAGTAGCGGCAATTTCACGAGCGAGCGGTTTGTATCCTATGAGGGCGTTGTCGTCTGTCGATTGGCGGAGGCTCGTCCGGCCGTCGCCCTTGACAAGCCTGAAAAGCGCCTGAAGCGGCCGCGGCGTCTCGTCTATCGTTACTCGCGCATCCGTTATCTCGGAGCGGAGCCGAGCCAATTTGTCGGAATTGATATGCTCTCCGACGAGAATCGAGAGGGAGAGGTTCGAACCCTCGGCATTCCTTTTTTGGATATGGCGCAAGGCCGCGAGCGCGGCATTGCCCGAGGACGAGATGGCGAAATCCTTCGAACCCTGGGCGACTTTGAGATCGATCATGATGGGGATAGAGCGGCCTTTATGCGAGCCGTACGGATGGAGGTCCTCCCGTTTCATATAGAGCCTGTCGACGCCGAGAGCGGCGGCGATCTCGGGCGTTTCGGTCTGCAGCGTTATCATATTTCTATACTAGCTTTTTTGAAGTATTATATAAAGCGTCCGTCCGGCAGTCATTTACCAATATCTTTATATACGAAACGAATGAAATGCGCCTGTCCTGAATGCAAGAACGATATCGATATGTCGAAATATCCGAAAGCCGCCGTCAGTCACGTGATCGAATGCAATACCTGTGGCATCCTTCTCGAGATCACGAAGATAGAGAACGGAAACGTTGAGACTGAGATAGTGGATGAAGGGAAATAGGCCCTCGCAAAATAGTCCCCTCGAAAAGTCCGCGTCGCGCCTGCTGGCGCGCTTTGCTCGGCCTCACGGCCTGCGCAGAGTCTTTTCTCG
>JAGWHV010000049.1 GCA_028866595.1 Patescibacteria group bacterium
TGCGCACGCCGGCCCTTATGTGAACAAGAAACGCCTGCTATCAGGCGGCTTCCTGGCTTTGCTCCCCCGTGGGAACGGCATCGCCCTCCGGCTTCACCTGCGGACGCAGACGCTCTTGGTCGTGCCGCTTCGGGATCATCCCCCTGGCGGTGTCGTAGTCCTTCTTGTAACCCCACTGAGTCACGAAGAAGGGAGCGTTTTTGATGTCCTCCGTCGTCTCGACGAAGACCACGATCTTGGTCTGCTTCTGCAGGTCCGTCTCGTCGAGGCGGATCTTCTGGCCGAGGTCGAAGCACGGGACATGGTGTCCCGGCACGATCCGGCAGCCGCAGTCCATGGCGAGGACGATGAGCGCCTCCTAGCCATTTTCGATCGAGGTGACGACCGCGAACTCGTTGCCGAGATACGCGAGTTTGACCGTGTGTGGCTGACCGAGGATCGGCCGCAAGGCATCTTGGGCTTTTTTCATGGTATGGTGAGGAACTAACTCTTTGCTGGAAAGCGTGTGCTTGTCGCGCAAGACTCCGGGTCATGCGCTATTCCATGTTCGCCCACCATTGTAGCATTGATGCTACAAGATGTCAATAGCGTCCGTTTATGGCGCCTATTTACAGCGTCTCTATGAGAAGCATGTTTGTCTCGGTATTTTTGCCGAATGGCAGAGCCGAAGCCATGACGATCTTGTCGCCGCGCTTGGCCAGTTTGTTCTTGAGGAAATGCTGGCGGACGATATCGGCGACTTCGTTGAAATCTGTCGTCCGCTTTACGAGAACGGGCGTCGTCCCCCACGTCAGGATAGACTGCCGATACGTCACTTCATTGGGCGTAAAGACGAATATATGCTGGCTCGGGCGGTGGCGCGAGATCGAGCGAGCGCTTTTGCCGCCCATGGTGAACGACACGAGATATTTCGCGCCGACGCGATCAGCGGTCCTCACCGCCGAAGCCGTCACCGACTCTGCCGACGTCTGGAGCTCGCCTTCGGAAAGGCTCATAAAGCGCTTCTTGAGAAGGTCGTTCTCTACTTGGAGAGCGACTTTGTTCATGACTTCGACGGCCTGGACGGGGAATTCGCCGAGAGTCGTTTCCTCAGAGAGCATGACGGCGTCAGTGCCGTCGAGGATGGCGTTCGCGACGTCGGAGACTTCAGCGCGGGTCGGAACGGGCGCCTTGATCATCGATTCGAGCATCTGGGTAGCAGTGATGACCGGCTTGCCAGCCTCATTGCATTTCCTGATGAGCATTTTTTGAGCGGCGGGAACTTTTTCGGCCGGTATCTCGATGGCCAAGTCGCCGCGAGCGACCATCACGCCGTCGGCGAGATCGATTATCTGTTCGATGCAGGCGAGTGCCTGCGGCGTCTCGATCTTGGCGATTATCTTTGCTGTCGACTTGCGCTTGATGAGGATGTCTCGGAGCTCGGCGATATCCGAAGGCCGGCGGACGAACGACAGGGCGATGAAATCGACCTTGTTTTTGATGCCGAATTCGAGGTCGGCCCGGTCTTTCTCGGTGAGGGACGATATCGACAGGTCCGAATCAGGCAAGTTCACACCGCGCTTGCCCTTTATCTCGCCGCCGATGAGGACTTTGCAGACGACATCGTTGCCGCGAACGTCGATGACCTCGAGTTTTTTCCTGCCGTCATGGAGAAAAACGATGTGGCCTTTCTTGACCTCTTTCGCAAAGTTCGGGTAATTGACGGAGACGCGCGTCTCGTCGCCCTCGACCTTATTGGTCGTCAAAGTGAATCTCTGACCTTCTTTGAGAGTGACGGATTCGGTCTTGAACATGCCTATGCGGATCTTCGGGCCGCCGAGATCCTGGAGGATAGCTGCCGGGATGCCTGTCTTGGCTACGGCTTTTTTAAGGTTGGCGACGCGATTCTGGTGCTCGGCGAAATCGCCGTGGGAAAAATTAAGGCGCATGACGTTCATGCCGGCTTGGAGCAATGCCTCAAGCTTGGCCTCTGATTCGGTCGCTGGGCCGATGGTGCAGACGATCTTGGTCTTTTTCTGGGTATCCTTCACGTTATTATTTTATCTAAGAAATGAAAATCCCCGTGAGGGGACTTCATGATACACCGACAGGCGGCATTTCGCCAGACGTTAACCAGACGTCAAGCGGGACGCTTGGGCCAAGCTTAGCTTAGGCCTGTGCCGCGGGATGATGGTGCCCCTTGAGCACATCATACGCCTTGCCGACGGCGATAATTGAGATAGGCAGGGTCAATATCGTGCCGATAACAGTCAGCGCGCCTATGATAGATATGACGGCCACGAGGATGACGAGGCCGAGCGTCTTCCAGAAGCATTCTTCGGTCAATTTGAAGGACCGCTTGAATGCCTCGATCGGACCCATGCCCTCGACGATGGCGAGAGTCGCGAATTGGAGCTTGATGATGACGAACATATATGCGAGCCCGCCGATCAGGAAGAAAAGAGGCGCCGCCGGTCCGGCTATGAAAAGGAAGAAAATTATGACGACTGCGAACACCGCCCAGATGAGAACATAGAGGAGAGCGAACAGGACGAAGCGGCCGTATACGCCGAGACCATGCGGGAACGTGTCGCCCCAGGAGAATTTCCTACCCTGACCTTCAATGAGACCCATGTTCGTGATGGCGTATAACAAAACGAGAGCATACACCGCATACGCGATTACCATGGCGAGCATCGACGGCCACATCGCCGCAAACACGGCGGCCATAGCATGCGGATCCATATTCGGCCCGATAAAAGGATTGGCTGGCCGCTTGATGAGCCAGTTAACCGCCGTGAGAATGAGGCCCACGCCGCCCAGGACTTGCCAATTACCGACGAATCGGTTCCAAGCATGGGCGAATGCCTGACCGATCGAAAATGTCTTTTTCATGCCTATATTCTACCAAAAAACCAGAATTGTGCGCGTACTAGGATTCGAACCTAGGACCCCATCAGTATCAGTGATGTGCTCTACCAACTGAGCTATACGCGCGTTTTCAGCCAGCGAATGTCCACGAAATATAGCAAAAACGGCCCTATTTTTCAAGAAAAAGCAGAAAGCGCTCGGGACCACGGGGGTCCAGAGCGCTTTTCATCGGTTACTTGTCGGCGTCGCCGTACCAGACGAGCTGGTAGCGACCGTCGAACACCAACTGACGTTGTTTGCTGGTAAGGTCTGCGGCAAGGATCTCCTTGCCACCGATGTCGACCTTGACCAGCTCCCCATCGGAATACCGTTCATACACCGTGGGAATGGGTTCGAAGAACTTGCCGACGGGGCCGGCAATGGACGGAACGAGCCATGCGAGGGCCGTCACTGCGGCGATGATCATCATCGCCGTGACGACGGGGTTGAGCCAGAAAGTCTGGCTCACCTGTTCGTACTCCTGCGTGAACGCAGGACGGAGGTTTGTCTTCATGGGAAATTGCTGGACCGCTGTCAATATTACCATAAAGATGGTTTTTGTCAATGTGCCTCCGATGCGACGGAAAAGCCGCCCTTTCGGGCGGCTTTCGCATAAAAACATACCGTATTCTATTTTGTTCCGTTCTGGTCGCAGGTACTTCCCCTGCCTCCATCCGGTTTAAGGTCCCGGCTGACCACAGCTGTGAGGCTGTATCGACGCAGTGAGCTCGCGACCGAATATATCGGCGCGAAGCGTTTTTCACTTGAAATAATCCACGAGCAGCTTCCGCTACCCGTGCCTTGTTACGACTTACTCCCTGTCATTGAGCTTGCCTTAGGCCGCGACGAGCGCGGACTTCGGGCACTCCCAACTCCCTTGAGTTGACGGGCGATTGTCTTCGATAAACTTCGAATTGACGTTCCCACTGCACAGACGGATTTCCCGTATGCAGCGAGCTCAATGCATTGTTTGCTTGATCGCAAACATCTTCCGTATCCCTGATTTTGTGTGATGCATATTATTAGCCATCATCTCCATCAAAACACAGAATGTCTCGAAATCTTTTCTTTTGGAATTGAATTTGAGCCTGTGTCTTTTGAAGAAAGGGATGATGATGTTCGATATGTCATCACGATTGTAGACCTCATATCTGTAGCAGTGCTGATGGTTGGGACGCGTATCCTTTTGGAAGTAAACGCTTCCGCAACCAAAGAACTTCTTTAGATGATAGAGGATATCCTTGTCTTTTTCGACAAGCTTTATATAGAACTTCGGCTCTGCGACTGCTCGTCGCTTCGCTTTCTTTTCCATATCGATATCCCTGATGTAGACAGTGAAGCTTCCCTCACCATCTACGAGGCCCACAATATAATCCGGCGTAAGACTTTGCATTGAGAGAGTTCCTTCGCCGATCTCACCTTGCGATGAGATCGACTACTATGACTCAGCTGACTTCTGACGCTGCGTCAGTTTAGATTATACAGCATCAGATCTCCACAGGTCACTTGGTATTCTATTCCGAGCATCCATTACGAGCTTTTTATGAGTTTTCCCTACCCTCACCGCCCACCGGTAGGTCAACTCGCTCTTTAATGTGTAAGGCTGCTTTTTGCTTCCAGATCCTCCACAGTACACCTCGCGGTATGACTGCTATCTTTCAGCTACTCTATTTTTAGAGAGTGGACTTTAACCACTTAGATCGCCAAGCTGCTGCGCGCTTTTATTGTGAGTACAAGACTTGAGAACGTATTCACCTCGGTATAGCTGACCCGAGATTACTAGCAAATCCAACTTCATGAGGTCGAGTTGCAGACCTCAATCCGAACTAGGGCGCGCTTTCTGACGATTTGCTCAGGGTTTCCCCGTCGCATCGCGTTGTACGCGCCATTGTATCACGTGTGTAGCCCAGGGTATCAAAGGGCCATGCTGATCTGGCGTCATCCTCACCTTCCTCCCAGCTTTCAATCTATAAGGGGTGGGGACGGCGATATGTCTTTCGAAAACCACGAAAATTTTCTACTGAAAATTTTCTTTCTCCGGCGCCGTCGCGCCTACGAGAGGTTTTCTCAAAACATATCGCCGTCCCCGCCTTCCAAACTGAAAGCTGGGCAGTCTCGCCTGACACTTGTAACAGGCAATGAGGGTTGCGTTCGTTACCCCACTGAAG
>JAGWHV010000005.1 GCA_028866595.1 Patescibacteria group bacterium
GGCTTTTACTATTCTCCATGAGCGCATTCTAGCAGATAAAAGCCAGAGAGAACAACGCTCGGGCTTACTGCCCCTCATTCTCCGCCCCTTCTTCCTTGTTTTGCTCTTTGTCTTTTTCGTCCTGGTCTTTTTGGTCTTTTTTCTGATCGTTAGCGTGATCGTGCTGATGACCGTGGGCCTTGCCGCCCTTGGAAGCGATTTCTTTGCGCTTTTCTGGGTCCATCGAAGCGAACCCCCTGTCTGAAGTTGCCATATTGTTCTGGTTATCTTTATGGTTACCTTGGTAATCCCGTCTGCGATGAGTAATACGCATGAACAGCACCCATTTCCATTCAACGGACGTACTTGATATAACTATGTCAATGGCACGAGACGACCACAACGGCAAGAAACCGCGTCATAAGGGTTCCGGCATCATTCTCCGAGCGCTCGGGGCCATATTCGTGCTCGTCATATGCATGCAATTCCTCTATCTACCCGACAAGGACGAACGGCCTCTCACCGTCTCGGCGCCCCTCGTCGCCGGCTCGCCGGAATTCATGACAGCCCTGTCGCGGCTCATTGACGCGCCGATCGAGCGGGGCGAAGCGGTCACCCCGATAGACGACGGCGCCCAATTCGAGCCGATACTTCTCAAGGCGCTCGACGCCGCTTCGTCGTCGATCGATTTCACTACCTATCCCTGGGCGAATGGCGCGTTCTCGAATAGCGTCTTCGCCGCTCTCACCCGCGCGGCGAGCCGGGGCGTAGAGGTGCGGGTCCTCATAGATGCTCTCGGCGGCCATACCACTCCGAATAATCTCATCGCCGCCCTTCGCGCGGCCGGCGGCAAGGTCGCGATATATCATCCTTTTTCTATCCTTGATCCGATGCAATTCGATTCGCGCGATCATGTCCGATCGATCGTCGTCGATGGCAAAGTCGGATTCCTCGGGGGTATCGGCATCGGCGATATCTGGCTCGGAGACGGCGTCTCCAAAGGCTGGAGCGACATGATGTTCCAAGTCCAGAGAACGATGGCCGAGAGCCTACAGAGCGCTTTCGCCGAAGTCTGGAACGAGACGACGGGCGAAGTCATCGCCGGGCCGCTCATATATCCGCCGATATCGGCGGCCGAGACGGCCCGAGAGACGAATCAGTTCATCCACGTCGTCAGCGTGCCTTCGGATTCATATCAACCGATCCGCGATACCTATCTCCTTTCCATCGGTTCGGCGAAAAAGACCCTCGATATCGTGAACGGCTTCGCTGTGCCGGACCAGGGCACGCTCGATATGATCGAGACCGCGGCCAAAAGCGGCATAGCAGTCCGCATGCTCACGCCGGGTCCGTCTACATATGCGCCGATCCTTCGTTATGCCTGGGAGGGCGACTATGACGCTCTCCTCAAGGCCGGAGTACGGATATTCGAATACAAGCCGGAGATGATCCACACTAAACTCCTCATCGCTGACGGAGTTTGGTCGATCATCGGGTCCGCCAATCTCGACAGCCGAAGCGACCTCTTAAACGACGAGAACGTCATGGGCATCGCCGACCCGAAGCTTGCCACCGCTCTCGAACAGGTATTCGAAAAAGACCTGGCGAATTCGACAGAGATCACGCTCTCGGCATGGCAAGGCCGAAGCGTCCTCGAAAAAGGATTCACCGATGTCCGGGCGCAGTTTGTGCTCCTGTTCGCGAAGCAGCTCTAAGGACCGGAAGGACATACCTGTCCGCTCCGATGTAACCGGCGACTTTCCACGCGAGCATCGTCCCTACGGCGAGGACGAAAAGTATCGGATTAGTGCTCACCGCACCGGCGAGGAGGTAATTGAGATTCATGAAAAGCCCAAAGAACGCGGCGATGCCCGTGAGAAATCCGATGACGAGGGCGATACCGACGAGAAGCTCGCCGTAAGAGACGATGTGCGACCATACGACTGGATGTGCAAGGACGACCGTGCGGAGGAATACGGCATACCAGCTCTGAACATCCGGATGCGCGCCGGCCGTCTTCTGGAGAGACCCTTGGAGAAAGCCCGAGAGGGCCGTGCCCGCCTGCGAGCCCGTCCAAGCAGGGCTCGTCACTTTTTCCCAGCCCGCCTCGATCCATTGCCAGCCGAGGTAGAGCCGGACGACGAGCCAGAACCAGGCCGCAGCCGTGGTGTTAAAGAGAAAATGGGAGAAAGCCGACTCTTCTACTGTGTAGCGCTTGGCCATGAATAGTTTAGTTAATCCGAAACTAATAGCGCCAGTATAACACCAAGAAAAGGACGAAGGCGACTGCGCCGACTTGAGTAGCCACGCCGATCCAGGCTCTCTTAGTCTCGTTTTGGATAGCTATGTGAAAGCGCTCGAGCGCCTTGAATGGACCGTATGGCATCCGGAGATAGAGGAAATGAAAAAAATCCGGCAGGAGCCCGGCTGCGGCGCCGATGAGCGCGACGCGGCCGCCGACATGACCGATCAATCCCGGCGCCGCAAAGAGCATATACGAGAGAGCCACGCCCACGACCGCGTCGCCGCCGATCCGGAGAGCGTCGAGAGCAAGCCGCTTATCAAAGACGATCTTGCCCCCGATCATCGGATCGAGCGACGGCGAGGCGATCGGATAGTCCGTATGCGGAATGGCGTCGAGAACATAGTGGCTCACGAAACCGGCGCAGAAGCCGAGTATGGGATGGTCCGGGATGGCGGCGGCGATGGCTGCGCCCGTTATCGCGTGAGCAGTGAGAGTCATGATGAAAGATATGATATCAGGCCCGACCTTCGATAAAAAGTCCGGAGCATGGCGCCCCGGACACGTGAAGCTGTCTTATCAACTGTCAGCTGGACCCTGGCGGGGTTTATTTGAAAAGCGAGCGAAGCGCCTGGGGAACCGACCGCCGACGCGGATCGTCCTCGAGCGAACGGAGCGCTATCCGGAACTTGTCGCTTGGGCTGCTGATGAGCCAAGCGCGGTGCTCTTTCCAAGCGCCATTCACGTAACAGATCCCTCGCATACAGCGTCTGTCCTCGCCGGCGGTATGGCACGTCCGCACCATCCGGAGATAGTTCGGATCGTTGTAAAGGCTGTCAGCCTCGTACACTGTGCCGGGAAACCAGACATGGTAGCGCTGGAGCCCTTCGGGGATGAGATGCTGATTCTCGCGTCTGAGCAAGAAATCAAGGACCGTCGCGTTATGCGGCAGACGGTCATCGATATTCTCGAGAAAAGCGAGCTCCGAGCCGACGTTCTTCCACGAGTCGGTGCGGAAAAGCCTTACATACCCGGGCTTCCAGGCGACGAACCCGGGCCGTACGTGCTTGACGAGCCGCCATCCTTCGGGAATGTACGGGTCGAGGTCGGCATCGATGCTCGCCTGGAACCTACCGAAGCCGACGCGAGAGACTACTTCTATTGCGCTGTTCTGGGTCTTCATTATTGATCTCCTCCGTTAGCTATACGTTCCGTACAGCCATTCTGGGTGAGATCTTTCTAGTTTCGCCTGCGAGCGGTCAGATTGAGGATGAATATGAAGAGGTTGATGAGATCGAGATACAGAGTCAAAGCGCCGATGATCGCTTCTTTGCGCTCTGTCGCCTCGTCGCGGCCCATCATCTCGTTCAATTTGCGGATTTTTTGAGTGTCGTGAGCGGTGAGGCCGACGAATATGAGAACGCCGAGGAACGAGATGACGATATTCGCCTGCTGGCTGGCGAAGAACATGTTGACGACCATGGCGATGATGAGACCGATGAGCGCCATGAGCGCGAGGTGACCTATCGTAGTGAGATCTTTTTTAGTGAAATAGCCGTACGCCGCCATCACCCCGAACGTACCCGCCGAGACGAGGAACGCATTGCCTATCGAGGCCATATCATATGCGAGGAATATCGCCGAGAACGTAAGGCCGTTCAAAAAAGCGTAGGCAAGGAACGTCACGGCCGCCTGGGTCGGAGTCATCTTCCCTACTCGGCGAGCAAGATAGAATACGAGGCCTATCTCTATAACGGCGAGGACGAGAAAAACGATCGGGTTGCCGACGAATACGCCGACAAGCGCCGGGCTCGACGAGACGACGTAGGCTGTGACCGCGGTGAGAGCGAGCCCGGCGCACATCCAGCTGTATACCCTATGGATAAAGCCTATATCTCCCGCCCGCGATGCGACTATGGTCTCTGTATGTGTCATGCGGGGATTATAACAGAATTTCCAGCGATTCTGTTAGAATGGAACCTCATGAATATAGTCTACGGAGTTTCAGGTGAAGGATTGGGTCATGCATTCGAAGCGAGAGAGATCGGCGCAGCTCTCGAACGGGCGGGTCACAGGTTGAAAGTCCTCACCTACGGAGAAAGATCCCTAGCCACGCTCTCTCGCTTCTCCCCGACACGGATCGAAGGCATATCGCTTCAATTCGGCAGAAATGGCATGTCCCTCATCAGCACAGCGATCAAAAACGCCGGCTGTATCCCTTTTTATATTCGCAACTGGAAGCGTCTAAAAAAAGAGATCGCCGAATTCAAGCCCGATGTCTTTATCACCGCCTATGATCCTTTTACAACGCTCATGGCTCATGCCACGCGAAAACCCCTCATAAGCATGGACAACCAGAACGAGCTCCTTTTCATACGAAAGCCCGCCGGAGCGTCATCTATCCAATTTCGCATCGCTCGGCTCGCCACCCGAGTCTGCACGTACGGTGCCGATCGCTATGTCATAAAATCGTTCCGCGCCGGCGAGAGAGCGACCTCGTCCAAAGCTTCCGCCGATCGGGCGAGATTCGTCTCGCCCCTTATACAAGAAGACATCCTCCGCCTCTCGCCCGAGACGGGCAAGCATGTCCTCGTCTATCTCACCAAGCCGAACGAGCGGCTCATCGAGATCCTCCAATCGCTTCCCCGCGAGCGATTCGTCGTCTATTGCGGCGGCAAGACCGGACGCGAAGGCAATATCGAATACCGTGCGCCGGGCCCGAACTACGTTGAGGATCTCCGGACATGCAAAGCCGTCATCGGCACGACGGGTTTCTCTCTCGTGAACGATGCCCGATTCCTAGGCAAGCCATATTTCGGCGTGCCCCTTAAAAAACAATTCGAGCAGACATACAACGCCGTATTCCTCCAAGAATCGGGCATGGGCGACTTCTCCGAAGATCCGAAAAAGCCTGATATAGAGCGCTTTTTGAGCGACCTTCCTCGATACCGCGCCCATTTTGCCGACGTCCGCATCGACCCTCATGACCAAGAAAAAACGCTCCTCTCGGCGATAGACGAGCTTGTGCCGGCGCGAAGCGTCATGCCTACAACTCTTCGAGCTTGAAATGACGGAGGATAGCCCGGTAGACATTCATGCAGAATAGAAAAAGCGAGAAAGCGATCGCCTGTCCGACGATAACGGACGTCTCGACCCAATGGCCTTGCCTAAGAAGGTAACGAGAGACGAAATAAATAGACGGATCGTATATGAGAAAACCAAGAACGATCGCTGCGGGCGTGAAATAAGAGATGTCTTTGGCGAGATCGGCGGGCTTAGATCGATAATCGCGGAACTTGTCGTATATGCGGGCAGCGAGCCAGAATATCGAGCCTCCGAGGAGCGTGCCTACGACAGCCCATACGGCGATCGCCGAGTCGTTCGATGTGAAATGCGAGCTGATATAGGCGAGAAGATTCGCCATGATGAGAGCGCCGAGCTCGCCGAATATGATCTCCTTGTTGAAATCGACGAAAGACTTGTGCACATCCGTAGTATAGCGCAGAAAACGGCGCCGACCCTCTACTGATACTCGATGAATATCGGCGTTGGCTTGAGGCCGAGGATTTGGGCCGGCGTCATAAGGCCAGGCGACGGCGGTCGAACGTCGTTTTTGTAGAAAAGCTTTATACCTGCGAACTGGATCGGCTCGCCTTTCACTACTTCGCCATAGATATTCGTCTTCCTCTCCGGCGTGCTCCAGCCATCCATGTTGACGACGATCTCGACCTCGGGCAAAGGCTTCACGTCCTTGTAATCGGTGAGCATGTCCGGCGTGAATCGGTGGACGACGAGAATCTTTGGTGGCAGTCCGTGAGCATCGACGATGCCGGCGAGAAAACTAGCGGCGTAATTTATGTCGGCGGCGCTGAACGTGCCTATCTCTGTGCCCGGCGGCGCGCCGTCTTTCATCGAGAACTCCGGATCGATAGCAAGCTCGACGTTCGGCTCGGCGAGATATTTTTCAAGAAGGGGCAACTCGGTTCGGAGATCGCTCAAGCCTGGCTGGACGTCGAGGAATGCGATGCCGTGAATGCTCGAGGCGAGAGAGATCGCCTCCTCGATCGCGCTTTCTGGCATGCGCAAGCGGTATTTTCTGTCCGGACCGGGGTCTTTTTGGGCAGTGACGGCGATATAGTCGAGAGCCGGTATGACAGGAGTCGAGGGATCGGCCGCTTGCCAATCGGCGGCGACGCTTTCGAGCTTGGAGAGCATGATGTCAGGCGGATACTCGCCGAGTATGCCCATCTGGGTCGAAGCGAAATTGCCGTAATAGGCGACGACTCGGTAGAAAGGCAGGATCGCCCCGTATCTCGGATACGCCGCCGAGACTGGCCATGGATTTTTCGGCGACCAGATGGAGCTCGACGTCGCCGTCCAGAGCGTGCTCGTCGCCGCTATACCCGTCGCCGCCGAGGTCGTGCCGTAGTTCGCGAGCGCGACCATTTCGTGGTTATAGGCGAATATGTCGAGCGCAGGCGGCGGCGCGGGCGGCGCTTCATACGTCGCCTGACCGGTCATGTACGCGCCGACGCCGACAGCGAGAGCGAGGGAGAGCATGAGCGCGGCATAGAGACGCGCTATTCTGGTTTCTTTTTTCGTAGCCACGGGAATGATATACGTGGATATGTTACCACGACGCGCCGCCGGCCGTTATAATCCACATGAAAAAGATAGTCGTTATCGGCGGCGGAGGAGGGACATCGCGCATAGCCGAGTGCTTGCGCGACGAAAAAGGACTCGAGATCACGGCGATCATCACCGCTTTCGATACGGGCGGCTCGACGGGCCGCCTCCGCGCGGAATTCGGTGTGCCACCGCTCGGCGACGCGCGCCATTACCTGGCAGCGCTCGCAAAAAACCGGCCGCTCGCCGAATTATTCGGTTTTCGCTTTCCAAAAGAAAGCAGCCTCAAAGGTCACGCCCTTGGAAATCTCATCATGCTCGCCTTATTCCTGAAAAATGGCGATATGCCACGAACGGTGAAGAGCGCGAGGAAGCTCCTCGAAGCGCGCGGCAACGCGATGCTCGCGACCCATGACGTCGCCGAGCTCCGGGCAAAGATGGCGAGTGGCGATATAGTCAAAGGTGAGAGCCGCATAGACGCGCGCGATCAGAAAAAGATCCGCGAAGTCTTCCTCTCGAAACGGGTCAAGCCGAACGCCGCCGCTTTGCGATCTATTCGTTCGGCAGACGTCATCCTCATCGGGCCGGGCGACACATATACGTCTGTCATCCCCAATCTGCTCGTGCCGAAAATAGCCGAGGCGATCAGGAAATCCTCCGCGTTAAAAACTTTTGTCGCTAACGCCGACGCGGCTGTGCCTCGCGAGAGAGCCGCCCGAGACATCCTCCGCTATCTCGATATGAAGGCATTCGACTTTGTCATCGCCCCGACGAGAGGCCTCGAGCGATACGGCCGCGTCGTGCCGGTCAAAGCGAGACGAGGGCTTCACGATATGAGATCGCTTAGGCGCGCTATTTGTCGTCAGGCGTACTGGCCCACGTCTCGTCGAACTTCGCTTGCCACTCGACCATAGCAGGATCATTCTTCGACATTTTCTTGATATCCGCGGCCATATCTGGGTGAGCTTTTTGGACATGATCCATGCCAACCTTCATCATCTCCTCCTGGCTGTTCGCCCGAAGAGGCGCGTCGCATGTGCCGCCGAGCTGTCTACACGTTATCGTTTTCATATATTGTCTTTTTATTACTGACTTTTGGTAGTACGAAAGCGGCCGGAGGTTCCTTTCAGTTCTTTCTTTGTACGACGCGCTGGCGCAAAACGCGAGACAGGTCAGACGAGGTGAATGACCCACGCGAGCATGATGAGACCGTACGCGTTTATGAGGAGCGTCCGCAGCCAATGCGTCCGCAATATCTTGGCGAAATATATGCTCTCCGCGCCGGCAGGGTCCTTACTCAATCGAGCCTGCCATCTGCCCCAGAAAAGAGCGGTGAGGACGAGCGAGAGAACTTGGCATATTAAATTGCCCCACACCGCCCAACCAGGCGAACCGGCAGGGTGATACCAAACGAGGGCGATCGAGCCTGCGAGCGCCAGGCCGAGCGGCATGAACACCCAGTACGGCAGCTTGCGCCAATGGACGCTTTGAACGCGATGGAAATCGGCCGGGTCGAGTACTCGCCAGTTGCGGAAAATATCGACTTCGTGGGCCCAAATAGCGCCGACGAGATAAAAAGCGAGCGCGAGATTAAGAATGAGAAAAGCGAATGAATGATCCATGCAAATATCTTATCACTCGAATGCCTTCCGTGCCTTCATGACGGCGAAAGTGACGAGGGCGACGAGGCTTATCGCCAGAGCGAAGCCGAACGCGTACGAAGAATCGACCGTCCAGAGATATCCGGCTATGACAGAGGCTGGCAGGTATATGAGACCCGTCACGAAATTGTACAAGCCGATAGCGCTCCCCCGCCGTTCGCGCTCGATATCGGCGATGAAAGCCTTGCTCTGGGCTTCGTCGATGCTATAGAAGACGCCGAATACGATGAAGAGACCTACCACCTGCCACTTGGTCGCGGCGAATATGAAGCCGGCCGACATCGCCGCATAGAGCGCATACTCGATCATGATGAGCCGCGACCGGCCGATCCTGTCGCCGAGAGCGCCGATCGGCGCCGAGACGAGCGCGAAGGCCGCATTGAAAAGCGCGTAGAGAAGGACGACGTCGGCGATCGAAAATCCAACGTCGTATGCTTTGAGAAGGAGGAAACTGAAACTAAAATAAGCGAGGGAGAATATCCCGGCCGGCACGAGGAATCTTTTGAAGCCGGGCGCGAGCTCGCGCCACGACCCGAACATATCGTCGCGCCTGTGAGGCTGGCCCGGCTTGCCTTTGATAATGGCGAGCACGACCACGGCGAGGAGCGCGGCGACGGCCGCGCCGATGAAAAGCATTTTAAAAGCGGGCATGCCTTGGCCGAGCTGCTTTAGCACGAAGAAAGCGACGAGCGGCCCGACGACGGCGCCTGCTTTATCCATCGCTTTGTGGACGCCGAACGAATATCCCCTGTCCGCCTCAGCGGCGACATCGGCGAGCCAGGCGTCGCGCGGCGGTCCGCGAAAGCTCTTGCCCAATCGCTCGACGATTCGGAAAAGCGCCAGACTCGAAACGGTATCGGCAATGATGAGAAAGAATTTCGCGAGCGTTGAAAAGCCGTAGCCCAGAACAGCGAGCCATTTCCTCTCGCCCGTCCTATCGGAGAGCCAGCCCGAGAGATAGTCGAGAGACGATGCCGAGAAGTCCGCGAATCCTTCGACGGCGCCGAGGACCGCCGCCGAAGCGCCGAGGACGGTCGTAAAGAATACCGAGAACACAGAGAATATCGCCTCCGAGCTCACATCGGTGAGGAAACTCACGAAGCCGAGCTTGACGACATCCGGATGGACTTTCATACGAAAAGTATAGCACCGCCGAGATCAGGGACGTGCGTTAGATGCCTACAAATAAAAAGACCGGCGCTTTTGTGCGCCGGCCATCGCGTCAAGGAGACGACTCTCCTAGATATCCCTTAAAGACCTTATATGCGGCCTTGCATTGTCCGCGGCCGGCACATATCTGAAGAAGCAGTCTGGGAGCACAGCCCTCCTTGAGGCCATAGGAGTAGGAGGAGGGGTCATAGGCTTTCGTGACTCTAACCTCATTCTTGTATTCGTGCGCCGTCTCGTGGCTCGCCGTACCGCTACCGAGGAACATCACGCCGTGGCCATGCGACACGCCCGCGCTTGTGAACGACGGGAGTTTCTTGGCCCAGACCCCGTGTTCGGCTTCCGGATGGAAGCCGATGTTTATATATTCGAAGGTGCTGTTATAGCGAAGCGAGAGAGTCGGCACGTGCAATTGCCACGTGGCCACTCTGTCCTGGGCGCCCCGATCGAGCATACTCAACACTTCGTCCTGCCGCCTGCCGATGAAAAGAAAGGCGAGGGGAAAGATAAACATCGAGCTAGAACCGCCCGTCTCACTGGTCTCAATGAGCTGACGGTATCGGTCGGTCATGAACGGCAAGGCTCCTTCGAACGAGTTCGGCAGTCCGGCCAGGGCATCGCCATAAGCCGCGGAGAGCTCCTGACCATTATCCTGACCGGCAGCGTGACCCTCCCTTGTACGTTTTTCGAGAGTCGGGAACGCTCCGAAAAGCTTTTCCGTTATCGATTGCACAGACCAGCCGAGTCTTTGCCATCTGCCTTGGATCCCGACGAAAGCGAGAAGCTCGGCGGTTCGGGCTTCGGCCATCCATTTCATCATCACGAGAGTCCTGGCCGGCTCGAGCATCAAGACCGTGACCGGCGTCGTGCTTTCGAGAGGGACGCTCTCGTGAGTAAAGAGGAAGTCCTCCTTTTGGAGCGCCTCGAGCATCTCATGGTACGCTCTGTTTCGGCCATCCCGCCTCAACTGGGCGAGGATATTCCCGACGACGCGCACCGCCCCGAAGTATTCATCGAAAGCCACGCAGAACGCCGTCGGAGAAGCGCTGTCTCGGATCATCCGCTCGATGATGTCCGAGAGATGCCAGTAGAAGCGCTGATCGCGATTATGCCTGCACATCGCGAAGGCGCTATTTCCTGCCAACTTGAGAACAAGGGCCTCCAGCTCATCGCCGGCGCCCAGAGTATCTTCAGGCACAATAGTTTCCATAACTAATTTCCTCTGAAGCGGAATCCCCTGGGGGACGCCGATCTGACATTTGAAGCCATTCTCCTGGGAGGATGGCTTGGACTCAAAGAACCTCCAGCCGATAGGCGTGAAGAAGTCCAATACGAGACTACTCCCCTGCACGAAAAAGTAAAGCAGGTCCTTGGAAGCAGGACATAAAAAAAGCCCGGCGCTATTGGGCGCGCGGGCTCGCGGCATCGAACTCCTGGTAGGCATCGTATTCCGATTCCGGTCTGTACCTCCACCAGAGAGCGAGCGTCGTCCCAAGGATGACGACGCCGAGAGGATTGAACACGCTCAGCACCCAGTCGTGGATCATGAGCGCGTACACCGTCCAGAACGCGCACGCCGCGAGATAGACGCACATCGTCTTCGGATTGACCGCGCCGGCGCTCTTGTTCTTCCAGATCTGGTACGGCTGGTCGGCGAGGACGAAAAGCTCGACGGAGATGATGGCGAAGAGGAACAGGTCCTTCCTCGACACAATCGCCATAAGCGGCCCGATCGCCGTGAAGAGCGCGACGAGCGCCCACTCGTACGGCCTGACGCGCTTGAACCGGATGATGCCGATGACGACGGGCACGTACATGAGACACTGGATGCCGCCGCTCGCGAGCGTAGCGATGCTCCGGATGAAATATCCGTAGATCGCGAAGCCGACGCAGGCGAAGCATCCGAAGGTGAAGAGCGGAACGGAGACCGACTCCGCCGAGCGCTTCTTCCAGATAGTGCCCGCCTGGATCCACAGGCTCCAGGCTTGGACGAACGTGAACGCGACCGTGGCGATGAATGCGACGGTCATCGCATTCCATCCCCAGTGACGAAACTCGACTGAATTGATGATAAAGGCTTTCAAAGAAAGTCCCTTCCTTTTTGAGAGAACGAAAGAATTCGAAAAAACATTATAACGGATACTGCACCGTGTCAATGCGTCCTACTTGCCATTCCAGACGTGTCGGGTAGGCTTAAGCAAGGAACCTCCTTACTATCATGAAACCAAAACTCCTCGTATTCGCATCAGGGACAAAAGACGGCGGCGGCTCGGGCTTCCAAAAGCTCGTCGAAGCGTCGCGCTCGGGAATCCTCGGCGCCGACATCGTCGCCGTCGTCTCGAACCATGAACATGGCGGAGTCAGGAGGCGGGCGGACAGCCTTGGCATACCGTTCGTCCATTCCCCGAAAGGCCGAACGGCCGACGACTATCGCCGGATCGCCCGCGAGACGGCGGCCGATTTCGTCGCCCTCTCCGGCTGGCTCGGCTTCGTCGAAGGCCTCGATCCGCGGGTAACGTTCAACATCCACCCCGCCCTTCTGCCTTCGCCGTTCGGCGGCCGAGGATACCACGGCCATCACGTCCACGAAGCCGTCATCGCCGCGTACAAGCGCGGCGAGATTAGCCACACGGGCGTGACGATGCACTTCGCCACGGACCGCTATGGCGACGGCGAGGCGATATTTTTCAGACGCCGAGTCGAGATCGCGCCCGACGACACGCCCGACACTATCGCCAAGAAAGTAAACGAAGTCGAGCACCGATGGCAGGCTATCATCACCGACCGCGTCGTCCAGGGCGAGATCAGTTGGGATGGCAAGGATTCCGCGACGATCAAGGGAATCGATATAGAGTAACCACCCGCGCACTGTAGTAACTACGCGCGGTTTTTTTATTTTTGGGGTGCCTATCCGGATTTGAACCGGAACTAAGGGATCCACAGACCCTTGTGCTAACCATTACACTATAGGCACCATATTGCCCGCCGGCGCGAATCGCGCGCTGGGAATCGAGCAAGAACAGTTATATCAGATTCGCCCGGCGAAATCGAGCGGATGGTCTGCGCGGCGTGGCGTCCCGCCGCGCCGGCCGGAGCCAACGCCGCCAGAGCTTAGTCCGCCGACTCGTGGCGCACGCGCAGAAGGTACCGATACTCGTGCCAGACAAGAACCATGAGGAAAATGTCAAAGACGGTGAGGACAAGCATAAAGACAGAATGCGCCTGAAGATACGTGATCATCTGATAGACGATGAAAAGCGCGAACACGACGAGCGACGCCGGATAGGCCCAGAGCCGATTCTTGATGAGGCCCCAGACGAGGAACATCTTGACGATGCCATGACTCAAAAGGTATAGCGCGCCGTATATCTGATCGCCCGCCGTGATGTGCGACGCGAGATTCGAGATATGGGTGGCGAGGAAATCCGTCGGGTCTTCGATGAGCTCTCCTCGAACGAGCCACATGATAGCGCCGGTGAGACTACCAGTAAAAAGAAGAGCGACGCCCGCCAACGTCTCGACAGCAGCGTCGATAGCCTTGATGATGAGGCTTATGACGAATATCCGACGGATGGTCTTTTCCTGCATGCTGTGCGCGGGAGAGGACTTGCACCTCCACGCCTTTAACAGGCGCTGCCACCTCAAGGCAGTGCGTCTTCTAATTTCGCCACCCGCGCATGTTTTCGATGACTCTTTCCCGAATCAGTTTTCTTAAGAATCGAGAGCCCGCCCATCATAGCTAAAGACGCGTCTATTTTCAACTTTTTTCGTGCCAAGAAAATGTCTGCGCCGGCATACATCCGTCCTGTAATTGCTATCGCATCATTTTTAGCGAATCGAAGTTGATGACACGAGCGAGATTTCGATGAGCTTATGTGACCTGTCACGCTGAGGAATCCTCGAAGCCTTTCTCGAATCCAGAGTAGATGGTCAATACTTGCTGAACAGAACCCTATATAGAACATGTGGCTCGACCTCCAGCGAGGGTCCAGATAATAATTCGTGTATCCATCCCCATCGAAAGCTCCACGTAAAAAGTCGAAGAACCATGCGTCGGGGACACCGATTGGCCCGAGAGTTTTCGATTTTGCGGGAGTGATGCCGATACCTTTTAGAAAATCAAAGAATAGAACATCCCCGAACTGGACGACAAAATATCTCTTCGCCTCCTCAGAACGACGGGCCTTTCTCCCGATCGCATTATCGAGCCCAAGTGCTTTCCTGTAATTCTCAATCTGATCTCCGTCTTTTGAGGTAAAACTTATATGTCGACCATCCTTTGAAAGGCTACCATCGGTGGCGATGAGCCCTATCGCGTACGCGAAACCGGCCGACCATTCGATCTTTACTTTGCCTTTCGGTTTAGGACCACGCTTTTGGGACACCTTCCGATTATACGAAAAAGCAAAGCTGGTGAGAGCTAGACGCGAGCTTTATTTTGTTTCAGTCACTGTCGCCGCGGGAGCCGCGACTTCCTCGGCCTTGGTCGCGCGGAGATTCCTCATCTGGCGGCGGATCTCTTTGGCGGCCTTCTCGCGGACGAAGTAGAGCTTCGAGCGGCGGACTTTCGAGCGGCGGACGATTTCGATCTCGTCGACCATCGGAGAATAGAGCGGGAAAATGCGCTCGACGCCGACGCCGTCAACGACCTTGCGGACGGTGAACGTCGCGCCGGCCTCATCGCCGTGCTTCCTCGAAAGGATCAGACCCTCGAAAGCCTGAAGGCGAGCTTTGTCGCCTTCCTTTATTTTCTGCCAGACGCGGACGGTATCGCCCGAACGAAGGCCGAGCTTTACGCGGGCGGCCATATCGACAGGAGAGATGATGACTTTGCTTTCCATAGTGGTCGTTAATCTAACATAAGCCTTTATAAATCGCAAGAAATCGGCGCGGAATGGATCCCCCCGAAGCAAAAATCGGAAGATTCGGTTTTGAATGCTCTGTCAATTTGAGTTTTTGGCCGAAATCCGCTATCGTGGGCCGTGCAGATAACGCGCCCTTAGCTCAGTTGGTAGAGCAGCTCATTTACACTGAGAAGGTCGGGGGTTCAAGTCCCTCAGGGCGCACAGATAGCGATCAGCCGGTCTACTTGTCCCCCCGGCTGGAATCGAACCAACATCAACGGCTTAGAAGTCCGCTGCTCTGATCCATTGAGCTACGGGGGGATATAATGAGAGGATATCCGAATATGCTCCCGTAGTCCAACGGATAGGACGCAAGCCTCCGGAGCTTGAGATCGTGGTTCGATTCCACGCGGGAGCACAAAAAGCCGGTCGATCAGACGGATCGCCGCGCGCGCCATTCGCGGAAAAGCTCGAGGGCTATAGGCACGACGGAGAGAGCGACGACGATGACGATGATGTAGCTCAAGTAGCGCTCCGTCGCCGGGAACGCTTGGCCGAGGAAATATCCGGCGAGCGACACGACGATCGTCCAGAGCACGCCGCCGATGACGTTGAATGATACGAACGTTTTGTACGGCATTTCCCCTACTCCGGCGACGATGGGCGCGAACGTCCTCACGATGGGCACGAACCGAGCGAGGACGATCGCTTTCTTGCCGTACTTTTCATAGAAGCGATGGGCCCGCTCGACGTGCTTTTTATGGAAAAAGAAAGAGTCTTCACGCGAGAAGAGCGCCGGGCCGACCCTTTTGCCGAATGCGTAGCCGACGCTGTCGCCTATGATCGCGGCCAGGGCGCAGCCGATGACGAGCCAAAAGATATTGAGCAAGCCCTGCGAAGCGAAAAGTCCCGCCGTGAACAGAAGCGAATCGCCCGGCAGGAAAAATCCGAAGAAAAGCCCTGATTCGGCGAATATGATGGCGATGACGCCGACGAGACCGACGGCGGCGATGAGATGTTCTGGTTGGAGAAGAGCGAGCATTATTTTGCTTTCGTTCCTACGGGGATAGCGGCGTTCGGTTCAAGGAGAGAGAACGCTCCGTCATCCGTCGAGAGAGCGAGGATCATGCCATTTGATTCGAGGCCCATCATCGGACGCGGCTCGAGATTGGTGACGAACATGCACTTTTTTCCGACAAGGACCGAAGAATCCGGAAAATATTTTGCGATGCCGGAGAGGATCGTGCGGGGCGTGCGCGTGCCGGTCACGTCCGCCTCGGCGAAATCGACCGTGAGCTTGAGGAGCTTCTCGGATTTCGGGATAGGCTCGACGGCGAGTATGACGCCCGCTCGCATCTCGACCTTTGCGAAATCGTCGTATGATATGCGATCTTTTTTAATCTCCGGATTCATTCGTATGTCTATCTATATAGCTTTGGAGGATGATCGAAGCGGCTGACGCGTCTATCATATCGGTTTTTCCTTGGAAATGCGCGGCTTGGTGCGATGTCAGAATCTCCGGCTCGTATACCACTACGATGCCTGTTGCCCGCTCGAGCTCATCAGCGAAGGGCTTGATC
Organism: Patescibacteria group bacterium; assembly: GCA_028866595.1. Taxonomy (GTDB): domain Bacteria; phylum Patescibacteriota; class Minisyncoccia; order Phycocordibacterales; family UBA6065; genus UBA6065. The sequence continues at coordinate 16,100 of JAGWHV010000005.1, forward strand.
CGCGACATGATCGGGTTCAGATTCATTTCATAGTCGCGCGATTCGCCCATGACGATCGTCTCGACGCCGTGGCCGCGGACGAGGTCGGCGATCTCGCTCACGAGGAATTTATCGTTCGGCAGGACGGCCTTGGGAAAAGCCAAAAGCCCTTTGTCATCGGACAAGGCCAAGCCTACTTTCTTTTTTCCATAATCTATTCCAAGAAGGCGCATATATTCGTGTTGCGGAGGAGGTGAGATTCGAACTCACGGTCCCCTTGCGGAGACGACAGTTTTCAAGACTGTTCCGTTAGACCGCTCCGGCACTCCTCCGTGCCCTTACGTTACCTCAAACATGCGAAAAACTGAAGCGGCCACTATGGGCGGGTGGTATACTTGTTCACGTATGAAAGACTTCCGCTGGCAAACGCCCGAATACGTCCACGTCGAGAAGACTTCCGATTGGTATTGGACCGTCGGCATTATCGCCGCCGCCCTCGTCATCGTCTCTGTCATATTCGGCAACGCCCTGTTCGGCCTCGTCCTCGCTATCGGAGCGTTCGCTCTCACGATGTTTGCCTCGCGGCCGCCGCGAGTGATATCCGTCGAGATAAGCGACCGCGGCATCATGATCGACAAGACGCTCTACCCTTTTCCAACGCTCGAATCATTCTATGTCGACGAAGAGCATCATCATGGGCCGCGTCTCATCCTCAAGTCAAGAAAAGTCGTCATGCCTCTCATCGCTGTGCCCGTCGCTCTGGAGTCAGAAGGCGAGCGCGATGGCTTGCGGGCGTTCCTCTCGGCTCATCTCAAGGAGGAGATCTTCGACCAGGGCATATTGCAGACGATCTTCGATAGGCTTGGGTTTTAAATAAGAGGGGCGCCGTGGGCGTACGCCCACGGCGCCGGTTTACTTTTTCCCGTTTTGCTGTAAGTTAGTAGGACAACGCTCTCGTCGTTCAATGGATAGGACGCAAGATTGCGGATCTTGTAATATAGGTTCGATTCCTATCGAGAGCACATTTTAATCAGAGCCGAGAGGCGGGACTTCCGGCGGGCGGCGGCATTTGGCTTGATGAAATCGGTCTTGGCCGCTTTATCGATCTCGGCATAGGCGAGAGAGAGGAGCTTCATCGCCTCCTTTTTATTGCCTTGGGCGGCGTGCTTTTTTATATCCTTGACTACGCTCGTGATAGCGTCGCGGTGGCGGATATTGAAGACGCGCTTCTTTTTCGAGGCGCGAAGGGCTTTCTTGGCTGAAGATGTGATTGCCATACGTGGGCGTTACTCTAACAGCGGCACAGGAAAAAAGCAAGCGGCAGGGCCCCGCCGCGGCTATCGGGGCCCCGCGTTCTGATATACTAGGGGCGTGATAACTTACCTCCGAGGCAAAGTCATCGATAAAGAGGAGCGCGCTGTAGCCGTCGAGGTCGGCGGCGATGGCGGCGGCATAGGCTACAAAATATTCGTCGCGGCCGCTGTCGCAGATAGCGCCAAAGAAGGCGCGGAGATAGCCCTTTGGACGCATCTCGCCGTCCGCGAGGACGCCCAGACGCTCTTTGGCTTCCCAACGAAAGACGAGCTCTCGTTCTTCGAGCTCCTCATATCCGTCTCTGGCATCGGACCGAAGACTGCCCTCGGCATATTGAACGTCTCGACAGTCGCCAATCTCCGCAAAGCCATATCGACCGGTGAGACTTCTCACCTCACCAAAGTCTCCGGCATCGGCAAGAAAATCGCTGACAAGATCGTCCTCGAGCTCAAAGGCAAGCTCGGTGCCGAATCGGACGCGCGCGACCAGGGTATATCTCTCCGCGACGAGGTCGACGCCCTGGAAGCGCTCAAAGCCCTCGGTTACGGCCACAAAGAAGCCCGTGAGGCTCTCAAGGAGATCGACGTCTCGATCACCAATGCCGGCGACCGCGTCAAACGGGCGCTCAAGGTTCTTGGAAAATAATCGCGCGCTATGACAGAAAGCATCCTCTATCACATCCGCAAGATCATCCCCCAAGCGATATTTCATTTTTTCCAGCCGATATACCATGCGAGCCTCGCTTTTATCGGCGCCGTCATATATCGATTCCCTTCCCACAAGCTCAAAGTCATCGCCGTCACCGGCACGAAAGGCAAGTCCTCGGTGACAGAGCTCGTGAGCGCCATCCTCGAGGAAGCCGGCCACACGACAGCCGTCTCGAACACTATCAGATTCAAAATCGGCGGCGGGTCGCGCGACAACCTTTACAAGATGTCGATGCCGGGACGCATGTTCATCCAACGATTCCTGCGTCAGGCAGTGAAAGCCGGCTGCGAATACGCCGTCATAGAGGTGACATCGCAAGGCGCGGCGTTTTATCGGCATAAATTCATCGCCTACGACGCCCTTATTTTCACGAATCTCGCGCCGGAGCACATCGAAGCTCACGGCTCCTACGAGAATTATGTCCGAGCCAAGCTCTCCATCGCCGAGGAAGCGGCCCGCTCTTCGAAGCCGCACACCGTTCTCGTCGCCAATGCCGACGACAAAGTCACGAACCTCTTCCTTAAAAAGGATTTCGACGAGAAGCGGCTCTATTCTCTTGACGACGCTCGACCATTCGAGCTTCGCAAGGAAGGATTCTCTATGACCGTCCAAGGCGTCCGGATGGAATCGTCGCTCTCCGGCGAATTCAATATATATAATGAGCTCGCCGCGATATCTCTCGCTGAATCAGAGGGCATATCGATCGACGCATGCAAGCGAGCGATCGAAAAATTCACAGGCATCCGCGGCCGCGTGGAAAAAATCGACGCTGGCCAGGATTTCACCGTCGTCGTCGACTACGCTCACACGCCGGATTCTCTTGAAAAGCTCTATCGCGTATTCAAGGGCACCCGCCGCATATGCGTCCTCGGCAATACCGGCGGCGGCCGCGACACGTGGAAGCGCGACGAGATGGCGCGCATCGCCGAACGCGACTGCGACGAGATCATCCTCACCAACGAGGACCCGTATGATGACGACCCGCGAAAAATAGTCGAGGACATGGCCAAAGCGATCGGCGAGGAGAGCCGCCGCAAAAAGCTCCACGTCATCATGGACCGACGCGAAGCCATCGCCCGTGCGCTCTCTCTCGCCCGCACCGGCGATTCCGTCCTTATCACCGGCAAAGGCACCGACCCATACATCATGGGACCGAACAATACGAAAATCCCCTGGAGCGACGCCCGAGTCGCCCGCGAGGAACTAGAAAAACTCGCAAAAAAGCAAAATTGACAAGAATCAGGCGCGATGTAGTCTGATAGCAGGTCCATGAAAACCAAGACCGAGGCTCATCTCCCAGAATTTTCCGAAGAGCACGAGGCCGGTTACGAGGAGCCCGATAGCAACGTGATGGGCAATCTGATGATGAAATGCGCATACGGCCTCGCGGCGTTCGTCGTCGTGGTCGTCGTGGCTGTTCTCGCGATCATCGGCTGGCGATTGTACGAGCACTTCCACCACTGACCGAGAGCGCCCCGGCGCTCTTTTTTATACGCCGATTTACTTTTTCAGTCTTCCGTTCTAGGCTTGCGATATGCCTGAACTGCCCGAAGTCCAGACGACCGTAAACGGCGTCAAACGATACGTCGCTGGTTTGAAGATCCGCGCCGCTTGGACCGATTACAAGAGCCGCTTCCACGCCGGCAAAGACAACATACAAGACCCGCGCTATTTCCGCTCCTTCCGCCGGCGCGTCATCGGCGCAAAGATCACCGGCGCGTCCCGCCGCGGCAAAAACGTCCTTATCCACCTCTCGAACAGCTTCATCATCCTCGTCCACATGAAGATGACGGGCCACCTTTTATATGGCGCGTACAAAAAAGCCGGAGCGACATGGGCCGCTATCGGCCCGGGACCGTTGCGCGACGATCCTTTCAACAGATACATCCACCTCGTCCTGTCGCTTTCGAACGGCAAGAGCCTCGTCCTCTCCGATCTCCGCAAATTCGCGAAAGTTACGCTCATCGAGACCGCGAGGATCGACGCGTCTCTCCATATCTCTGAACACGGACCAGAACCTCTCGAAAAAAGCTTCGGTCCCGAGGAATTACGGGCGGCACTGTCGCGCCGGCCGAACGCGCCGATCAAGTCGGCGCTCATGGATCATCGTCTCGTCTCGGGCATCGGCAACATATATTCCGACGAGATACTCTGGCGCGTCGGCATCCATCCCCTCACCCGCGTCCAGACCATTCCTGAGAAGATATGGCCGGCCATATCGAGGGTCATGAAAGAGACTCTGCGCAAAGGCATCGACTTCGGTGGCGATTCGATGTCGGACTATCGCGACATCCTCGGCGGATCAGGCCGATTCCAGAGCACGCACAACGCCTATCGTCGAACAGGCGAGCGTTGCCGCAAGCGCGGCTGCGGCGGCACGATACGGCGGCTCGTCATCGGCAGCCGGAGCGCCCACTTCTGCGACAAGCATCAGAAACTGATAAAATAACTCCATGGATCTGATAAAGGATCTTCTCAAAACTCTTCACAAGGAATTTGGCTGGCTCATATGGGGGCTCGTCGCCCTCGGCGTGATTTGGTTCTTCCGCGGCGGCGTCGATTCGCAATTCGCCCACGAAGGCGCGTTCCTCAAGCCGCCGGCGCCTCTCGATAGCGGTCAAGCCTATGGCACGTATTACGCCGGCGTTCCATCAAAGCCGCAAGAGACGCTCAACCTGCCGCAAGCGCCAGCGGACATTATCACGAGAGCGACGGACATCGTCGCGAGCCTTCTCGAGCGATCGAAACAAGCGACGGCTATCCACACGACCGCTCTCGCTGCGAACGGCGTGTCATTTGATGGCGTGGCAGGAGCCGAGTCGAGCGATCCGACGACAGAATATCTCCGCATCATAGCGAGTATAAAAGCTGTCCAGCCTATCGACATATCGAATATGCTCCTCAAAGGTACCGGACAAACGACCGGCATTCCTATACCGAGAGCGGTCAACTTGCCCCTTATCGGTTATCCTGAAGCCCAAGCGGACGTCTACCTCCCGCCTGGCGCTCGAGCTCTCATCACCACGGGCCCATCGCCCGTTGGTTATTCTTTTCATGTGAATGAATGTAGCGGCTATCTGGCGCAGTCGTATGCATTCACGCCCGACCTCGAACGGAATTGCCCCGATCCTAAAAGCGAGCTCGCGGCGGCAGGCCTTGGCGGAGACGCGACATGCGCGGTGATCGTCAACGCTATGCCCGCATGCACGGCCCACACAGGCGCTTTGCCGACAAATATATCCAACGCGTGCAAAACATTCCTCACGGAGCGCCTTACATATAACGGTTGCATCACGAATCATTTGAACGACAAAGGCTTTTATTCCGGCGAGTGGCGGCTCTTCCTCGGCCAAAACGCGCCTCTGTGGAAAAATTCTGGCGAGATCATCGGCCTCATCGACCAGAAAGGCCGCATCATTGACGAGCTGGCGTATTAATCAAAAAGCCTGAAAAGGACGATGCCAGCGGACACTGAGACATTCAAAGATTCTTTTTTGCCGCGCATCGGTATCTCGATCGTTGCGTCGGCTCGACGAAGCATCGCCTGGCGGATGCCGGAGACTTCGTTTCCGAATATGACGAGAGCTTTCCGCGCCGGTCGGGCTTTTTTATAATCGATAGAGCCATCGCTCTGCTCGACAGCGATGATCTCGAAACCCTCTTTTTTGAGAGAAGCGAAGAGGCGCGAGGGCGACGCCACGTGCTCCCAGGCGAGAGTCTTTTCGGCGCCGAGAGCGGCCTTGGCGAGATCGGCGCGCGGACGGCCGAATCGATCGATGGGCGTCGGCGTGTAGCCAGACAGGTATATCCGACTCGCGCCGATCGCATCGGCCGTCCGGAAAATCGCCCCGACATTGTGAACCGACCTTAGATCGTGGAGGAGGATGCGGATGTCGCGGCTGGCGTTCTTTTTCATATCACAATACTAACGACAAATTGTCATTTGGCAATTTTCTGCTATCATGCACATGTTTTTCCCGCTATGACAGTTCCGGGCGCGCGGGACGACATCCGCCCATAGCTCAGTCGGTAGAGCAGCTCCCTTTTAAGGAGATGGTCCCAGGTTCGATTCCTGGTGGGCGGACAACAAAAAGACCCCTAAGGGGTCACTTGGGGAACGTGTAGCGGTATTGAACCGACTCGCGCTCCTTGAATCCGAGGCTCTCGTAAAGACGCCTCGCGGCGACATTGCCCTCGCCGACCGAGAGATCGGCATAGCGATGCTGTTCTTTGCGGATGGTCGAAGAGATCAGAGACATGACCTGCCGCCCGAAGCCCTTCCTCCGATAGTCGGGACTGACGGCGACATGCTCGATCCGGTACGTCGTCGAGTTGATCTTGACCAGGCGCACGACCGTTGCCATGGCGATGAGCTTGCCCCTGTCGGTCATCACGACTGCAAGGATGCCGCCGGCCCGAAAAAATGCCTCGAGTTGCGCGACCGTCATAGCTGGCGTACCGGGCGAATCGGCCGCTAGGAGCTTGTTAAAGCTCGAAAAGCGCGGCCCGCCAGCTACCAGCTCGGATGTGAACAGGGTATAAAACTCGGCATTGTCCCTGATGAGGTGGCACGTAGTGTTCATCTGGGCTCCAGACTAGCCCTTTTCGTTCAAATATCAAGCGCCAGCTTTTCGAGCTCGATCTCGAATTCGGCCTGGCCGCGATGGGCTCGGTGATACATATGAACGAGCTGTGAGAGGAGAGCGTCGATATCGCCGTCTTTCCAATTGCCGAGAGCGCGCTTGGCTTTTCCATATACGAAAGGATTGAGGCCGGCTTCGGCGGCATTCGCCGTTCGACCAGCGAGGGCGAGAGATTTCGCCTGCCAGAAAAGGATGCCGTGTATCTCTTCCGGCGCCGCGTCTTTGTCGAAAGCCTCGCGCATGAGGATCCAGAGCCGTTTTTTATCTCGAGCGGCGAGGGCGTCGGCGAGAGCAAAGAACGACCCGTCCCTTTTTTCGCCCGCTGCCTCGGCCAACTCGTATTCGGTGATCTTTTCTGCGCGCTTTTCGAGCTTCTTCAGGACATCTTTGGTCAGTTTGCCTTCGAAGAATATGAAAATATTCGGCGACTCTTTGATCGCGTCGATCTTGTCGAGGACTATGTCGCGGATCTCCGGCGTTTCGAGGACGCGGTCCATGAATATGATCTGCTTGTTCTCAAAAAGCCCCTGCGTCTGCGTCAGCTCTTCGAGCCTGTCGGGCACTACCTCTTCGGCGCGCATGATGCCGGCGGCGGCATCGGGTTTTTTCTCGCGAAGGGCGTCGAAGAGCGCGTGAGATTTCTCGCGCGCCGTATCTATATCTGTGCCATGAATGACGTACAGCATTTATGCGATCTTTATCTCTTTCATTTCTCCCCAATCGTCTCCCTCGCGGGCAAGGGCGACGCAGACGATGCCGTGGACGTCCTTGGGCGGGATAATGCTCTCCATGATCTCTTTTATCCGTGGCGCGATTTTGGAGACAACGCTCGCGCGAGCCTCAAGGACGATCTCATCGTGGACTTGCATGAGGATATGGGCGTCGGCGGCGAGGCCCGCGGCGCGGATATATTCGTCGATCCTTACCATAGCGAGCTTAACGATGTCGGCCTCGGTGCCTTGGATCGGCGCATTTATCGCCATGCGCTCGGCCGAAGCGCGAATGTACGGCACTTTCGACTTCATCCCTTCGAAGTAGCGGCGGCGGCCAAAATACGTCTCTGTATAGCCGCGCCGCGCTGTCTCTGCCTTGATATGGTCGAGGTAGTCGCGGAGGCCGGAGAATTTTTCGAAATACTCGTTATAGAATTTTTGGGCCGTGGCGCGGTCGGTGCCGAGATTGGCACGGAGAGCATTCACGCCCATGCCATACATCACCCCGAAATTGATGACTTTCGCCTGGGTACGCATCGCTTTTGTGACGCTCTCCGTCGGCACGCCGAAAACCTGGCCGGCGACAGCAGCGTGGACGTCCTCGCCGCGCCGGAATATATCGATGAACTTTTTATCGCCGGAGAGAAAGGCAGCGATGCGGAGCTCGATCTGTGAATAATCGAAAGACAGGAGCTTCCAGCCATCGTCGGCGACAAATGCGTCGCGGATCCGCCGGCCGAGCTCGGTCTTGTTCGGGATGTTCTGAATATTCGGATCTTTGGAAGCCATCCGACCGGTGGCGCTACCTGCCTGGATGAATGTCGAGTGCAGACGGGACCGATCATCGAGAAGCGTCGGTATCGTCTCGAGATACGTGCCGACGAGTTTTGAAAGCTCGCGGTATTTCAAGATCTCATCGATGATCGGGTGCTCCTCGCGCAATTTCTCGAGCTCGGATTCTTTCGTCGACAGAGCGCCGCCGGCAGTTTTCTTGCCGCCTTTGAGACCAAGCTTCGCGAAAAGCACCTCGCCGAGCTGTTTCGGCGAGCTGATATTGAACTCGGTATCGGCGAGCCGCCATATGCTCTTCTCAAGGGAGGCGAGCTCCGTGCGATATTCGCGAGCGAGGGCGACGAGCTGGTCTTTGTCTATCTTCACGCCGCGCTTTTTCATCTCCGCGACGATCGGGATGAGAGGTTTTTCGATCTCCTGCCAGACGCGCTCAAGGCCGCGCTTCTTGATCTCTTTTTCGAGCACGTCGCGGGCGAGGGCAAGCGTTTTCGCTTTGGTAAAGTCCATGACGTCGTCAAGCGTCGGGTCGGTGCAGTTCGAGTCGACGACCCAGAGCATGACCGCGGTCTCCCGGAACGCTTCATCCGAGAACGTATCGTCGACAGGCGTCGCCTCTGCCGGCTGGTCGGCATCATCCGACTGACCGGCATCATCAGCGCGCACCTCCTGACCGAGGACGTTTTTGAGCCGTATCGCCATCGTCCGAAATTCGAGCTCAGTGAAAAGAGCCGAGGCTTTCTCGACGTTTACAGCCTCGCGCCATGGCTTGACCGGCAATTTCCAATCGATCGGCGCGTCGCGGCGTATGGTGGCGAGGACTTTCGAGAATTCGGCGTCCTCCTGGCCCGCCGCGACGAGCTCGACGATGCGCGGCTTTATGCCCGCGACGGCGCAATCTTTCGCGAATTTCTCTTTATTCTTTTTTAAGGCTTTATATATGTCCTCTATGCTACCGAATTTTTGAATAAGGATGGTCGCGGTCTTCTCGCCTATGCCGCGGATGCCGATGATGTTGTCAGAAGGATCGCCGCGCAGGCCTTTGTAGTCGGGCAGGAGCTCCGGCCCGAAGCCGAACCTCTCGTGAACGCCTTCTTCGTCGTATATGATCGTATCTTTGATGCCTTTTTTCAGAGTATAAACGCGGACGCACTCGCCCGAGACGAGCTGGAGCGTGTCCATGTCGCCCGAAGCGATGATAACCTCGATGTCTTTGTCGCCCTTGACGAGTTCGACGATCGTGCCGAGGATGTCGTCAGCCTCGAAGCCTTCTTTGTCGTACACGGGAATGTCCAGGGCGGCATAGACGTCGCGCGACCTCACGATCTGGGCGACGAGCTCCTCGTCGGCCTTGGCCCGGCCGGCTTTGTAGTCTTTGTAGGCTTCGTGCCGATGGGTCGGCTTGGGCAAGTCATATGCCGCGACGATGTAGTCGGGCTTCAATTTCTCGATGGCGCTCAAAAGCATGGTGCAGAGGCCGTAGAGAGCGCCCGTCGGCTCGCCTTTCGACGTCGAAAAATCAGGCAAGGCGTGATATGCCCGGTGAAGTATGGCATGCGAATCGAGAAGGACGAGGCGCTTCGACATACGGACATTATAAGCCAAAAGACGAGCTAAAAGGTAAGAATGACCTCCTCCCCGGGCGATGCCCGGGGTTTCCTTTGGCGGCATGAGGACTAGAACAGGCGGGATTTCTGAGGTACATCCTTCTTGCCTTGCCACTCGATGT
>JAGWHV010000006.1 GCA_028866595.1 Patescibacteria group bacterium
AAAGCCATGCGCTGCGGAATACCATCATCGTCGCTCTCGTCGTCATCATCGCTGGAGCGGCGGCGTGGTATGCGCGACCTCGATCGGAACAGCCAAAATTCTGCTTCGATTTCGCCGAGAACATGCAGTTTGGCGATCATACAGTGGTCCATCCGATAAACCAGGGTACGTCCGTTCATGGCGTCACATACTACATACCGGAAGTACCGGCTCTTCAGACGGCTCTCAAGGACCAGGGCTTCTACATAGATCCGTATGAAACTACGGGCGGTAAAGTCTATGCCGGCTCGATCCTCGGTCCGACGACCCATTCCGCCGTCTTTGCCTTCCAAAAGAAATATGGCTTGAAGCAGACCGGCATCGTCGACAATCCGACGCTCGATAAGCTGGCGGCTCTCTATACGTGTCCGACGCCCGCAGTCCCTGCATCCGCGACGACTACCGCCGCGACGACCACGTCGGCCAAGTAAATGCTCGATCGAGTCAGAGAATTCTTTCATAAGTACGAGAGGTACGTATCGCCGGTGACCCTGGTGTTCGGCTTTACTTTTGACAATCTGACGCTCCGGCGCATCGACACGCTCTACAGCAATTTCCTGCTTATCTCATACCTCATCATCTCGGCCGGTTCGATCCTCCTTCTCAATATCCACGTCACGAGGCGGACGAGGCAGGCGCGCGAGAGATCGGAGACGATCCACGCGATATTCGTGTTTTTGATGCAGTTCTGTCTCGGTGGCCTCTTCAGCGCCTCGTTCCTCTTTTATTCGAGATCGGGATCGATCCTGTCGAGCTGGCCTTTCCTCCTCATGCTCGTCGGCTATATCATCGGCAACGAGGTTTTGCGAAAGAATTATATCCGGCTCGGTTTTCAGATAAGCGTATTCTTCACAGCGCTGTTCTCGTTCCTTATATTTTTCTTGCCCGTCATCCTCGGCAAGATAGGCGACGACATATTTCTTCTCTCCGGCGTCGCGAGCTTGATGATAACGGGGGTCTTCATATATGTCCTCTCGTGGGTCGCGACGGAACGCACGAGAAAGAGCGGCCCTATTCTTTTTCTCGCTATCGGCGGATTATTCTCTCTTATCAATATCCTCTATTTCACCGACTTGATACCGCCGATCCCGCTCGCTCTCAAAGAGGTCGGCATATACCGCTCGCTCTCGCGATTGCCAGATGGGACATACGAGACGCTCGGCGAGCCGCAACAATGGTTCACGCTTTTCGCGCCACAGCCTGTCGTTCATTATGTGTCCGGGCAGCCGCTTTTCGCTTTCTCAGCGATATTCGCTCCGGCCAATTTGAATACGGACATCATCCACGAGTGGCAGATGTATGATCCGACCACGCACGTCTGGAAGACATTCGGTAAGATCGATCTCGGTATAAGCGGCGGCCGAGCGCTCGGTTACAGGACATACTCCGAAGAGCCGAGCATTCAGCCCGGCCTCTGGAGAGTGAATGTCGAGACGCCGCGGGGCCAGATCCTCGGCAGCATGGTCTTTACTGTCGAGCCGCCGTCAGACGGGGAGAAGCTTATCACCTCGATAAAGTAGCAAGGAGGTGCTATACTGAACTCTCCGGTAATTAAACGCATATTTTATGAATAAGAAAGGAATCATCACTCTCGTCATTATCATCGTCCTCGTGATCATCGGTTACGCGATCTGGGGAGGCAAAGGCTCGCAGAATCCATACGCTGGAACTACGACCCAGCCAGGTCAGACCGTCTCGAGCTCGACCGCGGCAGCATTCGCGCCGGTCACTTCGGGAACGACGGACACGTCTCTCCTCGGTAGGCTCAAGAGCGCTTCAGTCGCGGCTTCGGAGACGGGTACGCGCGTCGCTCTCTCGAATGGTACTGCCCAGTTCTCGGGCGGCGGCGTGAGCGGCACGGTCACTCTCGGCAGCATCGCTACGGAGACGACGGTTAACGGCGTCGGATACGCGTTCACGACTATCGACGTCAAGTCTAACGGCGGCGCTGATTACACCTATGTCGTCCTTTTCCAGGATAGTAACGGCTCTCTCACCGATCAGTCATATGCCGTCCTCGGCAAAGGCGTGACGGTCACTGGTCTCCGCGTCGATCAGACGACCCAGGGCCTCGTCGTCACCGCGACATACAACGATTCTACGGGCGCGAGCAAGACAAAGATCATGGTCGTGACGAACGGCCAGTTCGATCCTTCCAAGGAGATAAATCTCTAGTTAGTGGAAGAAGAGCCCGCGGCCGTAGGCGGCCGCGGGCTTTTCCTTCGTATAAACATCAGCGGTCACGGCCGCACATGGTAATATAGACGCATGAATTTCTTAAAGAAGCATAAGATAGCCGTTATTGTCGCCGTTGTCGTCCTCGTTTTGCTTTACTTAATATTTGGCCGAGGCAAAGCGGCGCCAAAATTCGAGACGGCGACGGCGGTCGTCGGCAATGTCGTTCAGACTGTCTCCGTCACCGGTACGGTCTCTCCGGTCGACAAGGCCGACCTCGCTTTCGAGAAGGGAGGGGTCGTCTCGCGCATATACGTTGCCGTCGGCGATCACGTGAACGCTGGCGATCCGATCGCCAAAATAGACGACGCCGCCGATGCCGCGAGTTATGAATCAGCCCAGGCGACTCTCGCTGATATGGCCCGCGGCCTGCGCCCGGAGGAACTCGCTGTCCAAGAGAGCGCCGTCGCTGTCGCGGAGACTTCGCTTTCGAACGCCAAGACGGATGCGATAAACGCCGCTCATGACGCGTATGCCAAGGCTCAAAGCGCTCTCGTCACATATACCGACGCCCTTTTCAACAATCCTTCGAGCGTCAACCCGACGATAACCGTGCCGACGCAAACGTATTCGCTCCAGGCTTCCATCGATCAAGAGCGCACGAACGTCACCCAAGCTCTCTCTGATTGGTCGGCCGATCTGGCCCAAGCTTCGACGAGCGATGCCGAGACGCTCATAACCGCGTCTCGCACCCACCTCGCTGTCGTCAAACAATTCATGACCGACCTCTCGGCCATCGTCGGCTGGCTTACGACCGCGAACTCCGGGTATTCGCAGACGACCATCAATGGCTACACGACAGCCGTAAATTCGGCCTTGGCGACGGTGAACACCGCCGCTGATTCGCTCGCGACTGCCGATTCGTCATTGACGACGGCGTCATCCGGCCTTGATCAAGCGCAATCGAATTATTCTCTCAAACTCGCCGGCAATTCGAGCGAATCGATAGCGGCAGAACAAGCCAAAGTCGACCAGGCCGCCGCTCTCCTCGCCCAAGACACGATCAAGTCGCCGATAGACGGCATCGTCACCGCCGTTACGCCGAGCGAAGGCGAGTTCGTCGCCGCCGGGTCGACGCAATTCACTGTCCAAAGCGACGGCACGTATAAGATAGAGGCTTATGTGCCCGAGGCTGACATCGCCAAGGTTGCCATCGGCGACCTCGCTTCGACGACTCTCGATGCGTATGGTTCGAATACGTATTTCCAGGCGAAAGTCGCTCTGATCGATCCCGCTGAAACCGTCATCGAAGGCGTGCCGACGTACAAGGTGACGCTTTACTTCACCCAGAAAGACAGCCGCATCCGTTCCGGCATGACCGCCAATCTCGATATCCTCACCGACGAGCGCGATAATGTCGTCTCCGTGCCGTACCGCGCTGTCGTTACTGATGATACTGGCGCATCCGTTGTCCGCGTCGTATCTCCGAACGGCACGTCGTACGCGACGACGACCGTCGCCACCGGCCTCAAAGGCTCCGACGGCACGGTCGAGATAATCTCTGGCCTCAAATCCGGCGACAAGGTGGTGACGTACGTGAAATAGTCCGCTGGCGCTTTGCCTTTATGAATATCATCGAAGTCAACGACCTTAAAAAGGAGTATTACGACGGCGAAGAGCCGACCATCGCTCTCGCTGGCGTGACGTTTTCGGTGCGTCAGGGCGAATTCGTGGCGATCATGGGCCCATCCGGTTCTGGAAAATCCACGCTGCTCCATCTCCTCGGGCTCCTCGATCAGCCGACGAGCGGCACGTACAGCTTTAACGGCAGGGAAGTATCGTCGTTCGCGCCGAATGAGCTCGCGTCTCTGCGGAACAAGGAGATCGGCTTCGTCTTCCAGGCTTTCAATCTCCTGCCGCGCACGAGCGTGCTCGAGAATGTCAAATTGCCCCTCATATATTCGGATGTGCCGGAATCTGAATGGGATGCCCGGGCGAAAAAGGCGGTCGAAGACGTCGGCCTCGGCCACCGCATGCATCACGAGCCGTCCGAGCTCTCCGGTGGCGAGAAACAGCGCGTCGCCATCGCCCGTGCCCTTGTTACCAACCCGGCGATCATATTTGCCGACGAGCCGACGGGCAATCTCGATTCGAAATCAGGCAAGAAAGTCATGTCCATCATCCAGGACTTGAATGAGAGACAAGGCAAGACGATCGTTCTCATCACCCACGAGACGTCGACTGCCGAGCATTCCGAGCGCATATTGAGGCTCATGGACGGGGTGATCGAAAGCGATGTAAAAGTCGAGCATCGGCTCACCGCCTCGGACGAGTATGTAAAGTAAAAACCCATGACTTGGAAACACGTATTCAAAGCATCTGTGACGGGTCTCGACACGAATCGATCGCGGTCGTTCTTGACCATATTCGGCATCGTCATTGGCATTACCGCTATCATGCTCGTCGTCTCGCTCGGCGCCGGTGCCCAAAACCTCATTCTTTCCCAAGTCCAAGGCCTCGGCACCCAGACCATCGTCGCCATTCCGGGCAGGGAGCCGACGAGCCCGACGGACATATCATCGCTCTTCAGCGATTCCCTCAAACCCAAAGACCTGACCGCTCTCGAGAACAAGACGAACGTGCCCGGCCTCAAAGAGGCCATGCCCGAAGTGATCGGCGCCGGCGTCGCTGTCTATGGCTCGAACACATATCAAGTCACTGTTCTCGGCGCGACCGACATCATGGCGGAGATCCTCGACATCCATCCGGCCGAAGGGGATTTCTTTACAGCTGACGATGTCTTGTCGCAATCGGACGTCGTCGTCATCGGCTCGAAAGTCGCGGACAAGCTCTTTGACGGCGCTGACCCGCTTAATCAAAAGATCGAGATAAAGAACAAAAGCTTCCGGATCATCGGCGTCTTGGCCCCGAGCGGCGGCGGCCTCATCAATTTCGACGAGATGGTTCTCATGCCGTATACGACCGCCCAGACATATCTTCTCGGCACGAAATATTTCAACCGCATCATCATCGAAGCGGCTGACGGACAGAGCGTCGACGTCGTAGCGAACGATGTGACGCTCACGCTCCGCGAATCGCACAACATCACCGATCCTTCCAAAGACGATTTCTCCGTCCAGACGCAGCAAGATCTGGCGAGCCGGTTGTCGACGATCACCACCGCTCTCACGTGGTTCCTCGTCGCCGTCGCATCGATCGCTCTCTTCGTCGGCGGTGTCGGCATCATGAACATCATGCTCGTGGCGGTGACGGAGCGTACCCGCGAGATCGGCTTGCGCAAAGCGCTCGGCGCGACGAACCGCGACATCCTCTCACAATTCTTGCTCGAAGCCGTGCTTCTCACGGCCATCGGTGGCATCGTTGGGATATTGCTCGGCGCTGGCCTGGCATTCCTGATCGCTCTCGGCCTGTCAAAGGGTCTCGGCATCGCTTGGCAGTTCGTATTTCCGTGGACGGGCGCCATCCTCGGCTTCAGCGTCTCGGCGGCGATCGGTCTCGTATTCGGCGGCTACCCGGCGAGCCAGGCCGCTAAAAAGAGCCCGATCGAGGCTTTGCGGTACGAATAAAAAAGACCGAGCCACTGCTCGGTCGTTCAGCCCTTGGCTAGCGAATCGAAGAACTCGCGGGTGTCCGGGTCCGTCTTGCTCAAGACCTGCTCGATGCCGAGCCCCGCGGCCCTCTTCATGAGGGAGGCGTCTCCCGTGTAGTCTCCCGTCATGAGAAAAGCGCGGACTGCGGGGATGAGCGCCTTGATCTCGCCTAAGGCGGTGAGGCCGTCTTTGCGCGGCATGTTCCAGTCGCTTATGACGATGTCGAGGTCGGGATTCTCCTTGGCGATGAGAACGCCGATCTCGCCGTCAGGCGCGACAATGACCTCGTGCCCTTGGTGCTCGAGGCGGAGCTTGACGCTGCTCCGTATGACCTGTTCGTCGTCGATAACGAGTATTTTCATGTTCTAAATTCAAGTTAGTACTACCTTTTCTCTAGCGCCAAGTCAATTTTGGGCGCTTGTGCCAGCTTGTGCTATATTCAGCCCATGACTGTCATGCTCGACGGTAGAAAGGCTCGTGATTCGTATAAGGTCGCTCTCAAGGAACGGTCGGACGCTCTCGTCCGCGCGGGCATAAAGCCGCGCCTGGCTATAATCCAGATTGGCGACAATAGCGAATCGTCCGTATACATCGAGCAGAAGAAAAAATTCGGCGCGGAAGTCGGCGCTGCCGTCGATCATGTGAAGTTCGCGTCCGATATGTCGGAAAAAGACGTCTCTGCCGCGATCGCCGAACTCAACGCCCGAGGCGATATCCACGGCATCATCGTCCAATTGCCTTTGCCGGCAGGATTCGACGTCTCGCGCCTCGTCGGACTCGTCGCGCCGGAAAAAGATGTAGACGGCCTCGTCGACGGATCGGCTTTCATGCCGGCGACGGCGAAAGGCGTGATGATGCTTCTTGATTTTTACGGCGTCGAGCCGCGCGGTAAGATGTCAGTCGTCTTCGGCCGGTCGCGCCTTGTCGGTCAGCCGATCGCTTCAGCGCTCCGCACCCGCGGCGCGTCCGTCTCCGTCTGTCACTCGCAGACGCCGAATCCGAAAGAGATAAGCCGGGCAGCGGACATCGTCGTCGTAGCGATAGGTAAAAGGGAGCTCATCGACGCTTCATACATAAAAGACGGCGCCGTAGTCGTCGATGTCGGCATGCACGCTGTGGTCGATGGCGGACGGCGCCTCGTCGGAGACGTCGATCGCGCCTCCGTCGCGCCGAAAGCCTCGGCTATCACCCCGGTTCCCGGCGGGGTAGGTCCCATGACGGTTCTCGCTTTATTTGATAATCTTATATCCTCAGCGGAAAGATTATCAGCCCATAAGAATCTTTATTAAAATCCTATGCAAAATCTCACGAATCAGCCGGCCTTCAAGAATCTGGTCATAGCCCTCCTCGGCCTCCTCGTCGCTCTGGCGGCTGTCGGTGTCATCGCCGGCCTCAAGTCGCTCCAGTTCATCGGCGCGGCTGCAACCCAGACTGACACGATCACCGTCACCGGCACCGGCGATGTCTATGCCATTCCTGACATCGCCACGTTCGACTTTACCGTGACGACAGAGGCGGCGAACGTCGCCGATGCCCAGAAGTCTTCGTCCGACAAGACGGATGCTATTCTCGCGTATCTTCAAAAGAACGGCGTCGCCGACACTGACGTCCAGACTACGTCATACGATATCTATCCACGCTACGAATACCACACGACTATGATGCAGGCCACGGGCGCGCCGAATGCCTCGGGTGCCGCTGGCGTCATGATCCCCGTCTATAACCAAGGCACGCAAGTCCTCGCCGGCTATGATGTGTCCGAGACCGTCGAGGTCAAAGTCAGGAAGCTCGCCGACGCAGGCACGATCCTCGGCGGCATCGGCAGCCTCGGCGCGACGAACATCTCCGGTCTGACATTCTCTGTCGATCAGGAGACTGCCCTCGAGCACCAGGCCCGCGACAAAGCGATCGCCGACGCCAAGACTCAGGCTCAGTCTCTCGCTGCGAGCCTTGGCGTGACTCTTGGCAGGATAGAGAGCTTCTCGGAGTCGGGCAACCAGCCGCAGCCGATCTATTTCGCTCGGGCGATGAGCGCGGCCGCTTCGGGCGCGTCGACGCCGCAAGTCCCCGCCGGCCAGAACAAGATCACCTCGACCGTCCAGGTCACGTATCAGATACAGTAGAGATCGATCGACAACGAAGCCGGGCACACACCCGGCTTTTAGTTGCTTTTTATCGGAGGTGTAGTATGATGGCCCTACATCGCCCCCGAGGGCGGCTTTTATTAAGAAAACAGGCCTCCAGGCCTCACCATATGAAACTCACGGACTATATCAAGGACACACGCGGCGAGATGAAGCACGTCAACTGGCCGACGAGGAACCAGGCGATCAACTATACGCTCCTCGTCATCGGCATATCCATCCTCACCGCCATCATCCTCTCCGTCTCCGATTCTGTCTTTGGCCTCGGCCTCCAGCATTTCGTGATCGGTTAATCGCTAACACCTAACCCATGTCGAAACAGCAAACAGGCGGTGAACGCCATTGGTACGCCATCCACACGTACGCCGGCTACGAGAACGCTGTCGCTAGGAACTTGCGCCAGCGCATCGATTCTTTGAACATGCAGGACAAGATATTCAACGTCCTCGTGCCGACGGAGAAAAAGATCAAGGTCAAAGCCGGCAAGCGCGTCGAAGAGGAGGAAAAAGTCTATCCCGGCTACATCCTTGTCGACATGGTCGTGACCGACGACTCGTGGTTCGTCGTTCGCAACACCCCGCGGGTGACGGGCTTCGTTGGCTCCGGCGTCCACCCGGTACCTCTCACCGAAAAAGAAATGGCTCAATTGATGGGCCGCATGGATGACACCAAGGTCATGCACGAGATCAATCTCTCGCCTGATGACGCGGTCAAGATCGCCGACGGCCCATTCAAAGATCTCGAAGGCAAAGTCGCCGAAGTCGATGCCGAGCGCGGCAAAGTCAAAGTCCTCGTCGCGATGTTCGGCCGCGAGACGCCTGTCGAGCTCGATTTCTTGCAAGTTAAGAAGATTTAATATACCCTTACCGCTACTATGGCAAAGAAAGTCACGAAAATGCTCAAGCTTCAAATCCCCGGCGGCAAGGCCGTCCCGGGTCAGCAGCTCGGTCCCGCTCTCGGCGGCGCCGGCATAAATATCGGCGAATTCGTCAAGCGCTTTAATGACGAGACGAAGACCCGCGTCGGCGAGACTGTCCCGACGATCGTCGAAGTCTATGATGACCGATCGTACAAGCTCATATACAAGACCGAGCCGGCGAGCCAGATGATCCTCAAAACGCTCAAGAAAGACAAAGGTTCCGGTAAACCGAACTCCGTCAAAGTCGGCACCATGACGAAGGCCCAGGTCAAAGCGATCGCCGAGAAAAAACTGCCCGATCTCAATACCGCTGACGTGAATGCCGCCATGAAAATGGTCGAAGGCACCGCCCGGAACATGGGAGTCGAAGTGAAATAATCTCTCCGAATAGCATCCTTGCAAAAACGCCCGAAAGGGCGCTTTTGCATTGCCTTTTTTGAAGAGGGGAGTAGAGTGAAGCGAGCATCGTTCCCCATGAAGGAAGTCCACATAATTATTCCCGAATCGACCAATTTACCGCTTCCGCTCATCTGTGCCATCGAGGACCTCGTCCGGTACGGCGGCCACTTTGAGGCTGATGGTATCACCGTCGTCCTTCACACGGGTGACACGGCGTATGAGCGGGCAAAGAATCCGATCCTCGGCCGCGAGGCGCCCATATATGAAGGCGCTTCCGTTCCGGCTACGGTACCGTCGGTCCATCAGCCGGCCGAGGCCGCCCAGGTCCGAAGGTCCGGTTGGTTGAGTTGATCGCCCCGCACTACGGGGCTTTTTCTTTTTTTTGGTTCGGGACTATACTTGCCTCATGCCAAAGATGTCGAAGACATCGAAACAAATCCTCAAAAAAGCGGCGCTTCGCGCCCGCGCCAGTACCCGTGCTCACGTCCGCCCTTCGTGGGACGAATATTTCATGAAGATTGCCGACGTAGTGGGCGAGCGCGCTACGTGCGACCGCGGCCGTTCGAGCTGTCTCATTGCCAAGGACAAGAGGATTCTCGTCACGGGCTATGCCGGCGCGCCAGCGGGAGTGGCGCACTGCGATGACGTCGGCCACGAGATGCACACCGTTATCCACGAGGACGGCACGCAGTCCAAGCATTGCATCCGAACGGCTCACGCCGAGCAGAACGCCATAGCGAACGCGGCGCGCAAGGGCGTGGCCATCGAGGGCGCTACTCTCTATTGCAACATGACGCCGTGCTACACCTGCGCCAAGATGATCATCAATGCCGGCATCGTCCGTGTTGTCGCGAAAAAAGACTATCATGCCGGCAGGCGGAGCAAGGAGGTTTTCAAGGAGGCGGGCGTGACGCTCGAGATCCTCGATCCGGAGGTTGAGACATATAAGGAGATGAAATAAAAACCCCGAGCTCTTGCTCGGGATCGCGCTGTATTCGTGGCGCTATTCTTTCCGCACGATATCGTGATTGCCGCGCTTGATGTTCCAAGTACCCGGCGACGTGTCGTGGTGCATCGCTATGCCGGGCACGGCTTCCCTGATAGCGTCGCCCATGCGCTGGGCTTGAACGCGGAGCGTCGGGTGGACGGTGTCGGACGACCGGAGCTCGGCGGTATAGACGGCCGCAGGCAGAGGGCCGGTGATCTTTACGGCGACGGTGTAGCCCATGGCGATGTAATACTGCCTGACGATGTCGGAGACGGGCGAGCCGCCGGCCATGCGGAGAGCGGCGATCCGCTTCTCCTGTTCAGCGAGGACGCGCTCGGCTTCGGCACGCAGTTCCGGAGGCAACTGCTCGAGGTACCAACCGTAGAAGCCGTGCCGAGTCGTGAGGAGCGGCATCTCTTGGACCATGCTCCTGTGGCGCTGGAGGTCGCGATACGAGCCGAAGTCGAGAGGGAACGAGAACTCGATGTTCCCATATTGGCGCAGGCGCTGATGTAGCTCGGCTTTCGGCGGCCGCAGGGCGAGGAGATCGGCGTGCCTGCGGAGGCCGTCGATGTCGAGCGTCGATCGATACGAGAAGCCTTTGACTGCCTCGTCGTCATCGAAATACGCGAACTCCGCCATGCTTTTCTCGAGATATTCCTCCTCCGTCGGATATTCCTTGTGGGAAAAGCTCGACGGATAGCGCTCGCGGAGCGACGTTCTGATGAGCTCGGCCGTTTCGCGGACTTCGGCGAGCGGGTGGTGGCGCATCTCCTTGACATGATCGTATGCCTGGCGCAGGTTAGTGTGCCATGCGGCGAACGTCGTCACGCCGGCGGGCAGGAAGCCGCGAGCGATGTCGAAGGCGCGGGCCTTGATCGCTTTCTCGTAGACCGGTTCCTTTTCGCCTTCCTTGATGGGGAAGCGCTCTTTGAGAGCGGGGACGAGCGCCGTGAGGGCGTGGCGATAGAAGCGCATCCATTCGTTCTGGATGGCTCGGCTCTCGGGCGTATCGATCGGGTCCATGACAGTCTGCGCGGCCATGTCGAGGTAGCGCGTCGAGGCTTCTTGGCCGTTGTAGAGCGGCCAATCCTGAACCGCCTTGGTGACGAGCATGCTCACGTTCTCGACGAATATCGACGTCGTGCCGCAGTCGCCGATCGACTTGTGGCCGTAGCCGACGTAATACGAGGCCATAAATTTCTCGGCGCCTTTTTCCCGGACTTGGACGAGGTGCGTTTTCACGCTCTTCGGGTCCCTCGAATAGAGGGCTTGGACCATAGCGACCGCTTCGGGCGCGAGGTCGTCGACGATGATGATTTCTCTCATGGTGCTATTGTATCTGCTTTGTATTCTGCATGTAAATCGCCGCTGGTCAATAAAAAGCCGCCCGGCACGCGAGTAGCGTCAGGCGGCGAGCATGATGCGGCCGTTCGGCCCATAGGCTATGGACCGGGCGAGCTTCATCGCGCCGACGACTTCGAGGAAGTCGCGGCGGTCGCTCGGCGTCTTGATGACGCCTTTTTTCATGAGAGCGGCGACAAGCCGATCATGGCCCATCTCCCCGCCCTGCTCGCGGAGGATGGCTTCGATGGTCTTGGCCAAGTTGCTGTCCGTGAGCGTGGGCATAGGACGAGAGAGTTCAGAATCCGAACCTCATTATATATGGTATATTCATCGCATGAAGGACAAGAAAGTGGAAAAGCTCATCAAGGCCGAGCGGGCACGTCAAAAAAAAGCGACGAACCTCATCGCCTCCGAGAATTACGTCTCTCTCGACGTCCTTGAGGCTCTCGGCTCAGAGCTCACCAACAAATATGCCGAAGGCTATCCAGGCCGCCGCTATTACGGCGGCAATTCGGTGACCGACCAGGTCGAGAGCCTCGCGGCCGAGAGGGCCCTCGAGCTTTTCGGCCTCGATCCGGCAGAGTGGCACGTGAATGTCCAGCCACTCTCTGGATCGCCAGCGAACCTCGCCGTCTATGCTGCTCTTCTCTCTCCGGGCGACAAGGTCATGGGCATGTCTCTTGCCGAAGGCGGCCATCTCACGCACGGTAGCAAGGTCTCGGCGACGGGCATGTTCTGGACCCAGGCGCCGTTCGGCGTCTCTCGCGATACCGAGACGATAGACTACGCCGCTCTTCGGGAGCTCGCTCTCCGCGAAAAACCAAAGATGATCATCGCTGGTTTTACTGCCTATCCGCGCACGGTCGAATGGGCGAGATTCCGCGAGATCGCGGACGCCTCGGGGGCATATCTCATGGTCGACATGTCACATATCGCCGGGCTCGTGGCCGGCGACGCCTATCCCTCGCCTTTTCCATATGCCGACGTCGTCACGACGACGACGCACAAGACGCTTCGCGGTCCGCGCGGCGCTCTCATTTTCGCGAGGCACGACAATCGAGGACTTGATAGAAAGATAGACAAAGCCGTTTTCCCGGGTCTCCAGGGCGGTCCGCATATGAATCAAGTGGCGGCCATCGCCGTCGCTTTGCGCGAAGCGGCGGCGCCCGGCTTCAAAAAATACGCCCGACAGGTCGTCCGCAATGCCGCCGCTCTCGCCTCGGAGCTCGCTCGGCTCGGCTGGCGGATCGTATCGGGCGGCACCGACAGCCATCTCATCCTCGTCGACGTCTGGATGGGCGGCAAAGGCATAGGCGGCAAGGAAGCGAGCGACCGCCTCGAGCAGGCGGGCATCATCGCGAACAAAAACGCCATTCCGGGCGACAGCCGCTCGCCGGTCGATCCTTCGGGCATCAGGCTCGGCACCGCCGCTGAGACGACGCGCGGAGCGAAAGAAAAAGACATGATCGCCCTCGCCCGGCGGATAGACAAAGCGCTCCGCAAAGCATAGTCACGCCCATGGCCAAAGGTATATTCATCGTGATCGACGGAGGCGAAGGGGCGGGCAAAGGCACACAGATCGCCCGTCTCAAAGAGGCGTATCCAGAGGCGCTCTTTACGCGTGAGCCTGGCGGGTCGGAATATGCCGAGGAGATCAGGAACATCATGCTGAAGTCGCCTTTGGCCAAGGGCGCGAGCGCCGAGACGCAATTCGGTCTTGTCTGGGCTGCTCGGGCTGATCACATCCGTCGCAAAGTGATGCCGGCTCTCGAATCCGGTCGGCATGTGATCAGCGACCGTTTTGATTCATCGACTTTCGCTTATCAGCTCCATGGCCAGGGAGGCCTTCATCTCAGGGATCTCTTTTTTGCGGTGAGGAAGCAATTTCTCGGAGACTGCATGCCTGATCTTTACCTATTCCTCGAAGTCGATCCAGAAGAGAGCATCCGCCGGACAAAACAGAGGGCGACTCTTTTCGGCGAGTCGAATCATTTCGACGAGCGCGAGGTCACTTTTCATAATCGGGTCCGCGAAGGGTATCGCGAATTCGCGCGGTTGTTCCCTGGTAACTGCCGGACTGTCGACGCTAATCGCTCGATAGAAGAAGTCTGGAAGTCGATTGAAGATATCATCAAGCCTCTGCTATAGTTCTCTTATGCGAAAGACGCTCAAATTCGTCCGGACAAGCGATGCAGTGCCCGTGCCGAGATATGCTCTCGAGGGCGACGCCGGTTTTGACTTGTATGTGAGCGAAAGGCTCGTAGTTCCACCGCGCGGTCGGGCGGCGGTGAGCACCGGTTACAAGATCGAGATCCCCGAAGGCTGCGTCGCCATCATATACGAGAAGAGCGGCCTCTCGTTCAAGCATGGCATCATCACCTTCGGCAACGTCATCGATTCCGGTTATCGAGGCGAGACTCATGTCGGCGTGTTCAATCTTAGCGATGAGCCATACACATTCGAGCCTGGCCACAAGATCGCCCAGATGATAATCCACAGCTACGAGGAGGTAAGATTCAAAGAAGTGAAGGATGGCGAGCTCTCGGCGACCGAGCGCGGCGCTCGCGGCTTCGGCAGCACGGGTAAATAATATCTGATATGGACATAGAGACACGGCTCAAGACGGCGATAAGAGACGCGCTCCGGGCGGCGGGGATAACCGCGCCCGAGAGCCTCTCGGCTATCGTTCTCGAGCATCCTGACGATCCGACGCACGGCGATTTCGCGACCACTATCGCTCTCGTCGCCGCTAAAGCGGCCCGGGTGAATCCGCGCGAGCTCGCGGGAAAGCTCGCCGCCGCCCTCTCTGCCGCTCACATCGAATCTGTCGACCGCGTCGAGACGGCCGGGCCGGGCTTCATCAATTTCTATCTGACGACGGGTTATTTCATCCGCGAGCTCGAGACGATCGAGAAGCGCGGCGACCTCTACGGCAATTCGAACGAGCAGCGCGGCAGGCGGGTGCTCGTCGAATACACCGACCCGAATCCTTTCAAGGAATTTCACATAGGTCACTTGATGTCGAATGCCATCGGCGAATCGATCGCTCGGCTCATCGCGAGCCAAGGCGCCAAAGTTCGCCGGATGTGCTATCAGGGCGATTTCGGTTTGCACGTCGCCAAGACGCTCTGGGCGGCCCTGCACCGCGAGGCAGTCGCAACCGGCAGCATCCCAGCCAAGCGCGCGCCTCTCGCCGAGAGGATCGCTTTTCTCGGCTCTTGTTACGCCGAAGGCTCCCGAGCCTACGAGGATGATCCGGCCGCCAAGCAGGCGATCGACGAGCTTAATAAAAAGATCTTTGACGGCAAAGACCGCGCCGTGAACAAGCTCTACAAGCTCGGCAAAAAGTGGAGCCTCCAGCATTTCGAGGAGATATACGCCAAACTGGGCACCAAATTCGATTATTACGTCCTCGAGAGCGAGGTCGCTCACGATGGCATCGCCATCGTCGACGAATTCCTCGAGAAAGGCGTATTCGAGAGATCCGATGGCGCCGTCGTTTTCCACGGCGAGAAGCATGACCCAAAGCTCCATACCCGCGTCTTCATCAACTCGCAGGGCATACCGACATACGAGGCCAAAGAGCTCGGCCTCAACACCAAAAAATGGAAGAAAGTCCATCCAGACGAGTCGATCATCATCACCGCGAATGAGCAGAATGATTATTTCCGCGTCGTCATGAAGGCGCTCGAGCTCATCCTGCCCGAGGCCGCCAAAGCGACCAAGCATATCTCTCACGGCATGCTCCGCTTTGCCGAGGGCAAGATGTCCTCGCGCACGGGCAACGTCATCACCGGCGAGTCGCTCATCGCCGACGTCGAGAAGCTCGTTCAGACCAAGCTCGCCCTCCGCGACATGGACGACGATGAAAAGAAAGAAGCCGCCGAGATCATCGCTGTGGCCGCTATAAAATATTCTATCCTTCGACAGGCGACATCGAGCGACATCGTATACGACTTTGACACGTCGATATCTTTTGAGGGCGACTCCGGGCCGTACTTGCTCTACACCGCCGTTCGGGCGCAGTCGGTCTTGGACAAAGCCAAGTCAGAGGGCGTGAAGCCGAAGATCGAATGGAAAGTGACGGACAAACGCGAGATCGGGCTCCTCGAGCGCGAGCTTGTCCGTTTTCCGGAGGTCGTCGCTCGAGCCGCGAGCGAAAAAGCGCCTCACCACGTCGCCACGTACCTTATCGGGCTGGCGTCTCTCTTTAACGGCTGGTATGCCCGCGTGCCGATCGTCGCTGCTGACGATCCTGGATCGCCGTACAAGGTCGCTTTGACCCAGGCTGTCCGCATCGTCCTTGCGAATGGTCTCAAATTGCTTGGCATCAAGGTGCCTGATAGGATGTAGGTGGACTATGAATTCTTCAACTGTCGCCGCTCCGGCGATATCAAGCATCGTTCCAAACATCGGCGAGACGATCGCCGCCGTTCTCGCCGCCAAGAGGCGCAAGTATAGGGCGACGAACGCCCCGATCGACAATTTTCCATTCCTTCTCGAAGCATCAGGCGCTCGAGACGAGGGAGGGTATCGCGCTTCCTGGTATATGAAAAAGGAAGGCGGCATCTACGTCGGGTTCTCGGCGTACCGATTCTCCTGGGCGCCATCGGTGAATCCTTTGGTCCATCCCGATACGCGCGAGCACTTGCCGCGTATCGGTCGACGGGCGACGACCCGCGAGCTTCTCTCTACATGGAACGACAATAGAGCTGAGCTCATGGCTGTCCTCGAGAGCGGCAACCGTCTCATCGCCGTGGGCCGCGATGATCTCAATTTCGAGACGGCCGCGAGGCTGCGCCTCGACGGGACGAAGCGGCTCGTCCTTGACAGGATAAAGCTCGGCATATCGCTCCGGCTCTCGTCACGCGATCTTATCCTTAACCGGATATAGGCCGTGAGGGAGCTTTTTTCTTTCAAAAATCGTGAAAAATTGCTAGTGTAAAGGCCTATGGCGGAAGCTAAGCAGCCGAAAACGAAACTCGTCGAGATAGAAGAACGCGTCCTCGCGTTCTGGAATGAGCGCGAGATATTCCAGAGGTCGCTCGACAAGACCGCGGCGACCGGCAAAAGCCGCGAGTTTGTCTTTTACGATGGGCCGCCGTTCGCGAACGGCTTGCCGCACTATGGCCACATGCTCGCGTCCTTTATCAAAGACGCTGTCCCGCGCTACAAGACCATGCGCGGCTACCACGTCTCGCGGCGTTGGGGCTGGGATTGCCACGGCTTGCCCGTCGAGAACCTCGTCGAGAAAGAGCTCGGCCTCAAGACGAAGAACGAGATCGTCGACTATGGCCTTGAAAAGTTCAACGACGTCGCTCGCGAGAGCGTCCTCCGTTACGCTCACGATTGGCGCACTATCATCCCGCGCATCGGCCGCTGGGTAGACATGGACAATGATTATCGGACGATGGATGCCGTCTATACCCAATCCGTCTGGTGGGTCTTCAAGACGCTTTTCGACAAAGGCCTCGTCTATGAGGGCTTCAAAGCCATGCATGTCTGTCCGCGCTGCGGCACGACTCTGTCCAATTTCGAGGTCAATCAGGGGTACAAGGATATCACCGACATATCCGCGTATGTGAAATTTCGTCTGAAGAAGACCAATCGGGGCGATGCACCAGAGAAGCCGACGTTTTTCCTGGCCTGGACGACGACGCCGTGGACATTGCCGGGCAATGCCGCCTTGGCTGTCGGCGCTGACATCGATTATGCCTGCGTCTCGTACGATGGCGCGTATTACCTGATCGCTCGCGACCGCGTCGCCGACGTCTTTGCCGGCAAAGAGCATTCGCTCGGGCCGGTCGTGAAGGGCCGCGAACTCGTCGGCTCCGAATACGAGCCGGTCTTCACGTACTATGCGGACGACGAATCTCTCAAGGACCGCAAGAATGGCTGGAAAGTATATCCTGCCGATTTCGTCACTATCGAAGACGGCACGGGCATCGTCCATATCGCTCCGGCTTTCGGCGAAGACGATCTCGGGCTCGGACAGGCCCGAAACCTGCCTTTCATCCAGCACGTCTCCATGAATGGCTTATTCAAGCCGGAAGTTTCCGATTTCGCTGGCATGAACGTCAAGCCGAAAGGCGATGGCCCGAATGACCACCAGAAAGCCGACATCGAAGTCATCAAATGGCTGGCCCATCGCGGATCGCTCTTCGACAAGAAGAAGATCATCCATTCCTATCCGCATTGCTGGCGCTGCGATACGCCGCTTCTCAATTACGCGACGTCATCATGGTTCGTTCGAGTGACCGCTTTCAAAGACAAGCTCGTCGCCGCGAACAAGAAAGTCTCATGGGTACCAGGAGACATTCGCGATGGCAGGTTCGGCAAATGGCTCGAAGGCGCCCGCGACTGGGCCATATCGCGCTCGCGCTTCTGGGGCGCACCGATACCCGTCTGGCGCGGCGTCGATTCGGGCGATATATATGCGGTCGGCTCTCTTGACGACCTCGGGCGCATCGTCAAGCGGTCGGGCAATTCCTATGTCCTCATGCGCCACGGCGAGTCGGTCTCGAATGCTCGGGGCGTGTCGAATTCTGATCATAGGCAGACGGACAAATATCCCTTGACTGAAAAAGGCAGGGCCGAAGTCTCTGCCCGCATCCGAGAGATCGCCGCGATGAACGGCGGCAAAGGCCCGGACGTCATCGTCGCCTCGGACTTCCTCCGTACAAAAGAAACCGCCCGGATGATCGCGGACGCTTGCGGCATGCCGGAGAACGATATTGTCTATGACGTCCGGCTGCGAGAATACGGAGTTGGTCCAGAAAGGGAAGGCAAATCATGGGCCGAGACGGACAAGCATGTTCGTACTCATGGCTTGTATCCGGGCATGGAGACGCCAGCCGAGCTCAAAAAACGCGTCTTCGAAGCGCTTTTCGACATCGACAGGCGCTATAGCGGCAAGCATATCCTCATCGTGAGCCACGGTTCGCCTCTCAACACCCTCATGCACGGCGTAGCCGAGACGCCGAGCGCGGACAAGGTCCTTCACGACATGCGCCGTTTTTTTCAGAAGACGGGCGAAGTGCACGAGCTCGATTTTGTGCCGTTCCCGCACAATCGCGATTTCGACCTTGATCTTCATAGGCCGTATATAGATGAAGTTGAATGCGCCGCGCCGGCCGGCGCGGCGCATCCTGGCGAGAAACTCGTCCGCGCGCCGGAAGTCTTCGACTGCTGGTTCGAATCCGGTTCGATGCCGTACGGCGAAGCCTGCTACGCCGGCCACCACACGCCGCACTTCGATCCAAAAGGACGGCTGGGAGGCCTCTTCGGCAAGGTCGGATGGCCCGCTGATTTCATCGCCGAAGGCCTCGATCAGACGCGCGGCTGGTTCTATTCGATGATGGTGCTCGGCGTCGGCCTTTTCGGCGAGAGCCCATTCAAAAACGTGGTAGTGAACGGCATCATCCTCGCCGAGAACGGCGAAAAGATGTCGAAGCGCCTCCAGAATTATCCTGATCCGGTGAAGATCATCGAAACATACGGAGCGGATTCGCTGCGCTATTACTTGCTCTCGTCGCCTGTCGTCGAAGCACAGGATTTGAGGTTCACGGAGAAGGGGGTGGACGAAGTCTCGAAGAAGCTCATCCAGAGGCTCGACAATGTCCTCGCGTTTTATGAGATGTATGCGGGGGAGAAAGAAGCGGCCGGCGCCGCGGCGGCGCCGGCCGCCACCATCCTCGACCGCTTTATCGCCGCCCGGCTCTTCGAGACGCGCGACGAGGTCACCGCCGGCCTCGACGCCTATGAGCTCGACCGCGCCGCCCGGCCGCTCATGAGCTTCGTCGATGACCTCTCGACATGGTATATACGCCGCTCTCGCGATCGCTTCAAAGCCGAAGCCGACGACTCCGCGGCCATGGCCGATAGGGCCGCCGCTCTCGCGACGACGCGCTTCGTCCTTCGCGAATTCGCCAAGATCGCCGCACCCTTCATCCCTTTCTACGCGGAGTATATCTATGGCCGGGTAAAACGCCCTTCCGATCCAGAGAGCGTCCATCTCGCCGATTGGCCGGCCGAGCAGGCGGTCGACGCCGCGACCTTGAAAGACATGCAAGAGACGCGCCGGCTCGTCACCCTCGCTCTCCAAGAGCGCTCCAAGGCGAATATCAAAGTCCGCCAGCCTCTCGCCAAGCTCTCGATAAAGAATGCTTCTCTCGGCAAAGAAT
Source organism: Patescibacteria group bacterium (assembly GCA_028866595.1). Lineage (GTDB taxonomy): Bacteria > Patescibacteriota > Minisyncoccia > Phycocordibacterales > UBA6065 > UBA6065. The sequence goes on from JAGWHV010000006.1 coordinate 19,806, forward strand.
ACGCAGATCTCATCAAGGACGAAGTCAACGTCAAGACGGTTGTCGTCGACGCAAACCTCGCGGCGGATACTTCTCTCGACATCGTGGTCACCGAAGAATTGCGCCGCGAAGGCATCGCCCGCGACCTTATCCGCGCTATCCAAGACTTGCGCAAAAAAGAGAATCTCACGGTGGGAGACAGAGTCGCCTTGCTCCTCGACTCGGATGAAAAAGCGAAAGAGCTCGTCCGAGCTTTCGAGCGCGATATCCGTCGCATCACTCTCGTAAGCGGCATCGAATATGCCCAGTTGCCGCGCGCCGGCGAGCTTTCCATAGAGGAATATCGCTTCAAGATCGCCCTCAAACGTTAGGTTGACTTTTGGACGTTCTACGGTACAGTATTGTCAGATGAATACCCCAGCGCTCACGTGGGCCGGCCTTGTGGCCCTCATCGCCGTCGCTGTATACGTCGTCGTATCGGTCGTAAACGAGATCCTCTCGTTCGGCGCCCTCTTCTCCCACCTCATGAAGTAGGGCAGCCAGCCATTTTGAAAAACCCCTTCGCATAAAGGGAGTTTTATTTTTGCCTCCGTCCGGGGCGCGTAATAAAAATCCCGCGTTAACGCGGGATCGAAGCAGTCATAAGAGCGCGAAGGATTTGAGTCACCGCCTTCTCACGATCATCGTTCACGATGATGCAGTCGAAGGCGCTCGTCCTGTCGAGCTCCCATTTGGCGGTCTCGAGCCGCCGGGCGAGCTCTTCCGGGGCGATATCCGGTTCGCGCGCCGAGATCCGTCGCCGAAACGTGGCGTAGACGTCGGGGCCGGGCACGGTGATGAACACCCCGAGCATCGCTTCCTGGATCTCGCCGTCGGCATGCGCCTTGAGGTTGAGATAACCCTGGACGTCGATGTTCAGGATGACTTTGCCGTAGCGCCGAAGAGCGCTCACGAGGTCCGCGCGCCGGGTGCCGTACTTGCGGCCATGGACGAGAGCGGTCTCGATGAATTCGCCACACTGTTCGCGGAGGGCGAATTGGAAGGGCGAGAGGAAACGATAGTGGACGCCGTCCACTTCGCCGTCTCGAGGCGGCCGGGTCGTCGTCGTGATGCATCGCCTGAAAGGCGACCGGCGGACGATCATGTCGGTGAGCGTCGTCTTGCCTGAGCCCGAGGGCCCGGCGAGGACTCCAAGGATAGGTGCGGGAGAATATGCGGGATTCATCTGCACAAGTTCTATCAAATGGTAGGGGAAAGGCAAGGGCTCGATTTGCTACAATCATCGACATGTCCTATGCCATATATACGACGCAGGGCTTCATACTCGGGAGCAGTCCCTCGGGCGAGGCTTCCAAGATATATTCGATATACACGGAGGATTTTGGCTTGATTCGGGCCAAGGCCCAAGGAGTCCGTCTCATCCGCTCGAAATTGCGCTATAATCTCGATGATTACGGATTCTGCGCGGTCTCTCTCGTTCGAGGCAAGGAAGTGTGGCGAGTCACGGCAGTCGAGCGCCTATCATCCGCGCCTAAGGGCGTCGATGACCTCGGCCGAGCTCGGGTTCTTAACCTCGTAAGGAGGCTTGTTCAAGGCGAAGAGCGTAACGACGCTCTCTTTGCCGCTCTTCTCATGCTCGAAGCGATGATCCCGACGAAAGAGACCGATGTCCTCGCGCGCGTCCTTTCCGCCCTCGGCTATCTCGACCTCGCCCTCCTCGCCGGCGCCTCCGAGAGAGAGACGATCTCTGTCATAAACAAGGCTCTCAAAGAGACTCAGCTCTAATGTTATACTGGTGCCATGTTCGAATCTGACAAGAAAGACCCCCTCGATCGCCTTCGCAAAGGCCTCTATTCGAGAACGACGGCCGATCAGGAAGCGCCGCGCCACAGCTTTCACGGCGAGCGCATAGACGTGCGCGATTCGTGGGATGAGCCCTCGGATACACCGGAAGAGAAGCCGACGATCAGCCCAGAGCGTCGCTACGGCTACAAGATACTTTTCATATGCTCGGCTCTCTTTCTTCTCGTGGCCATTGCGTACGCCGCGTACAACTTTTTTGGTGGCGGCAACTTTATCTCGGTGAATAACGTCGATATCCAAATATCCGGTCCGGCCCAGGCTGCCGGCGGCGGGACGTTGCCTCTCGACGTCTCCGTCATGAATAATAATCCGACAGGGATAGAGCTCGTCGATCTCGTCGTTCAGTTCCCGCAGGGAGCCAAGGATCCCGCCAATCCCTCGCAGGATCTCATCCGCTCGCGCTACTCCCTCGGCGATATCGCCGCCCACGCGGTCGCCCAACAGACGGTCTCTGCTATCCTCTACGGCCAGCAAGGCGATCAGGAGGACATGACATTCACCGCTGAATATCGCACCGCCAATTCGAACGCGATCTTCTACAAGGAAAAGACATATCACGTGACGATATCGTCGTCGCCCGTCATCGTCTCCATTGATTCTCTCGACAAGGTCACGAGCGGCGCGCCTTTCGACGCGACGGTGACAGTGACGTCGAATAGCACAGACACCATAAAGAACACTCTCCTCGAGATGACGTATCCATTCGGATTTTCCGTGACGTCCGCCGAGCCGTCGGCGACGGCTAACGGCGATGTCTGGAACCTCGGCGACCTAGCTCCAGGAGCAAAGCGGACTATCACCCTTCACTCCGTGCTCACCGGCCAGGACAGCGAGAACCAGGTCATCCATGCGACTGTCGGCGTCGAGAGCGCCTCCCAGCCGAATCAGATCGCTACGACGATCGTCACCCAAGACCATACCTTTACCATCGAGAAGCCGTTCCTCGGCCTTGATCTCGCTTTGAACGGCGAACGGTCTGACCTCGCCGCCCAGGCGGGGAGGAGCGTCCAGGGCGACATCATCTGGACGAATAATAGCTCGAGCCAGATCACAAATGCGGTCATAACCGCAGAGCTTTCAGGGAACGCTCTCGATCCGAGCACGGTCTCTGTCGATAACGGCGGCTTCTATGACTCGCAAGCGAACACGATCACCTGGCAAGCGAGCGGCGACTCGGACCTTGCTACCATCGCCCCGGGTGCGACTGGGCGCGTCAGCTTTACTGTCTCGTCTCTCGCGCCTTCGGTCAGCCAATCGATATCCCAGCCGAACATATCGATCGCCGTCTCGGCTCAAGGCAATCGCATCGACGAGACGGGCGCGCCGCAGTCGGTCAATACGGCGGTGATCCGCTCGATCAAGCTCGCCTCGAATCTCGCTCTCGCCGCTCGGGATCTCTATTCGCAGGGGCCTTTCAAGAACAGCGGCCCTCTGCCGCCGAAAGCGAATCAAGCCACGACATATACGGTCGTCTGGACAGTGACGAACACTTCGAATACCATCACGGGAGCGCAAGTGACCGCCTCCTTGCCGCCATATGTAGAATGGACAGGAGAGGTGAGCCCCTCGGATGCCGCTATCAGCTATTCGACGACGACAGGCGTGGTGACATGGGTGGTCGGCGACGTGCCCGCCAATGCCGGCTACGGCGACGTATCCCCGGAGCAGGTCGCTTTCCAGATATCCTACACGCCATCGGCGAACCAAGTCGGCACGGCGCCTGATCTCGTCGGTCAGGCGACGATCACCGGCAATGATGTCTTCACGGGCGCGGCGCTTCAGAATAGCGCTCAGAGCCTGTCGACGAGGATATCGACGGACTTGTTCTATCAGCCGGGCGACGAAATGGTCCAACAGTAAAATGAAAACCCCAGAAAATAAAAAAGAAAAGAAAAAACAGCTGGCTTCCAAAGGAGACGCGAACGACGTGATGGAGAATCTCATCTCTCTGTGCAAAAGGCGCGGCTTCATATTCCAAGGCTCCGACATATACGGCGGCCTCGCCGGCACGTGGGACTACGGCCCGCTCGGCGTCGCCCTTAAAAATAACGTCAAGGACATCTGGTGGAAGCGCTTCGTCACTGATCGCGAAGACATGTACGGCATGGACGCCGCTATCCTCATGAACCAAGGCGTCTGGAAAGCGAGCGGCCACGTCGGCGGCTTCTCCGACCCGCTCGTCGAGTGCCAGAAATGCAAGCGCCGCTTCCGTGCCGATCAACTCGAGCCGGAGAACCGCGAAAAGCAGGTTTGTCCCGAATGCGGCGGCAAGCTCGGTGCCGAGCGCCAGTTCAACATGATGTTCAAGACCCACGTCGGCGCCGCCGAGGACGAAGGTTCTGTCTCATACCTCCGGCCCGAGACCGCCCAGGGCATGTTCGTCAATTTCAAGAACGTCCTCGACACATTCCATCCAAAATTGCCGTTCGGCATGGCCCAGATCGGCAAAGCCTTCAGGAACGAGATCGCGCCGCGGGACTTCCTTTTCCGTGCCCGCGAGTTCGAGCAGATGGAGATCGAATATTTCGTCGATCCGAAAGATTGGAAAAAATCGTTCGAGCATTTCATAGGCGAGATTCGCGGATTTGCCGAAGATGTCGGCCTGCCGTCTGCCAAAGTCCACGAGCATGAGATCGCTCCGGCCGACCTCGCTCATTATTCCCGGCGCACCATAGATTTCGAATTCGACTGGCCGTTTGGCAGGAAGGAGCTCTATGGTCTGGCCTATCGCACTGATTTCGACCTCAAAGCGCATTCATCTGCGTCGGGCGTCGACCTTTCTTATTATGACGAAGAAGCCAAGACCCGTTTTGTGCCTCACGTCATCGAGCCGTCTCTCGGCGTCGATCGCACCGTTCTCGCTATTCTCGCCGACGCCTACCGCGAGGACGAGCTCGGCGGCGAGAAGCGCGTCTTCCTCAAGCTCGCTCCGTCCGTTGCGCCGGTAAAGATCGCCGTTTTTCCTTTGCTCAAAAATAAAGACGCCCTCACAGCGAAGGCTCGCGAGATATACAAAGTCCTCTGCGCGGAATTCGCCCGCGGCTCGTCCGGCGTCGAATACGACGAGTCAGGCTCGATAGGCAAGCGCTACCGCCGCCAGGACGAGATCGGCACGCCTTTCTGCGTGACCGTCGATTTCGACACCATCGAAAAGCCGCACAATCCCGTGACCGTCCGCGACCGCGATACGGGCGCCCAGGAGTCGATTCCTCTCAAGGACCTCGTCTCTCTCCTCGCGCAAAAGCTGGGGAAATAAAAAGCCGCTCGTGTGTGGCGAGCGGCCGTGGTCTGAAAATCGCTTAGACGTTTTCCAACAGCGCTTCTTCATCCTCGAGGCCAAGGCGCTGTTCGATGTACGTTTTGCCGATCCGGAGACCGACGAAGAAATACTCGACGTCTCCGCGGTTGTAGCCGAATTCCAGCCTGCCGTTTTTCGAGATGTACTCCGCGGTGATGAAGTTAGCGACGGTGTCGGTATCGTATTGGTCGATCAGGTCGACCTCAACGAAGGCCCCTGGCGGGTAGTACATGCCGATCGAATCGTCGAATGTCACTGCCCATACGGGGTTCAGGTTGCACCCGTACTTGTCCGCCTCGATCGTGGCATTGTCGCCGCGCACCTTGATCTCGAACGCTAAGTCCTTGAGCTTATGCTTTTCCGGCATGTACTTCTCCTGGAGGTCGACCCTCACATTCTTCATGTAAAATGTGGTTTCGCCTGTTGCGAGGCACAGGGGCGGTGACGATTCCCCCAGGAGTCGGCGGAACGCGTTCTGGAGTTTCGCTGGATTTCGCCGGAGGGCTTCGACCTCCGCTTGCGACAGCGTGCGGAGGACGGGAGAGAGCGCCTTGACCATTTCGGCGGCAAGCGCGAGGGCGCTGCCGGCGCTGACATCTGACCGGACGGATGATTTACTCATGACGAGTGGTATCCTTTTTGTTTTGGTTTTTATGAACTGACAGATGACGATTTTCCGACACATGTCGGATGTGGCATCTGCTTTGGGTGTATAAAAGCACGTATATAGTGCAAAGTCAAGTTTTTTGAATTTGACACAAACCTGGCTGGAGATACAATACTGATGTTGATGAGGCTATATGACTGATGAAAAAGACCGCTCTGTACAGAGCGGTCTTTTTCTTGTCCAAGACGGGATTTGATGAAAATTTCATCAGG
>JAGWHV010000007.1 GCA_028866595.1 Patescibacteria group bacterium
GTCGCGAAACACAAAAGCCGCCTCCGCGCCGGGCGGCTTTTGCATGGCTTTTGCTTTTGTCTGTCCTTGTATATACTCGGCATATGAATTTCAAGAAGACCGTCCTTCCAAACGGCGTTCGGATCATCACTGCGCCCATGCAGGGCAATCCAACGGCGACCGTCATGGTCGCCGTCGCCACCGGTTCGTTCTATGAGAAGCCGGAGCAGGCGGGCCTGTCACACTTTCTCGAACACATGTTCTTCAAAGGCACGACCAAGCGCCCGTCGGCCTTCCATATCACCTCCGAGCTCGACTCGATCGGCGCGCTCTACAATGCCTTTACTTCCAAAGACATGACCGGATATTGGGCGAAGGCCGACGCCAAGCATTTCGGCAGGATAGCCGACGTTGTCACGGACGTCTTCAAGAATTCGACGTTCCCTGAAAAAGAAGTCGAGAAGGAGAAAGGCGTCGTCATGGGCGAGATAGACATGTATGCCGACGACCCGCAGGAGAAGATAGGCGATGCAGTCCTCAAGCACATGTACGGCGGAGAGCCTGCCGAACGGGACGTCCTCGGCACCAAACAGACGGTCTCAGCCATCACCCGCGATGAGCTCATCGCCTATCGGGACGCGCAGTATACCGGTCCGAACATCGTCGTCACCCTCGCCGGCGGCGTCGCCGAAGCCGACATGCTCGCGTGGGCGAAAGCGAATTTCGGGGACGCGCCAAGGACGCCTCCTCCCCCGGAATTTCTTACCTATGACCGTTCCCAGAAAGGCCCAGAGACGGTCTTCATCGACAAAGACACCGACCAGGCCCACATTATCCTCGCCTGGCGGACGTTCGCTCGCGATAACCCTGACCGCTGGATCGCCCGGATCATAAAGAATATCCTTCGGAGCGGCATGAGCTCGCGGCTTTTTATCAAGCTTCGTGACGAGATGGGCTCCGGCTATTATGTCTCGGCGAGCCACGCTCTCCATACGAGTTTCGGATTCTTCGCGATAGCGACGGGCACAACCCATGGCCGCGTCCCCGAGATCGTCTCGGCCATCATCGCCGAGACCGAGCGTCTCAAGACCGAGCCTGTCTCGCGCGCCGAGCTCGACCGCGTCCGCGAATTCATGCGCGCCCAGAGGCTCATGGGCCTTGAGACGTCTGACGAGATAGCCGGCTATTGCTCGGAGCAGGAGGCGCTCGAGGACAGGATTCTCACTCCTGAAGAATTCGAGGCGATCTTCGCCAAAATAAGTCCAGATGACATCATGCGCGTGGCCAAGACCATATTCGCAGGCAATCGGCTCACCGCCGCGGCCATAGGCAAAGGCATCGACAAAGATGCTGTCATCCGGGCAATATCGTAGTATGATGAGCGTACGTATGGCTTCCAAGAATACAGCCGAGGTTGGGCGCGATCCGCGCATTGAGATAACTACAGGCACTATCGCCAAGACGATACTGCTTTTGCTCGCGACGTGGGCGGCTTTCGAGCTCAAGGACATCATCCTCGTTGTTCTCACCGCCGTCGTCATCGCTTCGGCTGTCGAGCCCGCAGTCGTCTGGCTCATCAAGCGGGGACTCCCGCGGGTGCTCTCGGCCGTCTTGACATACGTCGTCATCGGCGCTCTTGTCGTCACTGCTTTCTATACTCTCGTGCCGCAACTCCTCCAGGACACGACCCAGTTCCTCGGCACAGTTCCGCAATATATCGATTCCGTGGCTCTTTGGAACCCGCTTGGTACGACGGCGGCGCCGCAGACGAATAGCCAAGTCGTCGCCGGCGTCTCGCGCGGCATCCAAAGTCTGCCCCAGAGGAGTCTTCTCGTGACCGCTCTTTCTGATACGAGCGCTCCGGCGAATCAATCTGCTCCGAGCGGCCAGCTCTCTGTCTCGAGCGCGATGCAGTCGCTCGACGGCGCTCTCAATTCCGTGTCGGCAGGCTTCGTCAGCTCGGCGAGCTCGCTTTTCGGCGGCGTGCTCTCATTCGTCCTTATCATCGTCTTGTCATTCTATCTCGCTGTGCAGGAAGACGGCGTCGAGCGTTTCCTCCGAGCCGTCATTCCTGATCCGGACGAATCGTACGTCATCAATCTCTGGCGCCGCGTCCGCACGAAAATAGGCCTCTGGATGCAGGGCCAGATCGTTCTCGCCATTCTCGTCGGCCTCCTCGTCTACATCGGCCTGATGATCCTCGGCGTTCAAAACGCGCTCCTGTTCGCTGTATTTGCGGCCTTGCTCGAGACCATACCTCTCTTCGGCCCGATCATCGCCGCGATACCGGCGGTCGCCGTGACGTACAATACAACAGGCGCGTCTGCCGCTCTCGTCGTCGCCGCTCTCTATCTCGTCATCCATCAGTTCGAGAATCACCTCATATATCCACTCGTCGTGAAAAAGATCGTCGGGGTGCCGCCGATTCTTGTCATCCTCTCGCTTTTAATCGGGTTCAAGCTCGCCGGATTCCTCGGCATCATATTGTCTGTGCCGGCTTCGTCCATGATCGTCGAATTTATCGATGATATGGAGAAGAAGAGGAAAGCGCCGGCGGCGTAGCCGCCGCCGGCGCCCTTCCCGCACGCGCCCTCTATTTCCGCCATGCCCAAATATTTCTACATAACCACGACTCTGCCATACGTGAACGCCGACCCCCACGTCGGTTTCGCCATGGAGATCATTCGCGCCGATATCATCGCCCGCTTTAAAAAGCTCCAAGGCTACGAGGTCTTTTTCAATACCGGTACGGACGAACATGGACAAAAGCTCTTCAAGGCCGCCGAGAAAGCCGGCAAATCCGTCAAAACATACGTCGACGAGAACGCTGAGACGTTCAAAAAGCTCTTGCCGCGCCTCGGCATAAGCGCCGACGCTCATTTCATCCGCACCACCGACGCTCATCATGAAAAAGCCGCTCAGGCGTTCTGGGAGCGCGTCGCCTCGAAGACGGATGACGAAGGCCAGCCGCTCATATACAAAAAAAACTACAGCTCGAAATATTGCGTCGGCTGTGAAGAGACCAAGACCGAGTCGGAGCTCGTCCTCGGCCGCTGCCCGATCCATCCCCAACTCGATATCGAGATCATAGAGGAGGAGAATTATTTCTTCCGCTTCTCGGCGTTCGGTGACAAGATTCTTCGCCTCTACGAAACCCACGGTCACATGATCGTGCCTGGTTTCCGCATGAATGAGATGCGCGAATTCATAAAACGCGGCCTCGAGGATTTCAGCATATCGCGTCTCAAATCGAAAATGGCCTGGGGTGTGCCCATTCCTGGCGACTCTAACCACGTCATGTACGTTTGGTTCGACGCTCTCGTGAACTACATATCGACTCTCGGCTGGCCGGAGAACGAGAGCTCTGCGACGGGCGACTTTCAGAAATTCTGGGTCCACGGCACGCCGACTCAATACTGCGGCAAGGACAATACTCGCTTCCAATCCGTCATGTGGCAGGCGATGCTCATGGCGGCCGGCGTGCCGCCGACTCATACCGTCGTCGTGAACGGCTTCGTGACGGGGGAGGGCGGCGTCAAGATGTCCAAGTCCCTCGGTAATGTCATTGATCCTATCGCCCTTGCCGCCGAGTATGACGCCGTCACCGGCGGCCGCGGTGCCGAGGCTCTCCGATATTTCGTCTCGCGCGAGATAGGCTCGTTCGAGGACTCGCCATTCACGCTCGATCGTTTCAAGCAGGCATACAACACAGCGCTTGCGAACGGCCTCGGCAATCTCGTCTCGCGCGTCATGAAGATGGCCTCGACGCACCTCAGCGCGCCTATCGATGTCCCGACCGATGCGGCGAGGGACGCGATGCCTGCTGATTTCAAAAAGGCGCTCGATTCGTTCGATATCCAAGCCGCCGCCAACATCGTCTGGGCGCGCATCGCCGAAGCTGATCGTCTCATTCAGGAAAAAGCGCCCTTCAAGCTCGTAAAGACAGACAAAACGGCCGCTCAAGAGATCATCCGCGATCTCTGTGACCGTCTGTATGCGATAGCCAGCATGCTCGAGCCGATACTTCCGGAGACGTCGCGGACAATTCAGGATCTCGTAAAAGGGAACAATACGCCCGCGGCGCCGCTTTTCGCCAGAAAGGAATGAAGCCGCGATTCATAGACATCCACGCTCACACGAATTTCAGCGCTTTCGACGTGGACAGGCGGGATGTCGTCGAGCGGGCTCTTGCCGCCGGCATATGGATGATAAACATCGGCACCCAGCGGGACACGTCGCGGCGGGCCGTCGATATGACGCGCGAATTCCCAGAGGGCGTCTATGCTATCGTCGGCCTTCATCCCGTCCATGCGAACGCCTCGTTCCATGATGCAGAGGAGCTCGGCGGGGCGGGGGCCGCTCACGGTTCGACGGCCGGCTTCACATCGCGCGGCGAGGTTTTCGACAAGGACTTCTATCGCTCTCTCGTTCACGAAGGAGGCAAAAAAGTCGTCGGCATCGGCGAGTGCGGCCTCGATTATTACCGCATGCCGACGGACGAAGAGCGCGTCCGGCAAATCGTCGCATTCCGAGCGCAAGTAGAGCTCGCAATCGAGCTTGATCTGCCTCTCATGCTCCACGTCCGATCAGGCAAAGGCGGCGACGCCTATCGCGACGTCCTCAACATTCTCCGCGAATATAAAAAAGGCCTCTCTGCGACGGGCGACGGGGCCAAACTCCGCGGCGACGCGCATTTTTTCGCTGGCACGGCCGAGTACGCGCAGGAATTCCTCGATCTCGGCTTTTGTCTTTCATATACCGGCGTCGTGACATTCGCCAAGGAATACGAAGCTCTCGTCCGAGCGACGCCCTCCGACCGCGTCATGTCGGAGACAGACTGCCCGTATGTCTCTCCCGCTCCCGAGCGCGGCAAAGGCAACAAGCGCAACGAACCGCTCTTCGTGACGCACATCGCCGACAAGATCATCGGCATACAAGGTCTCGACCTCGAATCCGGTCGCGCCCAGCTCGTCGAGAATGCCATGAGGCTGTTTAATATTCCTTAGATTCGATCCCCGTCGGGTCCACGCAAAAGCGCCTCCATGCGGGGCGTTTTTGCTTTCGCCATAGTGGCTTTCTTGCAAAACCAGGCTTTTCGGGTATGATGGCCCTACTTGCTTTGGAAAGCTTCCCGCCAAGGAAGCGGCTTATCGCAAGGACAGTTTATAAGCTAGTCATACAAACAATGACAGAGACAGCCAAGACGGCAGGCACCGTCTACGAAGTGGGCTTCCACATCGTCCCCACTGTTTCTCCAGAGAATCTCCCCCAGGAGGTAGACGCCATCAAGGCGTTGCTCGGAGCAGAGAAGGCGACGATCATATCGGAAGAGTTCCCGAAGCTTCGTAATCTTGCCTATACGATGATCAAGCCTATCGGTCCGGCCCGTCATCGTTTCGATACGGCCTATTTCGGCTGGATCAAGTTCGAAGGACCGAAAGAGACGGTCGCGGAGTTCGACAAGGCGCTCAAGGCCTCCGACAAGATCCTCCGTCACTTGATCGTCAAGACGGTCCGCGAGAACACCATATACGGCCCGAAGATCCTCGCCGAAGAGAAGAAAGAGGCGCGCGCCGATGAGCCCAAGACCGACAAGGCTGACAAGAAAGAGGTCAAGGAAGCCGCCCCGGTCGATCAAGAAGAGCTCGACAAGTCGATCGACAAGCTCGTTGCTTAACGTCTCAGGCTGGCGTGTGGTACACTAGACGCGACTTGGTTCCCATCTCTCATTACAAGGATTAGCACAGAGTCTATGTATCTCAACAAGGCATTCATCGTAGGCAACCTGACTCGCGACCCGGAGCTTCGCGCTCTGCCGTCGGGCATGCAGGTCGCTTCGCTCTCCGTTGCTACGAACAGCGTCTGGAGGGACAAGGACGGCAATAAGAAAGAGGACACCCAGTTCCACAACATCGTGGTGTTCGGCCGTCAGGCGGAGACGTCGGCGCAGTATCTTAAAAAAGGCCAGCAGGTGATGGTAGAGGGCCGCATCCAGACCCGGTCATGGGACGACAAAACGAGCGGTGAGAAGAAATATCGCACCGAGATCGTCGCTGACCGCGTCCAGTTCGGCGCCAAATCTGGTGCGAGCGCGGGAGGCAGTTTCGCTGGCGCCCCTGACGCCACCGCCGAGGGAGCCGCTCCGGCCAAAAGCAAAGGCGCCAAGGCCGCGGCAGTCGACACCATCGAATATCCGAGCGAGGATATCAATCCCGAAGACATACCATTCTAGACAGTATTAAACATCCACGATCATGACGAAACAGTGTTTCTTCAAACAGCATAATATCGAGCATATTGACTACAAGGACACAGAGATCCTCAAGAAGTTCTTGAACCCGCATGCTCGCATCCAGGGCAAAAAGCGCACGAACGTCTCTGCGACGAACCAGCGCAAGCTCGCCCTCGCTATCAAGCGAGCCCGATTCATGGGCCTCTTGCCGTACGTAGCGAAATAATAAGAGCTCAAAAGAAATCCCCGCGGCCGGAACGGCCGCGGGGATTTCTTCTATGTATTATTTCCGCGTTCCCTCGTTAGTTCGCACGTTCTCGGTACTCCCCCGTATCTGTGTTTATCCTCACGATATCTCCGACATTGACGAAAAGGGGAGCAGTGACGACGAGACCACCTTCGAAGACGATCTGCTTGCCGCCTGAACGAGCGGAGTCGCCTTTGATGCCGGGCGGAGCTTCGACGACCTTGAGGTCGACGGTCGGTTCGAGCTTGACTCCGAATATCCGCTCGCCGAAGAGCTTGACGTCGTAGACCGTATTTGATTTGAGGAATTTCGCCTGCATGCCGAGGACCTCTTCAGGGATCTCGAAGCGCTTGGAAGGATCGTTCGGGTCGCAGAACCAATATTCGCCGCGGTTCGTATAGAGGAATTTCGCCTCTTTCGTATCGATCTCGGCCTCCTCGACCTTATCAGATTGGTGGAATGTCACTTCGACGACGCGGCCGGTGAGGAGATTCTTTATTTTTGTCTTGTTCTGCGGCTTGCGCTGCTGCATGCGGAAGATGTGAGCATCAATGACCTCATAAGGTTCTTTCTCATGGATTATGTATTTTCGCGGGGTGACTTCGTTGTATTCAAGGAGGGACATGGGATTTCGGCTGTTAGGGAATAGGGTTTCATCCTAACCTGTCATGGTATCGTTGTCCATGATCAGACCCCGAGAATATGATCTGAAGTGCACGGAAATTTCGGTGGACGAAATTTCCTCGTTTCAGCGCCGCCGCGCTTCCAAAGGTGCTTCAGATCATATTCTCGGGGTCTGATTATCCACAACGACGATGCAATCTTTATGATTCCTTTAAGACAGCTTTTCTATCATGGCGAGCGGAGATCTTCTGATCTTTGAGATGAAGCAACCAAGTGCAGAAAAACCGCCCCTCCAGGGCGGTTTTTCTGTGGCAAATCCCTGTTTATATCTGCGCAAGCTTTGCCCGGATCTTTTTCAAGATCTCGTTCGTGATCTTTGGATTCTCTTTGAGGAACTGTCTTGTCGCGTCATAGCCGCGGCCGAGAGGGAGTTTCTCGCCCACTTTGCCGTCCGCGCCTTCGGGCTGATACGAGTACGAAGCACCGGATTTCGATATGATGCCATGGCTCTCGCCGAGGGCGATGATCTCGCCTTCGCGCGATATGCCCTCGTTATACATAAGGTCGAATTCCGTCTGTTTGAATGGCGCCGCGACCTTGTTTTTGACGACTTTGACCCGGACGCGGCCGCCCACGACCTCCTCTCCTTTTTTAATCTGAGCGATGCGGCGGATGTCGAGACGGACGGACGTATAGAATTTCAAAGCTTTTCCGCCGGGCGTCGTTTCTGGATTTCCGAACATGATGCCTATCTGCATGCGGATCTGATTTATGAATATGACGACGGTTTTCGATTTGGCGGTGATAGCGGTCAGCTTGCGGAGAGCTTGCGACATGAGGCGGGCCTGTTTGCCGACATGCATGGCGCCCATGTCGCCCTCGATCTCGTCTTTCGGCGTGAGCGCCGCTACAGAATCAATGACGATGACATCTATCTTGCCCGAGCGGACGAGGGACTCGACGATCTCGAGGGCCTGCTCGCCTGTGTCAGGCTGGGAGATGAGCAGGTCGTCTATTTTTACGCCTATGCGCTTGGCGTATTCAGGATCCATAGCGTGCTCGGCGTCTATGAAAGCGCACACGCCGCCCGTTTTCTGGGCTTCGGCGATGATGTGAAGGGAGAGAGTAGTCTTGCCCGATGATTCGGGTCCGAATATCTCGATGATCCTGCCGCGCGGCACGCCGCCGATACCGAGAGCCGCGTCGAGGCCGATCGAGCCTGTCGGTATCGCATTCACGTCGACGTGAGGCTTCTCGCCGAGCTTCATGATGGCGTCTTCGCCGAACTTGGTCTTTATCGCGTTTAACGTGTCGTCGATCGTGGCGCGCTCCTTCGTCGTCGCTTGGCCCATTTCGACTTCGTCCCGCGGCGCAGTCTTCTCTTTCATGGCGTCTTTCTTCTTTGCTGGCATGTTAGTTATAGGTTAATTGTAAAGTCTTCTCTACGATCCTTCCGAACCTGTCGCGCGCCTTGAGCGTGACCACATTATACCCGGAAGACAGCAATACTTTCTCGTCGAACCGTCCTGACGAGTCAGTGAATATTTGTCCGTCATCAAGCGTCAGAAACGAGATATTCTCGGCCGTTCCTCGTATTTCGATGATAGAAGATGTAGCTGCCTCGCCGCTTATAGGGGAGTTTATGGCGATCCGGGGGCCTTCCACGAGGTTCTTCGCTCTGAATGTCCCATATCCAAGAACTATCGCCGCCGCTCCCAAGGCGATCCACGCTCCCATCATCCTTTTTACTCGTCTTCGGTCAGTCATATCTGGTCTCGCGGTTATATCTTACCTTGGCGGTCTAAAGAAAATCTCAAGAAATCACAAAATCGGCCCCTCGGCGTCATCCGACGTCTGCTCAACATCCGCCTTTGCCGTATTACCGGCATCGCCGAGCACAGGACGAGGCTTTGAGCCGTCGGCGGCCCCGATGACGCCGCGCTCCTCGAGGAGATCCATAAGGCGGGCCGCGCGGGAATAGCCGACGCGAAGCTTGCGCTGGATATAAGAGGTTGAGGCTTTACCGGCTTCGGTGACGACGCGCTTCGCTTCGTCGTACATATCGTCGTCATCGCTCCCGGCATCGTCCATCTCGCCCAAAGGATCGCCAAGTGATTCATCAAGCGTTGCCGAGAATATCGCATTGTCGCTCTTTACGGCGTTCTCGGTCAGATTTATCTCATCGGAGAGCTCCTCGGCATGGCTGTCGATAAGGAATCTTACGACTTTCTTCACTTCGCTTTCGGATATGTAGGCAGATTGGATGCGCGTCGGCTTTGACATCTCGCCTGAGAGATAGAGCATATCGCCCGCGCCGAGGAGTTTTTCAGCGCCAACGGTGTCGAGGATCGTCCGAGAGTCGACCTGCGATGCCACTTGGAGGGCCAAGCGGGCAGGGATGTTTGCCTTGATAAGACCAGTGATGACGTTGACCGACGGCCTCTGGGTCGAGAGCATGAGATGGATGCCCACGGCGCGGCTCATTTGGGCGAGGCGGACGATGCCGGCCTCGAGCTCGCGCGGATACGTCTGCATGATATCCGCCAATTCATCGATGATGACGAAGATATACGGCATAGGCTCGGGACCTTTCTCTTCCACGTCTTCGCCGTTGACTTTCACCTTGAGCTTTTTCGAGGCGGGCTCGAAGACGTTTTTATAATATGATTCGACGTCGCGGACGCCGTGGGATTGAAGCACATCGTATCGCCGATCCATCTCTTTTGCCGCCCATTTGAGGGCTAGGATGGCTTTTTTCGCGTCTGTTATGACGGGCGTGAGCAGATGAGGGATCTTATTGTACAAGGTCAACTCGACGCGTTTCGGGTCGATCATGATGAATTTAAGGCGGTCCGGCGAGCATCGATAGAGCAGGGAGACGATGAGAGCATGTATCGTCACCGATTTTCCGGAGCCGGTAGCGCCGGCTATGAGGAGATGGGGCATTTTGGCGGCATTAGCGAAATGCGACTTGCCGGAAATGCCCTTACCCAAAGCGACGAGGAGCGGTTTATCGGACGTCTGGAATTCTTCGGAAGTGAAAAGCGTGCCGAGGCCGACCGTCGTCTTCGTCGTATTCGGGATCTCGATGCCGACGAGCGATTTGCCAGGGATAGGAGCCTCTATGCGGAGGGGATGGGCCGCCAGAGCGAGAGCGAGATCGTTTTGAAGGGCGACGATGCGCGAGAGTTTGACGCCCTCGGCCGGTTTCAAGGCGTACCGGGTGACGGACGGTCCTATCGAGACCTCGTCCATCTCTACATCTATGCCGAAATTCGCCAAAGTCCTCTTTATGATGTTGGCATTCGCTTTGACATCGCCTACCACGGGCTTGCCCTTATCGCGTTCGAGGAGAGAAAGAGGCGGAGGGGTATATGGATGGACGAGATCCTTGCGCTTTGACGACTTGATGAAGTCTTTTTCCTCATCGGCCGCTTCACCTCGCGATATCTTTACGTCCTTGATGCTTCTCTTCTCGGCAGGTCTCTCTTCTTTGTCGTCTTTAGCGCGTTCGACCGGCTTTTTCTTTACCGGCTCGTCATCGAGGGGGAGGGAGAGCTTGATATCGACATCCTCGATCTCGTCGTCCTCGTCATCTTCTTCAGGTTCTTTCTTAAAGTTGAAGAGCGACTTGAGATCCAGTTCATCATTGAAAGCGATGAGCACCGATATGACGACCAGGGCGGATAGGAATACGAGGCTCGCCGAGGTGTCGAAGAGCTTGACGAACGGCCACGCCAGCCAGATGCCGATATAACCGCCGCTCGGTATGGACCCGTCGGCCGTCGGTGACACTATGTCGATGATGCCGAGAAGGGAGACGAGGAACAGGGTCGCGCCATAGAGCTTTGCCGGGTCGAAGCGCTTATGGATATTTCGGAGGAATGTCAGTGCGAGGACGACGAATATGAGGGGTAGGAGATAATAGCCGACGCCGAGAAGATATGAGAGACCGTGGAATGTGTAATGGCCGACGATCCCGGCTTTGTCCCAGATAGCGAGAGCGGTGAATATAGCCAGTACGAAAAAGACGATCGACGCCACTCCTTGGACAGTCTCGTCAGGCAGGTTTCTCACAAATCCCTTCTTTCTTTTCTCAGTCCGCTTTTCAGATTTTTCCTCTGCTTCAGGAGAGCGATCGTCATTTTTTCTTTTCGCCATATGAACGATTATATCACCCTCTTCGGAAGGGTCTTTACGTCCTTTAAAAGAGGAATATAATGGACACGCTTCTTGACAGATTTTTCTAAGAGACATAGTGTCTCAAGGACAGAATCTTTTCTCCGACAGCGCCAGTTGTAAAGGACAGTTTTATAAAAGACAGCGTAAATATCCTTAATTTACAAAGCAATGGAAGGGACACCTCAAAACAGGGAATTGGGCATCGATGCTGGCACCGTCTTTGGGGGCAACCGTCACTTCGCATTCATATACAAGAAAACCGAGAAGCTCGTGACGGCGGTGTACATGATCACCAACTTCATAAAGGACAATGAGCCCCTCAAGTGGAAGATCCGCGATGCCGCGCTCTCGCTTCTAGAGCTCAATCTCGACTGGGGCTCGGTGTCGCTCTCGGAGCGCCGCGACCTTCTCAAGGAATATCGCGCCCTCGCTCTTGAGATCGTCTCTTTCTCCAGCATCGCCCATCATTCTGGCCTTATATCGGAGATGAATTTCAGTATCCTCGCCCGCGAGTTTGAGAACCTTGTATCGACGATGGAGAGGGACGAGAACAAGCGAGAGAGCGAGCAGACGGTCATCCTTGATCCTGGATTCTTTGATACCGCCGAGCCGGAGCCCCTCAAGCGCGACGATAAAGGACAATCATCAAGGACATCTATTTCACCAAAGACACAGGTTGCTATCGCTCCTGTCCAGGTCCAAAAGATGTCAAGGACTCCAGAAAAGCCAGAAAGGACAATGGAGTCAAAAGATAGCAGGCAAGCCACGATAATCAAGCTCTTGTCCAAGAAAAGCGGACTAAATATCAAAGACTTCGCCGAGATCATAAAGGGGGTGAGCGAAAAGACCATACAACGCGAGCTTTTGGCCATGGTCGCGGCTGGTGTCCTTAAAAAGGAAGGGGAGCGCCGGTGGAGCACTTATTCCCTCGCTTCCTAGCCATCTAGGGCTTTACAGGGTTTGCCTTGCTTTATGGGCTATTTTCGTATAATATAAGGGGCGTGGAATATAACTAAAAATAGGGCTTAAAAGAAGCCCGTTTCGGTTATCCACATTGTATGTTTTGCGCCCACGTCGGCCAAAATATATAATTATCTGGCATTCCTTGACCGTGTTACTCGACCATTGAAAACCGCATAGCGATCGCGATACTGGATTCAGAATAGTCCCGGACCGTGTACAGAATTTATTCCGCGAGACCTATCACTCCTTACAACTATCCCTAGGATCGTGTCGACCCAGCGTTTTGTTCTCGAGAGCGATCTCGAAAGCAAAACGCTGGGAGAAAAAATCCCGGGGAATAGTCGAGGGCCGCAAGGCCCGCGTCTCCTCTCGAGCCGTCGATAAGCGAGAGGGGAGATGAAAGATTATTTCGTTGGTTAACGGATCGAGAGAGCATGTTTACAAGTCACAAGCCTCTCCCGCTCCATCATTACTAGAAGCACACACATTATGAAAATCACCACAACTTCGAAAGTCGTTGCTGCAGTCGTCGGTTTCTCGATGGCTCTCACCGCTTTCGCAGCAGTAGGGGCTACCGCTGCTTCGGCTCAGACGTCCTCGATGTCTTTGACGCAGCTCGTTAACCTCTTTATCCAGTTGGGCATCATCTCGCCTGACAAAGCTCAGGCAGCGCTTGCCGCTGTGAACTCGGCCGCTCCTGCGGTTTCGTTCACGAAAGATCTCACTGTCGGTTCGTCCGGCGCTGAGGTTACCGCCCTTCAGAACGCTATCGGCGTAAGCCCAGCCACGGGTTACTTCGGTTCGATCACGAAGGCCGCGGTTATCGCCTATCAGACGGCTCATGGCGTCCCAGGCACTGGCTACGTCGGTCCTCTCACCAGGGCTGCTCTCAACCAGTCGTCTTCGATGACGTCTTCGACCTCTAGCACCTCGACTTCGTCTTCGACGACTTCGACCGCTAGCACGGCTACGACCCCAGCGGTCAACACCGGCGTTGAAGGCATCTTGACGGTCAACAGCGCACCGGTCTCGAACTCTACGCTTTACGTAGGTCAGAGCGGCGATCCTGTCTTGGCATTCACTGCCCAGGCGAAGCTCTCACCTATCAGCATCCAGCGCGTACAGCTTGACCTTGGTAACACCACCACGATCTACACCAAGGTATTCAAGACCATGTACTTGCTCGACCCTAACGGCAATGTCCTCGCTCAGGCTGACCTCAACAGCAACACTGTTGTGAAGTCTGGTTCGGACTATCTCTTGACGTTCAGCGGCTTCAACTACAACTTGCCAAAGGACGCTCAGCAGACGTTCACCGTTACAGGCGACCTCTACTCTGCTATCGACAGCGATCAGCAGACTGCTCGCACCATCACCCTCGCTACGAACGGCGTTCGCGGCGTAGACGGCGCTGGTATCGACCAGTACGGCCCAGCCTCGGATCTCACCCAGTCGGTGACGATCTCGGCCTCGCTTGTTGACTCGGCCCAGCTCTTGCTCTCGACTGATGCAGCGAACTTCCTTCCTGCGGACGTCGTAGCGGCTTCTGGCTCGAACGACAACCAGTATGACAAGCTCCCTCTCCTCGCGTTCGATGTACGCGCGCAGAAGGACACTGTTGAGATCACTGACCTCACGGCCACGATCAACGGTACTGGCGTAGCGACGGCAACGGCGGCTTACCTCTATGACGGCTCGACTCTCTTGGGCTCGGCATCGGTAAACGCTAACACCGGCGTAGCTTCGTTCACCAATATCAACTACTGGGTGCCACAGGACACGACTAAGGTCCTCACCCTCAAGGCTGATATCAGGAGCGCTGGCTCGTCTGTCTCGACCTTCAAGGCTGTCGTAGCGGCTTCTGGCCCATCGGCTCAGAACTCGCAGGGCTCGACGGTCAACCCATCTGGCTCGGCCACGGGTAACACGTTCAACGTCAGAAGCGTTGGTCCAGTATTCACGCTCAACTCTGCTTCTATCAGCAAGAGCGCGACTGCTTCGCAGAACAACTACTCGACCTCGACTGCTGACGCTACGTTCAACCTGACGATCCAGGCAGTAGGTGGCGACATCTACTTCGGTCAGCAGGCTGCTTCGTCGACCTTCGGCTTCGGCATATACGAGAACGGCGTAAAGACCACGATCACCGACGCTTCGTCGACGGCATGGTCTGTGCCTTCTAACGGTGCTGTAACGACTGGTCTCACGAATGCTGCGTTCAAGATCTCCCAGAACAACTCGGTCACTATGCCTATCGACTTCATCTTCGAAGGCAGGACTTCTGGCGGCTCGCTCGTCCCAACCGCTTCGTACGCGGTAGGCCTCGAGTCTGTCAATTGGTCTACGACTGACGGCGGAGCTTCGAACACTTCGAACTTCATGTCTGGCCAGACGGCTTGGAGGACCTCGGCTGTATCGCTCCCTTAACGGGAACGGTCTGACGTAAGTCACAGTTTCGGCAAAAGCCGCACCGTAAGGTGCGGCTTTTGCATTGCGCACGCGTGCTTTACGGTATAATAAGGATCATGAATACAGCACGGCAGGGCGGGTTCATAAAACACCTCACTTTTTTTGTCGTAGCGGCGTGCGTTCTGTTCATCGTATTCGCGGCCCTTGCGAAATACGTCGGTCCTGGAGCGGCGGGGAACCTCTCTTCTCTCACGAACGGCTCATATGCTGCACCGGGAGGAGGGTCGTCGGCGCCGGCGAGCGGCAACAATTCCCTTCTCGGTTTTCTCAACGATACGAGCGGCAGTTCATACGGATCGTCCGGGACATACGGGCAGACTGCAGACCTATCTAATATCGCTGTCGCGTTGCGCTCGCCGTATGCCGGCATGGTGACTCTCGGCACGGGCAATGCACCGTCGTCGTACCAGCCTTCGGATGAATACGTCACGCTGTCGAATGGCGGGCAGTCCTCGATTGATATCACAGGTTGGAAGCTCGGCAACTCGAAAGGCACGCGGCCGGTTCAGACTTCGGGCAATAATTACGTCTATCCTTCGGCAGAGACGGCGACGATAGGCCAAGGCACCGGTTTTCTCGATCCGTCCGACATATTCCGGACGGGCGATATCGTCCTCAAGCCAGGCGACACGGCTATCGTGACGACAGGCGGCCCATTCGTTTCCTATCCTTATAAGATAAGCACAAGCTTCCGCGAGAACGAATGCGATGGATATCTCCGCAATTATCCATTTGATCCGCAACTCAATCAGAATTGCCCGGCGCCGACGGCCGATCCTTCTATACATACGGTGACGCAGGAATGCTTTGACTATATCCAGTCGCTCAATAGCTGCGAGGACCCGTACAAATACGATAAGTCGAACTTCGATCTTCAAACCACCCAATGCCAGGATTTCATGGCGGCGCGTTTCAGCTATTCGAGCTGTGTGGCGATACACGGCGATGATCCTGATTTTTCAGAGAATCGCTGGCGCATATTCCTCGGTCGGAGCATGGAGATGTGGGCGAGTCAGAACGAAACGATCACGCTTTACGACTCGAGGGGCTTGATAGTCGACAGGATCAGTTATTAAATCGAGTTTTAAAGCATTCTTCGGCGTCTCTTTATCGCTGACTTGAGATGATGGCCTCATGAAGAGGACCATCATCTTTTTTATTTCTACAATGGCGGTCGCGTTCGGCGCCGCTGCTTTTTCCTGGGATTTTTTAATGCCGGTATATGCCTTTGCCGCGCAGAGCGTTTCGATCACTGAGATCATGTACGATCCTCCGGGAGCGAATACCGGCCATCAATGGATAGAGGTCCTCAACTCGACCGATTCGAGCATCGACCTGACGTCCTGGAAACTCGTCGTAGCGGGCAAGGCTCACGAAATAAAGGCGTCCGATTCGGGGAATGGGCTCCCTGCCGGAAGCTATGGGATCATCGCTGAGGACGCGGAGAGATTTCTTATGGACCACCAGGGATTCACGGGAAGTCTTTTCCACAGTTCGTTCGATTTGACGCGGACAGGTGGCGTTCTGGCGCTCCGCCAATCTGACGGTTCCGACGGCGATTCGGTCATGTATCAGGGTAGCCGCGGCGGCCGGGCCGGCCAAGATTCTCTTCAGAAGACCGATTCCGGGTCGTGGGAGGTAGCATCGCCGACACCGGGAACATCTCTCTCGGGTGCGACGCATATACCGATCGAGATAGACGCTCCCGATCCTTCGCCGCCTATGTCGCTTACGCCGCCGGCAGAGATCGCTTCTAGTCCGCCGGCGCTCGCTTTGTCTTCCGCCGCTGCCCCGGTGGTCTCGCAGCCGAAAAAGACGGACGCATTGCAGCCACATCGTCCCGTGTCGACGCCCGCGAGCACGACATTCATAGAGGTCGCTCCTCAAAAGAGCGTTATTGCTTCCGTCCTCGACTTCTTTATAGGTTTTTTCAAAAAATGATATTATGACCGCATGTTCGACAAGACTTTCTTCAAACTCGCCCTCGGTTTCTTGGCCATCATCGTCATCGCCCTCGGCGCGCTCTATGTCGCTGGCAGGATCGAGAGCCCGGCGGCTACGCCACAGGACCTCATGGCTCGTTGACTCTGATATCGGGCCAGCTCTTTTGGCCTTGTGCGGGATCTTTTTCGCTTCCCTTCTGCTCGTTGGGCCGTCCGTGGCAGCGGCGGCGACGATCATCACGGATAGTGTAGCAACGGACACGGTCTGGACCAAAGAGGCGAGCCCGTATCTTATTCCTGCCGGGATCTCCGTATTACCTGGGGCGACTCTCGTCCTTGATCCAGGCGTCGTTATCAAGCTCGACAAGGTGAGCGATTTCGAAGTAAACGGCACGCTCATCGCGAGCGGCACAGCCGCCGATCCAGTAGTCATAACATCGATCAACGACGATAGCGCCGGGGGAGACACTGGCGGATATGCTGCCACGTTTCCTACGATACCGGCGGGACCTGTAGTGACTGGGTCGAGAGCGGGGAACGACCTTTCTCTTGGCCTAAGCGACGGATCTCACGTCGTTTATTATACGTGGGTCAGCAGTCTCGGCGTAGGCGGTGACGGATATCTGGACGCTCCCTCCCTTGCTCTGCCACAACTCGCAGGCTCGAATGTCGAGGCGCTCATCACCTCATCGCAGATAGACGGCTCATGTCTGGGGTCGATATATACAGGGAATATCGATGCAGACCTCGCTTGCGCTCTCCGTTTCGCTGCTTCGAACGGCATCCCTGTTCTTCGGTACGAGCATGTTTCTCCAAGCCCTGGCGACTGGCGATGGCCTATCCATTTCGCGGCGGGGTCTCAAGGGTTCCTTTCTCACGTCGTATTCAGGTATGGCGGCTACCATGATTGCACGAATGGCTGCATCGACAGGCCGATGCTCTCAGCGGAGCACGCGAATATAGAGATATCTGACGCGACGTTCTCCGATGGCCAGTCGGCCGCCGTGGATCTCGGTTCGGGAGCCCAGGTAGATGTGACCAATTCCGCTTTTTCCGGTTTCGGCGTCGCCTTGCGCCTGGACGGAGGGAGATTAACCGTTCGAAATTCTGCTTTCGACAACCTGTCTATCGGGACATACGTCTCGGTCGATGCCTCGACGTCTGTCGATGCCGTAGGGAACTGGTGGGGAGACCCGACGGGACCGAAAGACTCTTTCGGTCTATCGGGAGCCGGCGCAGAGTCTGATGCGGCCACGAATGTGCCGTGGCTCTTCGCGAAGCCGTTTGCCGGTGCCACGTCGACCGTGCCCGTTTGGTTTCTCGCTCCTGGGCCGATGATTGATAGCTCGACGGGTACATCGAGCACTCCCGCTGCGCCTACTACGGCCGCTACCGCTACCGATCCCGTCATCATAGTCCCAGGCATCCTAGGATCGATCGAGTACGGCGGCAGATGGGTCCTTGACCCTATCTTGCATACGTACGACGACCTCGTCGACACGTTTCTTGCTAATGGATACGTGGCGAGCTCGACGCTCTTCACATTTCCATATGATTGGCGGTTGCCGAACGAGGAGACGGCCCAACTTCTCAAAGCGAAGATCGACGGAGTAAAGATCGCATGTGGGTGCGAAAAGGTCGATGTCATCGCTCACTCGATGGGCGGTCTCGTCGTCCGCGCTTATGCGCAGTCTCCTGATTATGCCGGTGATATTAACAAAGTCGTCTTTCTCGGCACGCCTCATCACGGTGCTCCCGAAGCGTATCTCGCCGCGGAGGGCGGTCAATTCGGTTCGAGTTTGTCCGACGCTCTACTCAAGGCCTTATTCACTCTCTATGCTCGCGAACAAGGCTATTCTGATGCCTTCTATTACATAAAAGATCGTCCGGTCGCTTCTGTTCCGGAGCTCTTACCTATATATGATTATCTGAAAGTCGCGTCGACGAGCGCCATGGAGCATTATCCGGCGGGATATCCGGCGAACTCGTTTCTCTTGGACCTCGACCAAGGGCTTTCGCCGCTGCTTTCTTCAGGGATCAACTTGATGAATATCATAGGCGACGAGGGGACCGACACGATCTCGGCGATAGATGTAGGCGCGCACGGATATTTCGGTAAATGGACGAATGGCCAGCCGACTGCGCTTGAATATGGGGCGGGGGACGGGACAGTCCCTCTTGAAAGCGCGGCCATAGCGAGCTCAACGGATACGACGATCGTTTCTCGGCATATCGAGCTTCCGGGGTTGGCAGAAGGCGCCGCTTTCAAATTCCTGACAGGGAAAGAAGCAACGACAACGATTCACCGCTCTTTGCCGCAAAAAATCCTGTTCGCTGCTATGCATTCGCCTGCCCGGATCGAGGTCATTGCTCCTGACGGCAGTCGTGTAGGCTGGGACTCGACAACGCAGAGCGCGGTCGACGGCATACCCGGCGCCTTCTATTCAGAGGGTCAGGAAGGTCTCGAGTATGCGATCGTTCCAGATCCTGCCGATGGTGAATACAGGTTCGAAGCCGATGGAACGGATAATGGCAGCTACACGATGGAGGTACGCAATATATCCGAAGCGACTACGACCATATCCACTTACAGCGGTACGATTTCGACTGATCAGAGCATCGATTTGACCGCTACGGTCTCATCAACCACGATATCGAGCATCAAGATATATAAAGCGCCCAAGCCGCCGGCTATCACTACCACTATATCCGGTTCTGACATACATCAAAGCGTTTCGTCGTCTGCAGGTAGCGCTTCGGTTAGTGGGCCCAGCATGCATACCGCTGCCGCCCCTATCATTTCGGCGCCTCCGGCGTTCGCGATCACTCTCACTGACACCTCTCCTGCTGGGCCCGTTTCTCCGACCGCGCCACTGTCGAGTTCTACTGTCGCGCCATCGACCCTGCTCCCGTCGCGGTCAGATTCCATCATGATCGATATATCGAGCGCGTCTCGAGATGGGCGATCGCTGCGACCCTTGCCGCCTCGCAGTCGATTGAGATCTGCGTCCTCGACAGCGACATCGTCGGCGACTTCGACCGTATCGACGCGCTCGCTTGCCTTCGTTTATGTCTCGCTCTCGCGTTTTTTCGGGTGGCTCGGAGGGATATTCGCCCGTCTCATGGGTAAAGGATGATACAATATGTGGCGCTATGAGGAACTCGACGAAGAAGTGGCTCTCGCTTGCTCTCGCTGCTCTCGTTATCGGCGGAGGCCTCTACTACTTTTCAGTAGAAGGAGCTGCTACGCCAGTCGTCTCCTACAAGACTCCCCAAGAGAGCAGGGACATATATGTTCGCTTTGTCATGGAAGCGTACGACACGATCCGCCAAGACTTTTGGGCTTCTACGACGGATGCCGCGATGGCGGACTATTTTCAATCATCGCTCCAGAAAGCCTTGAATACGCCAGTCGTGCCGGTCCTTTCGACGGATGATCGCGCAGGTACGGCCGCTATGCTCGAGGACGCGTTCGGCCAAGCGACGTCCTCGGCGGCCGAGAAACAGCTCGCTCTCAACACCCTTATCGTCGCGCTCTATGATCTGCCGCCCGTCGGTCATGGCGAACTGCTCTCGGCGAAGCAGGAGACGTCCTTTCGCCAGAATGTGAGCAATGTGAACCCAACAAAGGATCTCTACCAAACGCTCGGTCTCGCCGATGGCGCGAGCTCGACCGCCGTCGATGAGGCCTATGCCGCCGAGGCTCGCGCTCTCGCCGCTTCGACGACGGCGGATGCCAAGGCCGCTCTCGCCCAGGCAGCGTACGCCAAACGAGTGCTCGATGATCCGAATACCAAAAACCTCTATGACACTGCCAAGGTCGAACCGACGATATCTACGCGTATCATCGGCCACACTCTCTATATCGGCATGAGCAAGATCGCTCCGACGACGATACTCGAGTTCGGCGATGCCGTTCTCGCCGCCTCGACGACGCCCCTCGATAGCATGATCATCGATCTGCGCGGCAATCTCGGTGGCGCCCTCGACTTTGCCACGGAGTTCCTCGGTCTTTTCATCGGGCCCAATCAGTATGCTTACGATCTCTACCATCAGGGTGAATATGATCCGCAGAGGACGGACGAGCCGCTTTTTCCGGAGCTTGGGCGATACAAAGAGATCGCCATACTCACCGATGGCATGACCCAATCGACGGCCGAGCTCACCGCATCAGAGATGAAGCGCTTCAAGCTCGCGACTTTGATAGGGCAGACGACGCGCGGCTGGGGCACCGTCGAGAATACGTTTCCTCTCTCGACCGCTATAGACCCGACTGAATCGTATTCGATGCTCCTCGTCCACAGCCTGACGCTCGGAACGGATAATCAGCCGATACAGGACAATGGCGTGTCGCCCGACGTGAGCGTGAGCGACTCTCGCTGGAAATCCGAACTCTTGAAGCATTTCAGCTCGCCTGGCATGGTCACGGCGATAGAGCAAGCTCTCTCCGCTCCGCCTATTGCGCCATAACCCTAGATTTGCTAGTCTCTATCTCGAAAGGCCAGAGAAAGCGCGGCGGCTCGCAATGTGGCGCCCAGGCGCCATGGAGCCATAATCCTCCAAGGACAAGCCCGCTGAGGTCGAAAACTCTCCGTTTCGCCTTTCACCATTATCAAAGGCTAGTTTCGTCATTACATGCCAATTACGAGAGACCAGAAAAAGGAGCTAATCAAGAAGCTCGAGACGGTCTTCAAGGATTCGAAAGGCGTGGTCTTCGTGGGCTTCAAAGGCCTCAAAGTGAACGATGCGAACAAGATGCGCATGGGCTTTCGCGCCCAGGGCGTCGAGTACGTCGTCGCCAAGAAGACTCTCATGAGCCGCGCGCTCGAAGCGGCCGGCATCACCGGTGACAAACCTGATTTCGCGGCCGAGGTCGCCGTCGCGTATAGCGCCGACAACCTCACTCCGGCTCGCGAAGTCGGCGGCTTCCTCAAGAAGAACAAGGATATGCTCCAGATCATCGGCGGCATATTCGACGGCACGTTCATCACCAAAGCCGACGTCGTCGCATACGCTTCGATCCCTGACAAGAAGACGCTCTATGCCCAAGTCGTCAATCTCTTCAATTCTCCTATCCAGCGCTTCGTCATCGCGACGAGCGAGATAGCCAAGAAGAAAGAGACGGCGGCAGGAGCGGCAGCTCCAGCAGCTGCCCCGGCTCCAGCAGTCTAGATTATCCATCATTAGAAAAAACACATGGCAGAAAACAGCACCACCCCAGCAAAGTTCAAGACCATCGTCGAGTCGCTCGAGACCATGTCGGTCCTCGATCTCCACGAGCTCGTCAAGCATCTTGAGGAGAAGTTCGGCGTATCCGCCCAGGCAGTAGCGGCAGCTCCAGCAGCGTCCGCGGCTCCAGCCGAGGAGAAATCGACGTTCACCGTCGAGCTCAAAGACGGCGGCGCTTCGAAGATAAGCGTCATCAAGGTCGTCAAAGAGGCCCTTGGCCTCGGCCTCAAAGAGGCGAAGGACCTCGTCGACGGCGCTCCGAAAGTTCTCAAGGAAGGCGTCAAGAAAGAAGATGCCGAAAAGCTCAAGAAAGACATCGAAGCAGCAGGCGGCAAAGTCGAGCTCAAGTAACCGTGTCTCGCGGCTGCTCGCGCAAAAATTCCCATTCGGGGATTTTTGCTTATAAAAAAGCCGACGCAGAGGTCGGCTATGAAGCAGCTTTAGCGAGCGACGGATCCTTCTTGCAGGATTCGCAGACGGGCCTCTGGCCGGTCTTGCGCTTGGCCTCCTGGAGATCCTCGAACTCTGTCGGTGTCACGTAGAAGACCCCTCCGCACGAACTGCACACGCAGCCGCGCCGGATATGGTTCTCGCTCGCGACAGAATCGGCATCCTTGGCGGCTGGCGTCGAGACAGCAGAGACAACGCGCCTCTCCTCTCGGGGGATATCCTTGAGAGGATCTCTCGTCTTGCCCGTCGACTTCGACCGAGGCATAAAGACGATCGCTCCGGGCCGTGATGGCTCGTCGTCGGGCTCCTGTCTCGGTGGCGGGGGCATCTCGCGGACGACGACAGGCGGCGGCTCTGGAACGGATAGCGGCTCGGAAACGGGCGGCGGCGGGGCGGGGACTTTCCGTTCTTCTTCGCGGGTGAGCTTGCTTCCGAGAAGTCTCTTCGTTGGGGCTTTTTTCTTGGAGACTTTCTTGCGGGCTTTCCGCGGGATCGCGACCTGCACGGAACTGCTCTCAAGGAGGGCAAGGATGTCGACGACGGAAGACAGGAGGGAAAGCGTGCTCGGATCCTTTTCGATCCGTTTCGCTATCTTCTTCGTCTCGCGTACGACGGATGCGGATAATCGGAATGGAAGGGTGCGCATGGTGGCCTTTCTCTAAGGTAAACTGTAGCCCATCGGGCGTCCGTGTCAATGTGCTCTCTCGGTGCTATAATCGGGCCATATACTATTCCCACCATGGTCATACTTTCTCGTCTCTTCGGCTC
Organism: Patescibacteria group bacterium; assembly: GCA_028866595.1. Taxonomy (GTDB): domain Bacteria; phylum Patescibacteriota; class Minisyncoccia; order Phycocordibacterales; family UBA6065; genus UBA6065. The sequence goes on from JAGWHV010000007.1 coordinate 23,087, forward strand.
AGAGCTTCGCGTCAAAATGATGCGTCTTTTCCTCTTCAATCCCGATCGGGCTTTCGATATAGACTGCTTGGCTGAAAAGACCGGAGCTCGGCCAGCAGGCATCAAACGGGAAGCCGCTGGTTTCCGAAGGATAGGCCTCATCAAGCCTGCCAAGGTCCTTAAATTAACGGCAGTAAAGAAAGGCAAGAAAGTCGTCGAAAAGAAAAAACGCGTCCCAGGCCTCGTCCTCGATCAAAAATTCAAGTACGTTCGGGCCCTTACCGACTTTTTCGTCAAGACTCATTCGCTCGAGAATAGGGCAATCGTCAGGCGCATCGAAAAAGCCGGTCGCATCAAGGCCGTGGTCATCGCCGGCATATTCATAGGAGATCAGGATAGCCGTCTCGACCTCTTCGTGGTGGGAGATAACGTGAAATCTTCATTCCTGGACCGTGTCGTGAGAGGCATAGAGTCGGATATGGGTAAAGATATCCGATATGCCGTGCTCTCGTCGCCCGATTATGCCTATCGCGTCAGCATGAACGACAAGCTCATCCGCGACGTCCTTGATTATCCGCATACTATCCTTCTCGATAAGATAGGCATATCCTCGCGGTAGCTCTATTTTTCAAGGATATTTTATCCACACGCCTTGCTATGTCGGCTTTTTTAATTGCTATAATGAATGGGTGAGATTATAAGCACTTATTTTTAAGCATTTATGGCACTTCAAGCATGGGGAGATACGATCGCGAGCGCTTTCCAGAACATCTGGGCCGGCACGATCGGTATACTTCCTAACCTGGTCGCGGCGATAGTCATATTCGTCGTAGGCTGGATAATCGGCGCCCTCATCGGACGTCTTGTCGCCCAGATCATCAAGGCGATCAAGCTCGACGCCGCTCTCGAACAGGCAGGCTTCGGCACGATAATGAAACGCGCGGGCTTCAGCCTTAACTCGGGCGCTTTCATCGGCGGCCTCGTCGAGTGGTTCATCATCGTCGCATTCCTCGTGGCATCGCTCCAGGTTCTCGGCCTCACGGAAGTCAACTACTTCCTCCAGACCGCCGTCCTGGTCTACTTGCCTCAGGTGATCATCGCTGTGTTGATCTTGCTCGTATCGATCGTCATCGCCGATGCTCTCTCGAAGATCGTCGTCGGCTCGGCTCGCGCGGCAGGCGTCCACTCGGCGAGCTTCCTCGGCGTCGTCACTCGCTGGGCTATCTGGATCTTCGCCATCTTGGCGGCCCTCTACCAGCTCAACATCGCTGGCCAGCTCATCCAGACGCTCTTCACGGGCGTCGTCATCGCCCTCTCGCTCGCTTTTGGCCTCGCTTTCGGCCTTGGCGGCCAGGCGGCGGCGGCAGGTTGGATCGAGAAGATCCGCGAAGAGGTGGCCTCTCATCGCCACAACGGCTAGCGCTTCTGGCGCACAGCGTAGGTATTTGAAGAGCCGCGCCCCGGCTATGCCGGGCGCGGCTCTCCGTATGCTCTTGACTCTCTTTTGGGCCTGGGTATACTTATCCTTACCTCTGAA
>JAGWHV010000050.1 GCA_028866595.1 Patescibacteria group bacterium
GTATCGTGCTCAATGAGCCTTCGGTGGTGGCTGTCTCCGAGCAGGACAACAAGATTCTCGCCGTCGGCGTGGAGGCGAAATCCATGATCGGCCGCACGCCCGAGTCCATCATCGCGTATCGCCCTATGAAGGACGGCGTCATTGCCGACTATCGTGTGACCGAGGCCATGCTCCGCTATTTTATCGACAAGGCTCTCGGCAAATGGAACATCTGGAAACCGGAAGTGCTGGTGTCCGTGCCCGCGGGTATTACTTCGACCGAGCGCCGCGCTGTGGTCGAGGCCGCTATTAAAGCCGGCGCCAAATCTGCTTATGTGGTCAAAGAGCCGATTCTCGCGGCTATCGGTGCGGGCATTCCTATCCATGAAGCGCGCGGCCATATGATCGTCGACATCGGCGGTGGCACGACCGACGTGGCGGTCATCTCGCTCGGCGGCATCGTCGCCTCCACGTCCGTCAAATGCGCGGGCAACCGCATCGACGCGGCCGTCGCCGACTATATAAAGAAAACGTTCAACCTGGCCATCGGCGACAAAACCGCCGAAGACATCAAAATCCAGATCGGCTCGGCCGTGCCGCTCGAGGAGGAGCTCGCCATGACCATCAAGGGCCGCGACTTCATTTCCGGCCTGCCGCGCTCGACCGAAATCAAAACGAACGAGATCGTCAAAGCCATCGGCCGCGAACTGCGCGATATGGTCAAAGCCATCAAAGACGTCCTCCAAGAGACGCCGCCGGAGCTCTCGGCCGACATCATCGACCACGGCATCATCATGACCGGCGGCTCGTCTATGCTACGTAATCTCCCAGAACTCGTGTTCCGCCGCACCGGCGTCAAAGCCATCCTCGCCGAAGATCCTCTCTATTGCGTGGCCAAAGGCACCGGCATCGCCCTCGAGCATCTCGACGTATATAAGAAGACGATTATAGCCAAGAGGTAGACGAGGCCGCCGAAAAGTTATTAAACTTTCTTATATGTTTCTTTATCTCCGTTTTGCTACGCTCGATGCGTGCAGAAAGATTTCGACGGATGGAACGAGCGGAAGAAGGTGCTCGAAAATAGGCGTAGAGGCATCCTCTTCAAAGAAGGGGAGATTTGGTGGTGCTCGGTCGGTATAAATATCGGAGAGGAATCGTGCGGTAAAGGAGGCATCTTTCGGCGGCCTATACTCGTGATCAAAAAACTTTCAGAAGCAAATTGCATCGGTATACCTATTTCTACAAAAATAAAAATCGGGACGTGGTTTACCGACATAGTGATCAAAGGACAAATCCAGACAGTCCTGCTCTATCAAATCAGGATGTTTTCAGTCAAAAGATTTCAGAGGAGATTGACTGTCCTCGACAGTGCTGAATTTTCGCGAATAAAAGAAAAACTCGAGGCATTACTCGAGCTTTCTCATAATCACCAGAGCATAGGCTCTGGATCGGTGGGTGATCCCAAAAACAGTGATAATGATAGCAACCTGGTCTATAATGTCAATATGTTTTCGCGGGAAAATCTCCATCATGCCTATTTCATAGAGGGCGAGCGCGCGGCCGTCCTGGCCGATATCGACGCGTTCATGCAGGATGCTTTCGGTATCGTCCGCCAGGGTCATCCTGATGTGCATTTTGCCGAATATGAGTCGCTCGGCATCGACGAGAGCCGCGGCTTGCAGGATATGCAATCCATGCGGCCCGTTCAGGGCGACCGTAAAATATTTATTCTGGCGGCCGACTCCATAACGAGCGAGGCGCAGAACTCTCTCCTCAAAGTATTCGAGGAGCCGACGCCGGGCACGCACTTTTTCATCGTCTCGTCGTCCGAGCGGATCCTCCTGCCGACCCTGCGGTCGCGCTTGGTGGTCCTGTCGCATCCTTCAGCCCGCAAGAACGACGCTCAAAAGAGCGCAGAGTCAGAGGCCCGCAAATTCATTCCTATGTCTCCGAAAGCCCGCCTGGAATTCGTGGCGCACATGATAGAGGAAAAAGATAAAGCCAAAGCCGAGGAATTTCTCCAGGCTGTCATCGCCGAACTGGCCCGGGGTGGGGGAGCGAAAAAGAACGCCGCAGCCCTCAAAGAACTGCTCGCCCTCGCGCGCTACCTCAAAGACCGCGCGCCGTCGGTCAAATTGATCCTCGAGAGGGTCGCGCTTTTACGCTATGAGTAAAGGAGATTATTTCTTTGCTATATTTTTTCTGACCATCCTAGTCGTCAGGATATTTCTTTATCTCAAACCTGTTCCGAGCTCCACCATCAAGGGCTTTCGCTTACACCACTACATGTATGGTTTGGCGCTTTTGGCGACCGCTCTATTCTTTCAGAATATCTTGTTCCTCGCGGTCGGGGCGGGTCTATTCCTCGATGAAGCAACCTTTCTCGCTCTAAGGGGTAAAGACCATAGGGCTAACTATTCAAAGACGAGTCTCGTCGGCACTTTGGTGTTAGTGGTTATTGTCTATGTATTTCGGAACGGTATTGTGAATGTCTTTCTTCTTTGAGCTGATATACTTTTTCTTATTATGAAAATATTCATCCCGAACTACGACCGTAAAAAAGCGCTCATCGTCGTCGATATGCAGGAGGGCTTTCTCAAGACCGCGGATCAATCGATCGTCTCTCGAGTCAAAAACTTCATCGAACAGACAAGGTACGACCTTTATGTGGAGGCAGTTTTTCACGCCGACAAAGGTTCTCTCTGGGATAAGCAGACCGGTTGGACATTCGAGCTCGAGCCGACGGTCCCGGAGCTCAGGGAGCTCTTGCAAAGAAAGAATTCGCTCCTTGTTACAAAAACGACAAAATCTGTGTTTGATGGCGACAGAGATCTGATTGATTTGTTCAAAGAAAAGGGAATAGAAGAAGTACACATCGTCGGCGTCGATACCAATGATTGCGTCATGGCTACGGCGTACGATTCGTTTGACGCCGATTTTTTCACCTATGTCATCGAGGAATGCGTCGCTTCGAGCTCGGGGAAAAAGATGCATGACTATGCGATCGAGATCCTCCGCAACACCGACCTGACGAATCATTCAGAGCTCATCGGATCGAAGGCGGAGATTGCTCTCTAGAGGAGCTCTCCAAGCTCAGAGAGTCTGTAGACGCGAGGCGCGAATGTTAGCCCTCTGTTCCACGGCCGATCGAAAAAGATACCTTTGACGCCGTACGCATCGCACTGCTCGATGGTGCTCGGTTTGTCGTCTATGAGCACGGCGATATTCATTTCTTTACAGATCACCGCTTTGTCTTTCGCTTCCGATAGTTCTTTGACGAAGACAAGATCGTCGAATACGCCCTTGAGATGCCCTTCTATCCAGGCTTTGGCGTGAGGGATCCAATTTCTCGAGCGATCGGTCATGAGGACGACGCGATGTGATTTTTTGAGCTCTTCGATCGTAGTGCGAGCGTCCTCGAATGCCGGTATGTCGAGGCTCGATGGATCCTTAAAGAACTTATCCCACCGCCGATCCTCTTCTTCATCAGAGATGCCGAGGGCGGTGCCTACGAAGAAAGGCGCTGATTCAAGAGGGATAGTATAGCCATACGTTTTTAGGTGAAAATCCAAAAAAGCCCCTGTCAGGTCGTGGAGCGTGTCGTCTAGGTCGAAGGCGATGGCAGGCTTTGGATTCATAATGGTATTATTTAATCACATATATACTACCAGACCATGCGCCACACCCGCCGAGCCAGGCATCATATCCACGGAGCGATCGATCACAAAAAACTGCCGTACGGCGTGCGGGTGATGGCCTGGATGCGGGCCGTGCGCTGGATAGGGTGGGGGCTCGGCGAGACGCTCATCCCCGTTTTCATCATCGCTTTCTCCAAGACATTCGCCGAGGCGGGCCTCTTTAGTTCGACAGTCGAGATCGCTTCTCTGGTGAGCTTGCCGATCATCGGCCTCTGGGCGGACAAGATCTCGGCCAAACGCCTGATCCTCGTCTCGCTCTTGCTCTATCCTCTGGTGGGCGTGAGCTACTTTTTCGCCGGCGCTCTCGGCATGGCCCTGTTCGTGGTCATCGCCAGGCTATCGAACGGCTTTATCTGGGAGCTCGAGAATATCGGCATAGAGACATACTATCGCCGCCTGGTCGACAGAGACCATATCGCCACGTCGTTCGGCTATGTCGACACATGGGCGCACGTGGCATGGATCGGCGCCGCCCTCGTCGGCATGCTCCTGGTGGCGTACGTGCCGATATATGTCCTGCTCTTCGGCATCGCGCCGTTCGCTTTGATCGCATATTTCATCGCACGGAGAGCGCCGGGAGACGCGCCTGAATCCGCGGCAGAGGAAAAGAAAATTTCGCTCATCGGCTCATACGGCCGGGCGATCTCCGAGTGGCGCACATGGAACGGCCACTTGCAGCTCCTCGGCATCCTCGTGTTCTTTTCGAGCATCGTGAGCTCGCTCATGTATTTCTTTGTGCCGATTGATGCATATCTCGACGGCGCGAACCTGCAG
>JAGWHV010000051.1 GCA_028866595.1 Patescibacteria group bacterium
GCTTCACCTGCGAGTGCTCCTTGGCCTGATTGAGACTCTTTTGGAGCTCCATGGTTCCTTCCCTGATATCCCTCTGATCCTTTTCGAAATCTCTCTCGAGTTCGCGTAGTTCCTCTTGAAGCACACGCAGCTCGTTCTCTTTTGTGGTTATTTCTGCCTTTTTGGCGCTGATCTCTCGCGTTTTCTCGGCGACATCCTGCCTAAGTTTGTCGAGAGTGGCTGAAATGTTGTTCGTCATAGTCATGGTGGTCAAAATTATTCCTCTAAGCTGATAACCCTCTGCAATTCCTCGAGCGCCGTCACGCCGGTAACGACTTTTATTATACCGTCCTCGAGCATGGTGAGGACGCCCTGGGGTTTGGCGACCTTTGCGATCTCCTGTTCGGAAGTCGAGTACTCTACGGCCTTGTTGATCTCGTCGGTCATGAGGATGCCCTCATATATGCCGATGCGTCCCTGGTAACCAGTATGGTTGCATTTGTCGCAGCCCACTGGTTTCCAATAGGTGTCTGATTTAGCAGGTACTAAGGTGCGGTCTACGATGCTCCCAAGAACGCCGTCGATCGTCTTTTTGTCCTCGCCTTGGATCGTCTCCTGTTTTTTGCAAACAGGGCAGAGCTTACGGACGAGGCGCTGGGCGAGGGCGATGGTTATCGCCGAAGATATGACACGGGGATTGACGCCGAGGTCGATGAGACGAGGGAAAGCGCCAGCGGCGTTGTTTGTATGGAGAGTCGAGAATACGAGGTGGCCAGTGAGCGCCGAATTGATGGCCGTCGTCGCTGTCTCGCTGTCGCGGATCTCGCCGACCATGATTATGTCGGGATCCTGACGGAGCGCAGAGCGCAGGCCGAGGGCGAACGTGTAGTTCTTTTCCGTGTTTACTTGCGTCTGAGTTATGCCGGGAAGGTGGTACTCGATAGGGTCCTCGATGGTAATGATCTTGATGTCGGGAGTGTGGATCTTGCGAAGGAATGCATAGAGCGTCGTCGTCTTGCCGGATCCTGTCGGACCGGTCGTGAGTATCATGCCGTTCGGCTTGTCGATCTCTTTAAGGATGATGCCGAGCAATTTTTCAGGGATGCCGAGCTCCTCGAGAGGCACTTGGATCGATTTCGGGTTAAGGATACGAAGTACGATCGATTCGTTATACGCGCCTGGTAATATGGACGTGCGGATCTCGATCTCCGTCTGGTCCTCGCCTTCGCCGAGCTTGACGCTGAAGCGCCCGTCCTGGGCTTCTGATTTGACATTGAGCTTGAGGCCGGAGAGGAGCTTGATGCGCGAGAGCAAGAGCCCGAATGTCTCGAGGTCGAACATCATGATGTCGGTGAGCACACCGTCGAGGCGATAGCGGAGGCGGGTGTACGTCTCTTCCGGTTCGATATGTATGTCTGATGCTTTGGTGGCGAGAGCGCCGGAGAGGACGATCTCGAGGATCTTTGATATGCGGAATCCTTTTTTAAGTTTGAGGATCTCGGTTATCTGGGCGCGGACATCCTCGACGCTCTTTATCTCGCCGATGAATGTCTTTATATCCTCGCTCGATATGTCGAGGGCGCCGGCTTTCGTCTCTGTCGTGAATGAAAGGTCGGCATAGCGCGTCCAGACTTTCTCGAGGCTGAATTGCGAAGCAACGGCGACGGTCACTTCATAGCCGCGGCGGCCGATGGCGTCGAGAGCGTCGCGGGTCTTGTCAGCGACAGGGGAGACGACGGCGACTTTGACGCGCTTGCCGATGAGGCTGAACGGTGCGAGGTTCGCGGTGCGGGCGTCTTGCTCCGGGATGACGCGGAGAGCGTCCATGTTTATCGGCACGGGAGCAAGATCGACGTATTCGAGGCCATAGCGCGAAGCGACGATCTGGGCGACGTCTTCTTCCTCGCGTTTTTTGAATTCGTCGAGTTTCTTGTCTTGTTTTTCTTCGTCAAAAGATACGGGCATGGGCTTATTTTAGCGTCATTCGGCGGTTTTACCTATGGATTATGGCGGTTGACAATATGTCGATTATACTATATAATACAGTTGTAAAACATGGCATGGTGCCATGATTCTGAACCTCAGTATTTTCCATGAAAACCAAAATCACGTTCCTTGCAATCGCGCTCGTGGGCGTCATGCTCTCGGGGTGTGCCACGTCGCGGCGTGTCGGCAACCTCATCCTCCCGCCGCCGCCAGGCACGGGCCAGGTGGTCCTCCTCGGTAATCAGGCGTACGAAAGCCCGGGGTGGAGTCCGTTCGGCGCCCACATCTGTGGGACGAACGATTCCATCATCGTGCACAATCAGACGCCCTACGGAGCGACGTTGAGCGAACAGGGCACGCCGAGGATGGTGATCCCAGCTGGCGGCTCGGTGAACTTTCACCCGAGCTCCGGCGGGTTCCGCAACGCCGAGGTCGACATCGCTGTCACCGTGGCCGGACCCGATCGGCAGTGCCTGTATGATCAGGTCGTGCGCGTGAACAGCGCATCGCAGGGTCCTCTCACCGCCTCCTGGATAATCGGTATGCAGGGCCAGAGTTTCAATTACGAATACGCTGGCACCTCCTACTGATTAGTCCCGGGCGGGAATTCCATTGGCCTTCGCGCAAGCGAGGGCCTTTGTTTTGTCTATATTTCGTTTCGGTTTTTGTTTTTGCCGAGACGATGTATCATGCGAGCATGAAGACTCGTATCATTTCGAAGAGCGCGGCGGAGACCGCCGCGATCGCGCATAACTTGGCCCTGCGGATCGCGCGCGGTGCGTCTGGTGCGGGCGCACCGAGCGCGGCCGGAGCCGCGGTGATCGCGTTACAGGGCGAGCTCGGCGCGGGCAAGACCACTTTTACGAAAGCTTTTGCCGCCGCTCTTGGCATACCGGCCGAGACGGTGACGAGCCCGACATTCGTCATAGAAAAAAGATTCGACATTGCCCCAGCTGATTCCCATTTCAAAAGACTCGTCCATATCGATGCCTATCGGCTCGATACCAGCCGCGAAATAGAAAAGCTCGGCTGGCGCGAGACCATAGCGGATCCTACCAACATTGTCGTCATCGAATGGCCGGAAAATATCGGCGACGCTCTGCCGCCGCAGGCTATTAGGATCGCTTTTACATCTACGGACGAAAACACGCGCCAAATAGATATATCGTTTTGACATACGCGGTCCCTCTGGTAGTCTTCGAGACAGAAAGGACCAGCTTGAAAGCTCAAAAAATAAAACAGAAGGACACTGTCGACTTCTATATCGACGAAAGTCAGGCCAAAAAAGTCTTTGGCTTGCTCCTGGAAAGGCTCGCGCGGAAAGGGCCGCCGTACAATACGGCCCATGTACCGCAAGCCGACATGTTCCTGCCCACGAATCTAAACAAGAAGACGCGGGAGCACGCGACATTCCTCTTCGTACTCTGCCTCTGGATGCGCGGCGGCGTCGAGAGCGACACCGCGGCGGCTTTCCTGGGGGACATGTACCAAGAGGAGCCGGAGCTCTTCGTCCCCGAATCGTACGTCCATGGCGACAAGGAGCAGACGGAGGCCCAAATCAGCATGGTGAAAGACGCCCTCCGCCGCTATCGGCTCGACCAAAGGGTCGACGAGAACGCCTGTGGCTGGGTGTACAACATGCGCAAGCTTGCCCGGTTCTGGGGTGGCGATCCGCGGCGGTTCATGGACGATCGGCCTGATTTCGGGACGCTCGTCCGACGGATCAAGAGCCGGCGGGCGGACAGGAAATCTTTTCTCGGAGAGCATGACCGCGAGGGTTTCATGTATTTTCGGGAGAAGATGGTGGCGATGCTCGCGTACTTCCTCATGGATGCCGACCTCGTGCCGATGTTCTATGCGCCGGTGCCCGTGGATTTCCACGTTCTGCGAGTGCTCATCGCGAGCGAAGTCATCCGCGTTCGTGGCAAGAGCACGGAAGAAACGATCGGCGTCGACTTCATGCGTACGACGGTGCTCCAGCTCGCTCGCGAAGCGACCGAGGGGTACTGTCGATCGCACAGAGTGTCTCCCATCGCTCTCGCTGACTCGCTCTGGCTCCTCTCGCGGACGCTCTGCAGGCGCAATCCGGGCAATTCGGGGTACGTCACTGACAGCCGCAAGGATCCGAACTGGAAAGGCCGCAGGCGCTTTCATGGGCCGAAATGGTCCGTCGAAGAGCTCGCGATGCCAGGCAAGGTCGAGAGCTTCAGGCGGAGCTGCGGTCTCTGCCCGCTCAATGGCTCGAATGGCACGTGCGCATTCAACGTCGTTTCGGGCGCTTATTACGTAGCTGGACAGCTTCGGCCAGAGAGGCTGCGCTTTGTTCCGACGGAGTTGCAGGCGCATTTCCTCGACCATCCCGAGTTCCAAGGCACGGAACATCACCTTATCGACGAGACCGTGAGGTTCGCGCCGATACCGTTCGATGATCAGGGCCAAGAAGCCT
>JAGWHV010000052.1 GCA_028866595.1 Patescibacteria group bacterium
ATTGCTTGAAAGCATACGAGAACGTCATAATCAATCCTGACCGCCGTATAGGTCGAAAATAAACCACCAATTTCGGTGTTTTTTCTTTTTAAATCTCCCTGCAAAACAAAAACCGTGCAGCGCACGGCGTGAATCAACTGTCGAGCATCAGTCGGATGAGCTTGCGGATGCCTGCGCGGAATTTGCCGCGCGTCATTCGGGAGACGACGAGCTCGTCGGGTATGCGAGCCCGCGAATAGCTGATGGCCATCGCTCCGGCTATATATTCTTTCGGATACGGCAAATCGTCAGGCATGCTGGGCATGAGCTTCTCTTGCAAGCGTTTGATCGCCCTTTTCTCCCAAGCTTGTTTCACCGGCGAGAACGCGATACAAACGAGCGCCTCTTCATCAGTGAGCCCTGTCGGCACCCGAAACGGGCTGAAGAAGAGGTGAAGCGCCCCTTCGTCCTCCCTGCTCCGAATCGCCCGACTTCCGCGATAATCGGCCATAACGTTGGCCTGATCATGTTCAATCCAGGGATCTCGCTTCTTTTTCCGTTTTGACATGCGTCCTTTCTGCTCTGAAGGCTACGAAAAAGGACCTGCTGTGTCAATCTGCCATGTCGCGAGCCTATCTCTCCAACCACTCTTTCTCCTGCCGCGGCAGGACGTCGGCGGCCGATGACGAATCCGCGAGAAGGGCTTTTGATATGCGCTCCATGCGCATGGATTGCGAGCCTTTGACGAGGATGACGTCGCCGGCGCGAACCATATCGCGAAGAGCGGCCGCGGCCTCATTGGACGTATCAAAATGCATGACTCTATCGGCGGCGAGGCCGTGAGCTCGGGCGCCTTCTATGATAAGGCGTCCCATATCCCCTACTGCGACGAGGGTATGGACCGTTTCCGCCGCGAGAGCGCCGATGTCGCGATGGGCGCGCTCGGCATTCTCGCCGAGCTCTTTCATGTCGCCGAGAGCGGCGATCGCGCGGCCTTTTATCGAGAGCCGGCCGAGCGTCCGCAATGCCGCGGCGCATGCGAGGGGTGAAGAATTATACGAATCATCGATGATGGCGGAAGAATTCATGCCGGCGATGACACGCATCCTGCCTTTCGGCGTATGAAAATCGTGGAAAGCACCCCGCACCGCGCCCTCGATGTCGAGAGCGACAGCTACTGCGCACGCGGCGGCGACAGGATAGACGAGGTGCTCGCCGATGACGCCGACGAGTTCGATCTCCTGCTCTTTTTTATGGCCGTGGCCGCGGGCGAGAGCGATCGTCGCCCTCTCGCCGAGAGGCAAAGGCAACGTCCCGCCGCCGTAGATGATCTCTGTCTCGAGGATCTCCGCGGAATCGCCTTTGGTCGTGCCGTAAAAAAACTTGCGCGCGTCGATCTCTTTGACGGCAGCGGCGAAATGAGCATCATCGCCGTTCACGATGAGAGCGCCACCTGGTTTGAGAGCTTTGGCGAGGAACATCTTCTCGCGGAGGACGGCGGCGGCGTCCTTGAAAAATTCGACGTGGACGGGCGTGTCCGACATGCGCGTGAGGACGACGATATCCGGATGGAGCCAGCGTGTCACGCTCTCGATATCGCCCGGATGATCGGCGCCGACTTCGAGGACGAGCCATTTTGGAAAGCGACCGCGAGTGCCGAATGCCCTCTGCCAGCCGACGACGAGATTTTTCGTCCAGCCAGCTGCCGAAGACCAAGCCGTCTCGAGATCAAATATGGCAAGCGGTAGACCGATCTCGCTGTTGAGGCTCTTCTCGCTCCGACGAACGTTCGCGGCGCCATAGGCATGAGCCATGACAGCGTATATGGCGTCTTTCGTCGAAGTCTTGCCGACATTCCCTGTCACCGCGACGATATGCGGCTTGTGCCGCCGTAAAGCAGCCTTCGCCTCGAACGTGAGGACGCTTATTACGATTTTTTTAAGTAATGACTTCATATTCGATATGGGTTTGAAAACAGGCCTGAGAAGGGACTTTCGGAGCGCGACGGCGCGAGAAGGAGCGCGCGGGTCAGGGCCCCGCGACGCGTTCCCTTATCAGGCCTGTTTTTAAACCCTCTTATCTATCAGGAGGGATATTGTAATAATTAATCAAGAACTTCGTCAGGTCAATGAACGGCATCGTAAGCGTGTGCGAGGCGAATTCGACGCCTTTCGGCCAGACGGTGTAGAGGAATATGATGAAGCGCGGCTTATACGCCGGAAAATAGCCGAAGAATGAGTGAAGATACCGATCAGAGTAATAGCCGCCGTGGACGGGATCGGCGATCTGGGCGGTACCCGTCTTTGAAGCGATCGTATAGTGACTCAATTTCACTGTACCGTTAAGAAGAGCCGTGTCGACGACGCCGATGAGCATGTTGGTAATAGTCTGCGACGTCGAAGGTTTGATGACTTGCGGCCCGGGCCCGTATGATATGTCTTTGACCTGACCAGAATCATAATCGATCTCTTTGACGACATGCGGGTGCGGCAAATAACCGCCGTTGGCGAGAGCCGAGAGCGCCCGGATCGTCTCGATCGGCGACATGGCGATGCCTTGACCGAAAGCCGCGGTCGCGTGCTCGAGGAGACGCGGACTATTGAGATTTCCGATTTGGCCGCTCACCTCGTCAGGCAGATCGATGCCTGTCTGGTCACCAAGGCCATAGGCCCGGATATATTTGCTGACATTATCGCTGCCTATCGTTTTGGCGACGAACGTCATGCCGACGTTGAGCGACTGGTCGAGCACTTGTTGCATGTTGACGACGCCGCGCGCTCGAAAGTCGTAGTTCGATATTTTGGAGCCGTCGACGACGACTGTTCCGGTATCGTCATATGTGGTATCAGGCGTGATGATCCCTGTATCAAGGGCCGCCGCCATGACGAGAGGCTTGACTATCGAACCCATCTCATAAACACCGCTCACGAGCGGATCGGAGAATACGGAGACGTCTTTTTGCTTGGAATAATTGTTCGGATCAAATGTCGGATTGACCCCCATCGCGTATATATCGCCATTCGTTGGGTCCATGATGATGCCGCCGGCGAGCGTTGACTGGTATGTGCTCATGACGGTCGCGAGCTCTTGCTCGAGCTGCTCCTGTACCGTCGGCTCGATCGTCGTGATGATATCGCCCTGGTCGCCGCCTCCGGACAGAGCAGAGTCGCTCAAATCAGAGAATATCTGGGCAAAGACGTTCGATGTGCCGCCGCTGTCGGAGCGCGAGAGTACGTCGTTATAATATTTTTCAAGGCCATATTGGCCGGAGAGCGTCACGCCATCCGATCCATATCCGACGAAGCCGACGACATTGGAAGCAAGCTGGCCAGCGGGATAATAGCGCCATTGTTCCTTGTAGTCGCCCAAGCCGGCGATATCGAGCTTGGTGACGCGCTCGGCGGTTGCTTCGTCGACGTGATGAGCGACGACGGAATACGGGCTGCCGCTCGCCACTGCAGTCTGGAGAGCGTCCTCGCTTATCGGCAAGAGACCAGAGAGAGCATTAATGATGTCCTCAGGATGGATAATCGACTTCGGCTGGATAGCGATGGCATACCCGCTCGCGAGCGTCGCCGCCGGTATGGGCGCGCCGTTCTGCGGAGAGAAATATATCGTTCCCCTATCGAAAAGCGAGAGATCCTGGCCGGCGTACTGCCTCTCGGCCGTCGCGGCATACGCATCATGCTCTATGACTTGCACATAATAAAGCCTCGCCGCGATGACGAGGGCGGCGAGGCACACGAGGGCGCCTATGATCTTGATGCGATTCTGTTGCGCCGAGTCCATCGGTACAAGATGTTACTGATTAAACGAGAGAGAATTCGCGGATGTCCTCATTATGAAAGTCGGATTATCGTCTTGAGCATAGCCTTGGGCCAAAGCGACGTCAAGAGATATAGCTGAGCGCGCCGAGAGATAATGCGACTCGAGATCGCTCATCGTCGTGGTGAGAGAGCTGATCTCGGTCTGCATGCTCTTCGCCGAGACGATATTGGTGATAGTAGCATCGATGAACGCCGCATAGGCGATGACTATCAAGGCGATGA
>JAGWHV010000053.1 GCA_028866595.1 Patescibacteria group bacterium
CTCGTCACAGCGATTCTCGAACGAATCGGCGAGGCCGCGACGTTTGAGCTTTCGGAAGATCCGGAGCGAGGCGACGCCGCAACCTTTGAGCTTTTCATGCTCGAGATGGCTGGCGATCGACTCGACGAGCTGGAGCGGTCCGATTATTGGTACGATTTTCATTCAGAGCTGCTTCTGTCTTTTGGGTTTTTGTGTTGGAACAGGCCGGTTGAGAAATCTATCGGCTTTTGGTCGCGATGTCAATCCCGCTTTTTCAACAGCAGGAGATATTCGCGATTTCCTTTTTCGCCTTCGATGGGGGAGTCTGTCTCGGCTATCACGAAAAATCCTGCTGCCGTCGCTCTCTCTTTGACGCGATCGAGAGCGCGGCGGCGCTCGGCTTCGTCGGTGATCACGCCTCTGTGTCTGTCGGCGGTCTCTTTGCCGACTTCGAATTGCGGCTTGACGAGGACGATCGCCCGGCCGTCTTTTTTTACGAGAGAGGCGAGCGCGGATAGGATATGTTCGAGAGATATGAAAGAGACGTCGCATGTGGCGAGCTCGACGGGGTCGGCCAGGGCGAAATCGCGGATGTCCGTGCCCTCATGCGCTTCGACGCGCGGATCGGAGCGGAGCGACAGATTGAGCTGATCGGTGCCGACGTCGACGGCGATGACTTTGGCGGCGCCGCGCCGCAACAGACAGTCGACGAAGCCGCCCGTCGACGATCCGACGTCAAGGACCGTCATGCCGCGCGGGTCGACGGCGAACGCATCGAGAGCGCGAGCGAGCTTTTCGCCGGCTCGGCTCACGAACGCGGCATCACCGGATACGGCGATCGCGTCACCTGGGCCGATCTCCTGGCTCGCTTTGGCGGCGCGTTTGCCGTTCACGAGCACCCGATCCCTCTGTATCAAGTCGGCCGCGGCTGAGCGCGACCGGACGAGACCGCGGGCGTGCATCGCTTTGTCGAGGCGCTCGCGGCCGTCTGGCTGTGAGTCTTTGTTCATGTTCGATATTGTATACTAAAGGCGTGGAAAATCCTCAAGGTAACGCTCGCTCGCGCCGGACAAAAGTCGCCCTCTTGTGGATCCTATTCGTCCTCGCTGTCGCCGGCACATATCTCCTCTCTAAAAAAGTCGAGGGCATCGACGGCTCGGCGTCTGCTTATCTCTCGACTGGACGATCGACGGAGATCGATCTGTATGAAGGCAAAGCCTCGCCTACATCCGTCTCAGTCTCGCCGGGCGATGAGATCGTCTTTTTCGTCAAAGACGACAGCCATCACGACATCGCGGAAGAGAGGACTGATCCTCGCCAAGTCCGCCTCGAATCGGGAGAGATAGGAAAAGACGAGAGCTATTCCCTCGTCTTTGAAAAGTCGGGGTCACACTCTTTCTATGACCGCATGAACCAGGATATACAAGTCCAGGTGACGATCAGATAGCCCCAGTCGTCGAGCTCGTGGCTGCCGTAGTCGTGGCGCCGACCGGCGGCTTGACGGGCGTCTCGAATGGCCTGATCTCGACGGCTTGGAACTTGAAGTCGCCGATCTTCTTGCCGATGATCTTGACGTGATCGCCGGACTGGAAGGTGAAGTCAGCTGGCACGAGAGCGACGTGGTCGCCCGTCACCGTCCAGAGATTGAAGTTCTCGTCGCGGAGAGTGAAATAATCATCTGAAGTCTTTACATGGACAGCCCCGGAGAGCAAGCCGTGCTCTGGATCGAACCATGTCGCCGTGTCGAGAGGTACGACCGTCGTATAGAGAGGGATGTTGGCGGCCGCTTCGTGGTCGATATATTGAGCGCCATCAAAAGCGTAGACGAGCGAGCCGAGAGCGATGGCGATGATCACGGCGGCGATGACGAATTGCTTCTTGCCGACGCGATAACCGCGGCGAGTGCGGCGGAGGTTCGCATATGCCGCCAGGCCAGCGACCAGAGTGACGATGATCCAAAATATAGGGATAGAGTAAAGGAGGCGTTCGGAGAGGGTCAGTCCGAGCCTGGCAAAGAGCGACTGATCGGTGCCGCGGACCATGAATATGATCATGCCAGCGGAGACGGCGAGGGCGGCGACGAACAGACCAAGAAGCCCCCAGAGCACGTAATCGCGCGCCTTGAAGTACCCCTTCGGCGTCGGCCGGAGGTTCTGGTTCTTTATCTTCTTGAGTACTTGTTCTTGGAGGGTCATAGTGGTTTCATCATAGTCCGCCGAGGTGCATGCCTCGCTCTTCCGCGAGCCGCCGGAATTCCCGCTTGGCTCGATGGATGAGCGTCGCCACGGTTCCCGGGGGCTTGCGCAAGATGTCGGAGATGGCGTTGTAGTCTTTGTCTTCGAGGAACTTGAGGACGAGGACTGACCGGTATTTGGGCTCGAGATCGTCAAGAACAGCGGCGATGCACTTCTTTATATATTCGCGATCGACCTCCGAGACGACATCATCGTCCGCGGCGGCGATCGTCTCGGCCAGGGCGACGGTGTCGTCGTCGTATGCCGGATCGTCGAGCGAAGCGCCGAATCGCTTCTTGCGCCGGATATGGTCGATCGCCTCGTTATGGGCGATGCGATATATCCATGAGGAGAAAGCGAGGCTCTGATCGAAATCGTTAAGGTTCTCGTATGTCTTTATGAATATGTCCTGGAGGAGCATATCGAGCTCGTCTGGCGTCGGCCGGGCGATCCGCCGTATATAGCGGCGAAGGGGCTCTTGATACTTCTCTATGATACGGCCAAATTCATCACTCGATTCGAGCGCTCTCTGAACCAGCGCGGCGTCGGCTCTGCGATTGTCTTCAGCCATGGCATACCCATTATAGGTTATACGTTCGGCGAGCGCATATCTTTCTCAGGTCTCGACGGCGCAATCGCCGTTGCGGGCGGGCGAAAATCTGCTATGATGCTTTTTGTTCCGTGAATATTCCTCGGTAGCTGTCTTGGTAGATAACGTAGGCCACACGACGTTGCTAAGGCAGACGCGCGAGGGAATGACATTCCTCGGTAGCTCAGTTGGTAGAGCGTCCCGCTGTTAACGGGAGGGTCCCTGGTTCGAGTCCAGGCCGAGGAGCCCTAGTGACAAAACAGGCAGATATAGCCTGTTTTGTTTTGTAAGTATTGGCTTTTCACAGGTTCGAGCGCGCTCGATTTCTCTTTCGATGGCATCACGCGCTTTTATGAGGCTCAAAAAGAAAGAACTGTGAATCTATTTCATTAGGAGAAAAAACCCAATTATTCCAAGTACGGCGGCAACAAGAGATACAATTTGAAACCAACTTTTCTCCCACCATTTATTAACATTTTTCCCTTGGATTATTTGGCCCTTATTGCTTGTATAATCTCCAGCCACAGCAATATCGACTTTGGAATTTTTGTCTGTTTGTATTATTCCGTCATTTATCATATTCCCGCCAACTTCGAAAAATACCCCACTCTTTTGAACATTTTTAGTGGCATTGAGTAATTTCTCCTGTTGTCTGATCTGCCACTCGTTATTGGCCTTTTGATATAAACTTCCAGGTATATTTGTATTCTCCGCACGTCTAATAATTGCAAGGATTTCTGAATCTGATTTGTTCGAAATGTCATTCACGTCGTCAAGAGAATTTAATTTTTCTTCTCCCAAGGACGTAATTCTCACAGAAGAAGTAACTTGAAGATTTTCACCTAGTTCTTTTACATTCCCAGAGTCGATTAACAGTTGTAGGTTATGCTTACAATTGTCTATTCCTGATTTTCTACCGGCAAGTACCTGTGACCCAAGACGTTGACCTAGTGCACCAACAGAGATTTGCCCACCGTTTTCTCTAATTTTAATCAGAATATCTTTTTGGAGAGTCTCGTCTTTCATAGCATTAAATTCTCCCATTCACTCCAATCATCCTTCTCGCACTTCTCCCAGTTGTATTTTGAGTTATCGTTGATCAACCAAGCTTTATTTTTCTCAAT
>JAGWHV010000054.1 GCA_028866595.1 Patescibacteria group bacterium
TCGGCTTCGTCAACCATAACCAAGAGCGATTCCTTACCTTTGCGGAGAGTATCAAACTCTGTCTTGAGGCTTTGCAGCCTATTTTTGATGGGTTTTGTTATGGCCATAATAGTTAATGTTACCCATATATTATATGGTTTTAACTATTCAAAGTCAATATTTAGTGAATGGATATCATAAAATGGTACATTTTCACTAGTTTTTCGAACTTTTAAGCCAGATATTGAGATATCGATTTATCTTCGAAACATGTTATTTTCCACATAAATCGAAGATATTTTATATACATTTGATATTGGGGACATTTTCGCACAGTTCAATACTAAATAGCCTCAGGTCCAGCATGATAGAATATCGGCATGGAAATCGAATCTAAAGAACAAATCGAGACCAGGAGAAAAGAGATTGGGCAGGAACTTATTAATTTTCTTACTGAAACAGAGAGCGATTTTACCCTAGATCATATCAAGGAGATTATCTACAACGAAGAAGGTCAAGATGCTCTAACCGACGTCATCGCCATGTTCGACAACGGTCAAGGTGCAGCAGACTTCGAGAATATTATGGATACAATCAATGACGCCTGGAATTATTTTCCACATAAAATCATCGGCAGACTTTCGCCAGCGGAAAAATTATTGGAATATAAAAGTAAACACAAATAAGTTATAAAAAACGCACCTGCGGCCGGAGCTACAGGTGCGGGGTTTTAGAACAGAGGACATTCAGGCAGTCGCGGCAATCTGCTGCTTGGGAGGAAAATACTCCGCAAGAAGCCTTCCGAGAAGCGACTTCGCGTCTTCAAAAGACATGCTGTCTTTCCTGCTCCGGAAGAACGAGAAGCGCGGCCGGCCGGCGTCGGCGCTCAACCAGTGCGCGGCCTTCGTCAGTGCTTCGTCTTTCTGCCGCGCCATCGAGCTCAGCGCTTCCTCTTTGGACCGGGGGCCGAACGGCATCATGAACATGGCGAACTCCGCTGTCGCGAGGCTGCCGACTGCGCCCGCCAGAGCGACGAGGACGTGGTCAGGGTGCGTTTTGCCGGCACCTTTGTCCACGATTGTGAGCAGCGCTCCTTCGACGTGGTTCATTCCGAGGCATTGCCTCGAAAGCCCGGCAGAGGTCGCATAGGATCCGAGAAGCTTTTCGAACTTCGCGATGATCTCTTCCTGCGCCTTGGCATGGGCGTCGATCTCATTAGGATGCTTGATGCCGGCATCCGCGAATTCCTTCCGCCACTGGATCGTGCCGGCCCTCACTTCATCCGTGATGGGATAAAGGTCTGGCTTGAACTCGTCGTTCTGGTTGTCCAGAATGGCGCGGATGATCGCCCCCGGCACCGGAGCCGACATGATGCGGTCGTGCTCCTTCTTTCCGATCTTCTCGATCATCGGCTTGACTGTCTGCTCGAGATCGGACTCGTGCGGATTCCGCAGTCCGGCATGGTACGCATCGTGCAAAGTGCCGTGCTCGATCACATCCAGCAAGCGGAGCACTTCCGTGCCTCGCCATGCGGCAATGAGATTGCGAGGGGACACCATGCCCCAGACTTGGCCCTGGCCGTCTTCGTAAATGACGCCGAGTCCACAATTGAAGTCGGCATCGTAAACGACCGGCACGCACTTGATAGGTTGATCGCCTCGGTCCGATACGCGAGCCATGAATGGCTCATTCCTGAAGTGGATTTTTGGCTTCCGCTCCATAGTCAGTCTCCTTTCTTTCGGTTTTGATGGTTCTGTTGAAATTCCTGAACAATTCAGGTTCTCGTACCATTATATCATACGTTACATGATTTGTAAACGTCATGACGGGGTCAGCAAAAATACCACTTTGTTTACATTCAGATCGGAGATGTAAACAAACTTATACAACCGCCGCCAACTCCTCTCTCGTCGGCCTTGTAAGCTTAAATAATCCATCCTTCAGATTCGGTATGTAATGCAACTCTTTTGTGGTACGGAAGTACGTGGTGATATCTGTCACCAAGCGGAGCCCAATAGGTTGAGTAGCGACAGAAAGGATACTGTCGAAGGGAGAACGCAGTGTAAACATTGGCTTTTTTCCGTCCACAACGGGTAGTCTTTTTGGTTTGTTTCGCACATCTGTGAGAAGCCCCGAGTCCTTGGTATACTTGATTCGATATGAACAAAAAAGTCTCGGGTGGCGTGGTACATAAAATGCCGGCTGATTTGAAAAAGACCCTCATCGCCGATAGGGCGGCATTGGCAAAATGGGAGGATATCACGCCGCTCGCGCGAAACGAGTGGATTTGCTGGGTCGAGTCGGTGAAGACCCCAGAGAAAAGAAGAGAGCACGTAGAGAGGACGGCCACCGAGCTCAAAGAAGGCATGCGTCGCCCTTGTTGCTGGATAGGCTGTATTCACCGGAAAGATAAACCATTGAACCGATCGCAGAAGTTCATCCTTGGCAGGCGGGCGAAAAAATAGAAAAATCGCGTGAAGACTTCCTCATATTTGAGACTTATCATCGCCATCGTCGTCTCCGAGCTCGCCGGCATCGCCGGCTCGCTCGCTTCTTCCGCTCCGACATGGTACGCCGGGCTCGCTAAGCCTGCGCTCAATCCCCCGGACTGGATATTCGGCCCGGTCTGGGTGGTGCTCTATGCGCTCATGGGCGTCGCCGCGTTCTTGGTTTGGGATAAAGGCTGGGAGCGCGCGGACGTGCGGAAAGCTCTCCGTGTATTTCTGTTCCAACTCGCTCTCAATGCAGCGTGGTCGATCATTTTCTTTGGTTTGCATAGCCCATTCTGGGCATATGTCGACATCACGGCTATGTGGCTCGCGATCCTCTGGACGATGATCCTTTTTCGCAAGACCTCAAAGCCGGCTTCGTGGTTGCTCGCGCCGTATATCCTCTGGGTCAGTTTCGCCGTCTATCTTAATTATTCGATCTTGGTCCTCAATTATCGCTCGTAGGCGACAGTGGCGGTCGAGAGGGTAGGGCTCGCAGCGCATGAGCCCTCGGCATAATCGGCCTCGAGTCGCGTGGCGCTCTCGAGGCGGATGTCGACGTGGCCTTCGCTTCCATGACCGCCTGCGCCGGCAGGGCCGTCGAAGCAGTAGACGTTTCCATCAGGGAGTATCTCGCTCGGCTCGCGATTGACCTGTCCGACATGGGTGGGCGTAAAGATTATCTGCGTGCCGAGGTATGGGCTCGGTACGAGATCGGTGCCGACAGAGACGATCCCTTTTGACGGGTCGAGATTGTAATGGGCGATGGCGAGCAGTGAGCTTTCATCGATGCCCTGATACGAAGGCGCCGACGAGCTCTTGTGATACCAGTCGCCTTGAGACGTGCCGGCTTTGTCCTGCATGGTCGAGCCGCACGCCGGTATGCCGTTCGCGCCGGCGTTCTTGATAGTCAGTTCGCCGTAGAGTGTCGATTTGAGAGCGCTCGTAAAGTAATCGAGAGGGCAGGCTGTATGAAGGTAGCTATCGGCGAGCATTCCGGTCGCTTCTTGCTGGTCTATGAATTGCAGAGGAGAAGTGCGAACGTCGGCGACAGCGAAGTCGACGCCGCCGGGCTGGCCGTCATAGGGCATGATCGTGCCGAGCTCTTCGCCGCTTGTGAGAGGTATGGAAAGGGGGCCATAAACAGTGTTCTGGACCGTGGCGCCGGCTTGGACATTCGCCGGCTTGAGAGCCGCGAGCGTCTGCGCCAGCTGTGGGCTTAGAGCGCTTACCTGAAGAGCGAACATGACGCTCTTGCATGATGAGAAGTAGATTTTTACCGTGTCAGATCCTTTATCCGCTCCGGCGATGCCTGTCGATTCGGCGACGGCGAGCAATGTCGCATCGCCAGGCGCGTACACAGCCGTCGGCGACGATGTGCTGCCAAAGAGATATACGT
>JAGWHV010000008.1 GCA_028866595.1 Patescibacteria group bacterium
ACGGTCTCATTGGCAGTGGTGGCCAAGTCATCTCTGGCGGCTCAGCGAACGATTTCGCGGTGAGCGCATACGGCACGGGCGGCCTGATCTTTGGAACGAATGGCGGATCAGCTCGCATGACTATCGCCAATGGCGGCAACGTGGGCATCGGGACGACGAGCCCGGGAGCACTGCTCGATCTCTCAAGTTCCGCGCCGTATCTGCGCCTCACCGCCACAACAGGTACCAACTATGTCCAGCAAGATTTCGTCAACACCGGCGGGACGGTGAGGGTTGGCGCGGAGAATAGTAGTGGCGGCGGCTTATTGAACGGCACATCGCCGTACGCAGGCGTATTCGGCACGACAGGCGCCAATCCTTTGCAATTCTCGACGAATAACAACGTCCGCATGACGGTGGCTTCAGGTGGCAACGTCGGCATCGGGACGACAAGTCCGAATTACAAACTGGATGTCCAGAGTGCGAGCGGCCCGCAAGCGTCGTTCGGCAACGGCATATACAGCGGCACGGGCGCGTCGGGTGCCATCCGGATAGGGGATGCGAATATAACCAAGGCCTACGGTTCGAATTTCGTGTTCGCGAGCGGCATCGCGCCCGACTCCGACAACAGCAGGACGAACGGCACCTCGACGGCTCGTTGGTCTGACGTTTATACCACGGGGATAGACAGCGTCGGCTCGCCGCTTGCCATCAATGCGAATTCTTCCGGAAACGTCGGCGTCGGCACTTCGTCGCCGGCCCAGGCATTCTCCGTATCCGGCACGGGATATTTTGCGGGCAGCGTTGGCATAGGCACGGCCGCTCCGGCTCGGGCTCTTGATATAAGCCAAAACAATGCTCAATGGTATCAACAAGTCGTAGAGAACCTCGGTTCGACAGGCGGCGGCGGCATCCAATTCAGGAACGACGGAACAGGCAGCTCTAATCAAGGCGCTTACGTCATGCTCGGCGGCTCGAACACTGGTTATAGCGAATATAACAAAAGGCTCGACCTCATCAGCTATGCCAACGGATCGGCGGGCACAGGCAGCGCCGGCATAACTCTCTCGATGGAAGGGACGTCGGAGGGCACTCAGGACGTTAGGATCATCAACGGTCCGAACGGCAGTCCGATACTCGACGTGCTCCAGACAGGAAACGTCGGCATTGGAACGAGCTCGCCGCAATCTCAGCTGAACCTCTACGCGTCGACTCCTACGCTTCAGCTGTCGCCGTCTGGATATGGTGGTAACACCTATTCAACGTACCTCGGCGCGATGAGCAACGCCATCGGAGAGCTCCAGCTCGGTAACAATGGCGTGAACTATATCGTCGGTGGCAATTCCGGGGTGGGCGGTGCGCTCCAGTTCGTCGTCAATAACACAGCTGCTTTCCCGACGACTCCAAACGGTACGACAGCGATGTTCATCAACAGCTCCGGCAACGTCGGCATCGGCACAACGTCGCCGACCCAAGGATTGCTTCAGGTCGAGAAATCCCAGCACGGTAACACGAATGTCTTCATCAGTAACCCAGACACGACCGCATCTGATTACAACACCCAAGCACGCTTGGAGCTCGCTGTTGGCGGCAATACGATCGGTGCGCTCAAGACTACGGAAAAGCCGCTTACCGGTCTCTCCACGCCGGCGCTTTATCTCACGACCGAAGGCAGCTATCCGATCGCATTCGGCATCAACAATTCTCCGACGCCGAGTGAGGTCATCGATACGACGGGCAATCTCGGCATCGGCACATCGACGCCTATGGGCAAGCTTTCCATCTCCTCGTATACCAGCGGGCAGGGCGTCGATGTCGACTACGGCAATGCGACCGGCCAGGTCGAGTCGATAAGCCTCCTCGCGAACGGTGTTGTGACAGGGCGCATCGGCGTGCAGATGAGGCAGTCGCCGAGTGAAGGCGACCTTTGGCTCGGCGGTTCGAGCGGCAGGGTGCTCACGGTGGCGAGCAGCGGGGACGTCGGCGTCGGTACCTCGACTCCAGGCGCGAAGCTGGATGCATATACTTCCTCGGGAGACTCTCTCGATATCAGCAAAGCCAATGGGTCGCCGTACTTGGGATTGATAAGCACGAGCGGCAACAATTTCTACCTCAACAATAATGTGGGAGTGCTGAGCGTCTTGAAGAACGACGCTTTGACCCCTATCATGTCGTTCTTGCAAAACGGCAATGTGGGCATCGGAACGACAAACCCTGGCGGCCTGCTTGATGTGCACAAGTCTGGCGCCGCTTCTCCTGCAAATTCGGGCTCAGCGGGTACTGGCGGTCTGCGCATATCAAATGGATTCGCCTCGAACGTCCTTGATATGGGTCAAGACGCATCAGGTAATAGCTGGATCCAGTCATATGCAAATTCGGGGGCCCTTTCGACATATGCGAACCTTAACCTCAACCCCAACGGCGGCAACGTCGGCATCGGATCGACATCGCCGTCGGCGAGCCTTGTGGTCAATGGCGGTAACAACTCGTATTCGTTCGGTACGAACAATGAACTCATACTGGGTTCGACCAACAATCCTGACTTGACGATTACGTCGAATGCCGGCTCGCTCGATACCGAAGTGCGCACCGACATCTCTCTCGCGCGCCTTATCTCGACCGGCTTGCCGCTCGACCTTGCCGCGCCATCAGGGCAGTATCTCACTTTGACTGCAGGCGGAAGCGAGCGTGTCCGTGTGACTTCTGGCGGTAACGTCGGCATTGGGACGACGACGCCGAATCAACAGACGGTCATCGGCGGCACGGGCTCGCATGCTCTCGCCGTCACGGGCCTCTCTGGCGGCCAGTTCTTGCTCCTTGGTAATGAGGACTCGCTCGGCGTGAGTGCGCCGTCTTCGATCGAAGGCGCGAATGGTGGCCTCTATTTTGGCCACGGCTCGAGCTGGTCGAATTCGACCGGCGGCACGATATCGAACGGCATGTTCATCGCCCAGAGCGGAGGAGTGTCGATCGGGTCGTATGCGACCAATAGCAATGACGCCGGCTCGAACAATCTCATTGTGAGTGGGAGCGTGGGCATCGGTACGACGACGCCGTCGCAGGTTCTTTCTGTCCAAGGCGGCTTGTATGCCTCGGGTAACGCTTTTATCGGCGGGACCTTTACAGCTACGTCGACTGCGACGTTTGGCGATGCGACGCATACCGGCATCATCAAACTCACAAACGGCGACGGCTCGGCGAACTCGGTGACTATCACTAATGATGGTCAAGGCAACGCTCTTATTCGCGGCACTGTCACTGTCGGTAACAATCTTATCAATGACACGACTGGAGCCGGTCTCACCGTCCAAGCGGGAAGCGGCGGTGCGCTTACCCTAGCAACGAATGGAGGTAGCGGTAGTGTTTACCTTTCACCGAATGGTTCAGTTGCCCTTACTGCTATGAACGGCGGCAACGTCGGCATAGGCACGACGAATCCGTCGTCCCGCCTCGACATCGTCGGTTCGGCGACGAGCTCGCCGGTGCTCACGCTGCGCGACCCTCTCGGTAACGTCTCTTTCGAATTGCGCGCGTCGACATCGACGCTCCAGAACACTTTTGTCGGAGAAGGCGCTGGCGCATTCAATACTACGGGTCAACAAGAGACGGCAGTGGGTTACGGTTCTCTCAATCACAACACGACAGGTACTGGTAACACCGCGACTGGTTTCTGGGCCCTTCTCGACAACACGAGCGGTGGCTCGAACACCGCGAATGGTTACGGGGCGCTTTACTTGAATACATCAGGCCCTAACAACACCGCAACGGGTTATATGGCCCTCGCACAGAACTCGAACGGTGGCGACAATACAGCCGCGGGCGTCGACGCTTTGTCCAGTAATCAGACAGGTGACGGTAACACAGCAACAGGGTTCTACGCTCTCGAGGCCAACACGAGCGGCGGCGATAACACCGCTGAAGGTATATTTTCTCTCGGCGCCAATACTACTGGTAACAATAACAGCGTATTTGGTTCGAACGCGCTCAACTATAGTACGACAGGTAGCTTTAACGCTGCTGTCGGTAGCCTGGCTATGTACAGCAATACGACGGGTTGGGACAACACGGTAGTGGGCGGTTACGCCCTCTATGCCAATACATCCGCAACGAACACCGTCGCGATCGGCTACGCCGCGGCCGAGGGAGGAGGCGCTTACTATAGCCAGGGAGGCACGTACATCGGCTCATACGCCGGCCAGCAGGTGGCGACCAGCTCCGATTACAACACATTCATCGGCTATGCGTCGGGATATTCGAATACGACTGGCGGATATAACGTGGCGATCGGCCAGAATGTCGATTTGGCGTCGTCGACGGGGAGCCAGCAGCTGAACATCGGTAACTTGATCTATGGCACGGGCCTTTACAATGGAGGAAGCGATTCTTCTACTCCGGTAAGCGCAGGGAAAGTCGGCATCGGCACATCGACGCCGACATCGACTCTCACGATTTCAGGCTCGCTCTGTCTTGATCGGGGAGCTGGTACGGCTTCGGTTGCTTGCGGTACGACCGCAGGCGAGCTCTACTACAATACTGCTGCTGCTGGTAATTACGACGTAGCTGAAGACTACCAAGCATCTGACATGACCATCGCCGCCGGCGACATCGTCAGGCTTGATCCCAACACGAAATATGGTCTTCTCAAGGCAGGAGTCGGTGATAGTATCTTTGGCGTCATCTCGACTAATCCTGGTCTAGTCCTTGGTGGCTCTGATCGTTTCTCTGCGAATTCGAGCTCGACGAGACCTGTCGCTCTCTCCGGTCGCGTCCCTGTAAAAGTGAATGGCCAAGGCGGCGATATCGTCATAGGCGACAGGATCGCTCTCTCATCGGTGCCAGGCGTTGGTAAGAAAGCGAGCGGCTCCGAAGAGACGGTCGGCATCGCCCTTGAACCGTGGTCGGGTGGCGCCCTTGACCAAGGCTTGATAGATGTCTTCGTCACCGTCAAACAGAATTTCAGTCAGAGCCAGTTCGCTATCGATGGCGCCGGCAACGTGGGCATTGGAACCTCGACGCCGGGGTACAAGCTCCAAGTGAATGGCGTCATGGCGACGAATGGGCTCGTTCTTGTCGGCGCCGCTGGCTCGACGACGCCTACGGACGTACTCGACGCGACAGGCCAGGGCATAGATCTCGCCAAGATGTCGACGTTCGTCCTCTCGAACGAAGCCGCGCTCGCGACCAGGTTGGATGCTCTCACCGCTCAAGTCGCTTCGAATACGGAAGACATCGCCGCTTTGAAGTCGAGCCTTGCCACGACGACCGCCGAGATCGCCGCTCTCCAGAGCCAAGAGGCGAATCAGGCGGCGAATGCCGCGTCGCCGACATCCGCTCTCGCGGTCGAATCTGCGACGACCACAGAAGCGACGACGACGCAGACGATTGTCTGGTCATCAGATCTTTCGAACCAGATCGTCGCATTTCTCGAGACCGTCGGCCTCAAACTCCAGAACGGCATCGCTTATATCCAGAATGCGATCGTGAGCTCGCTCACGGCGGACGTCGCTTATATCAAGAACGCGACGATCGATTCTGCCTCCGTCGGCGCTTTGACCATCGGTTCGGAAGGCTCGCGCACCGGCATCACCCTCTATGACCAGCTCACCGGCGATCCATATTGCTTGTCAATCGCCGGTGGCCAGCCGAGGACAACGGCTGGCGCATGTCCGACGGCTGCTTCGAGCACGCCGCCTGTAACAGCGCCAGCGACAGGCGTCTCTGGCAGCCTCGTCACTCAAGCGACACCTTCCGTGACGCCGCAAGCCGTGGAGCCAGCATCAGTCGCTGACGGCTCGACGACAGCCGTAACGACGGCGCCTATGCAGACGGACACGCCTGCGACGGCGGCGACTACGACCACCACCACTACTGCCACTACTGCCACGACGACCGCAGACGTAGCGACATCTACGCCCGATATACTGACAGTAACGGCCACGAGCACCCCAGACGTAGCGACGACGACTGTCGCTACGACCACCGCAGACGTAGCGACATCTACGCCCGATATACTGACAGTAACGGATGCAACGACGACAGCTACGAGCACGACTCCATAACGTCCGCCAATGCTATAATAAAAACTGATAAGTTTAATCCATAGAATCCGACATGTTCCAAAAGAAAAAAATCCGTGTGGCGATCAATGGCTTCGGCAGGATCGGCCGGGCATTTCTCAAGGTCGCTCGCGAGCGCGACGAGATCGAGGTCGTCGCTGTGAATGATCTCGGCGACATCAAGAATATGGCATACCTTCTCAAACACGATACCGTCTATCGAACATCGCCTTTCGATGTCCAAGCCGTCGAAGGCAGCGATCCGTACCTTCTGGTTGACGGCGAGAAGATCATGTTCTTGAGTCAGCGCGATCCGGCTCAACTACCTTGGAAAAAAATGAGTATCGACGTCGTCGTCGAATCGACAGGCTTGTTCACCTCATATGATAAAGCCAAAGTCCACCTCGATGCCGGTGCCCGCCGCGTCGTCATATCGGCGCCCGCGAAAGGAGGGCAGGGCGAATCAATGACGCCGGGCGTATCCGGAGCGACGATCCTCATGGGCGTGAACGAGGACAAATTCAAGACATGCCAGATCACCTCGAACGCTTCGTGCACGACGAATGCCGGCTCGCCGATCATCACCATCCTGGACGAGGCGATCGGCATCGAGAAAGCCGTCCTCAACACTGTCCACGGCTATACCGCTTCGCAGTCGATCGTCGATGGCCCAGCCAAGAAAGATTGGCGAGAAGGCAGGGCGGCGGCCATGAACATCGTGCCGACGTCGACAGGTGCGGCGATCGCCACGACCAAAGCCTTGACCCAGCTCGAGGGTAAATTCGACGGCATATCGATCCGCGTCCCTGTCGTCGCCGGCTCGATCGTCGATATCACGTTCATCGCCAAGCGACCGACAACGGCCGATGAGGTGAACATCATCCTCAAGAAAGCTTCCGGCGAAGCGCGCTGGCGCGACATATTCGCTACGACGGACGAAGAGCTCGTCTCGTCGGACATCCTCGGGGAGTCGCACGCTTCGATCGCCGACCTCAAAATGACCCGCGTCGTCGACGGCACTCTCGTCAAAGTCCTCGGCTGGTACGACAACGAGATGGGGTACACTCATACCCTCGTCTCGCACGTCATTAAAGCGGGGCAAGCATAATCGCTCCCATGAAGATACTCATCGCATCAGATCACGCTGGTTTCGAGACGAAGAAATATCTCGTCGAGCATCTCTCTCTCGCAGGCCACGAGGTACGTGATTTAGGCGCCAAGGAATATACGCCCGACGACGACTATCCGGACTTCGTATCTCTCGTTGCCAAAGAGATATCGCATAATCCAGGAGCCGCGGAGGTCTGCGGAATCGTTCTTGGCGGTTCAGGCCAGGGCGAGGCAATATGCGCTAACAAATTTTACGGCGTCCGCGCCGCTGTCTATTATGGCGGCAATACCGATATTGTCAGACTCTCGCGCCAGCATAATGACGCCAATGTCCTCTCTCTCGGTGCGAGGTTCCTTTCGCCGGCTGAAGCTCTCAATGCCGTGAATCTCTGGTTGGCGACGCCGTTTTCGGGCGAAGAGCGCCACAAGCGCCGCATCGCCAAGCTTTTCAATATCGCTCACGTTTGATATGACAGAGATCATCCCCGCCATATTGCCGAGATCATACGATGAGCTTGTTCGCGGGCTTGATATCGTCGCCGGTCACGCGCCCATCGTCCAGATAGATATATGTGACGGAGCGTACGTGCCGAGTCGGACGTGGCCGTATCTTAAAGGCGCGAGCGGTTCGACGGATCAGATATTCGAGAGCGTCGTGAGCCAGGAAGCGGCCTTGCCCCACTGGGAGGACGTCGACTTCGAATTCGATCTCATGACCCGCGGCGCTCATGAAAAAATACCCGATTTCATATCTGCTGGCGCTTCGCGGATCGTCGTCCACCGCGCGTCCGTCGATGACGCCGAGCTTGCGAGCATCGTCCGCGATTATGGCGACCTCGTCGAGATCGGCGTCGCTCTTATGCCGTCTGATGATCCGGCAACCACCGCTCGGTCTATAGCCGATATCATCTCGCATATCCGCTTCGTCCAAGTGATGGGCATAGAGAAGATCGGTTTCCAGGGCCAACCGTGGAGCCCGCGTTCTCTTGATCTCGTCCGGGCGCTTCGGGCCGCATACCCTGACCTCGTCATATCTGTCGATGGGGGAGAGACGCTCGAACATGCCGCTCTTGCCGTATCGGCTGGCGCTAATCGATTGGTTGTGGGTAGCGCGCTCTTCGGAAGCGGCGATTTTCTTGGTACACTAGAAGCATTCCGGGCGCTCTAGCCGGACATTATGCCCCTTTCAGCTTCAGACATACAAGATACCGAGCTTCGCGCGAACGCGATCCGCGAATCGATCGTGAGCATGCTCCTCGAAGCCGGTTCCGGTCACACTGCAGGGCCTCTCGGCATGGCCGATGTCTTTGCTGCTTTTTATATGCACGTGCTCCGGCATGACCCGAAAAGGCCCGATTGGCCGGGTCGGGATAGGGTAGTGCTCTCGAACGGCCACATCTGCCCGGTGCTCTATGCCACTATGGCTCACAGCGGCTATTTTCCGGTCTCCGAGCTCAAGACGCTTCGCAAATTGGGTTCGCGCCTCCAAGGCCACCCGCACCGCGAATTCTTGCCTATGCTCGAAAATTCGTCTGGGCCTCTCGGCTCCGGCATGTCGCAAGCCGTCGGCATGGCTCTCGCTGACAGGATAGACGCGGGCGGCCGCGAGGCTGGTAGGGCGACCGAGCGGCGGATATATTGCTTTACAAGCGATGGCGAGCACGATGCTGGCAATACATGGGAGGCGGCGCTTCTCGCCGGCAAAGAGCGCTTGAACAATCTCATCGCCGTCGTCGACAGGAATAACATCCAGATCGATGGCTACACCGAGGATGTCATGCCTCTCGAGCCTTTTGTCGAGAAATACATCACGTTCGGCTGGCACGTCATCGAGATCGACGGGCATGATATTGCCGAGATCGTCCGAGCATTCGAGACGGCAAAAGCTGTGTTCGAAAAACCGACGATGATCGTCGCCCATACGATACCGGGCAAAGGCGTCGCCGAATTCGAACGTAAATATGAATGGCACGGCAAAGCGCCGAATAGGGAAGAGGCGGCGATGGCTCTCCGCGAGCTCCGCACTCTCGGCGGTCGCATACGAAGCGAACATGAATAAAAAAGCATATATAGAATGGTTCGGCTGGTATGGAGTGGTCGCGACGATCACCGCTTATTTTGCTGTGAGCTACGGATTTCTCGGCGCTTCGAGCCCTTCATATCAAATCCTCAATTTCACTGGCAGCGTCGGCCTCGTCGTCATCGCCATGACCAAAAGAGATAGCCAACTCGTCATCGTGAATGTGGTATGGGCCCTTATTGCCATCGTCGCTCTCGGGGCGATATTCTTGAAGATAATATGATATCGCGGAGCCAAAAACTCAATCCGAAAGTATTCGACGCCGATGTCGAGCAGGCGCCGATCAGGCGCGGCTTCGGCGAGGGCCTGCTCGCGGCAGGCGAGGCTGATCCGCGCATCGTCGGTCTCTGCGCTGATCTCACCGAATCGACGCAGATGCATCTTTTCAAGGCGAAATTCCCCGAGCGCTTCGTCGAGATCGGCGTGGCCGAGCAGAATCTCGTGACGGTGGCTTCCGGCATGGCGGCTATGGGCAAGATACCTTTCATAAGTTCGTACGGCGTGTTCTCACCGGGCCGCAATTGGGAGCAAGTCCGCACGACTGTCTGTTATAACAATCGACCGGTCAAGATCGCCGGCTCGCACACAGGCGTTTCCGTCGGGCCCGACGGAGGCTCGCACCAAGCGATAGAAGACATCGCTATCACCCGCGTCTTGCCGCGGATGGTCGTCATCTCGCCCTGCGATTCCATAGAAGCCCGCAAAGCCACGCTTGCCGCCGCTCGGACGAGCACGCCCGTCTATATCCGCCTTGCCCGAGAGAAAACACCCATTATCACTACCGAGGATTCGCCTTTCGAGATCGGGAAGGCCCGCATATATTTCGAGCCGATCGCCGCTGCTCCCGATGTCGCGATCATTGCCACGGGCGCTCTCGTCCATAAAGCTCTCCTCGCCGCCCGCGAGCTCGAGCATGAAAAGATCGGCGCTCTCGTCGTCAATCTCTCGACGATAAAGCCTCTCGACGCCGACACCATTCTCCGCGCTGCCAAGCAGGCCGGCGCCGTCGTCACTGTCGAGGAGCATCAGATCGCCGGCGGCATGGGTTCGGCTGTGGCCGAGCTTTTGGCCGCGAACGCGCCTATGCCCGTCGAATTCGTCGGCGTTCGCGACCGCTTCGGCCAATCCGGCACGCCCGA
The DNA here is from genome assembly GCA_028866595.1 of Patescibacteria group bacterium. Taxonomy (GTDB): domain Bacteria; phylum Patescibacteriota; class Minisyncoccia; order Phycocordibacterales; family UBA6065; genus UBA6065. The sequence goes on from JAGWHV010000008.1 coordinate 10,365, forward strand.
AGAGCTCATCGAGTATTACGGCATGGGAGCGAGCCACATAAAAGCAGCAGCCTTACGAGTGATCAAGCGTAAGAAATGATCCCGCTCCTCATTACCGACGCGATATACGGATTCTTCTTTGTCATCACCGCGCTTTTCGGCATATGGGTCTATCTCAAAAGCTCGCGCAAGACTTCGCATATCCTTTTTCTCCTCCTCACTCTCGCTATCGGCATATATCAAGTCTCCTACGCCATAGGCACAGGTACCGCCGACCCGGAAGCTTCGCGGACGATACTCATGCTATCGCTCTCGCTTATATGCGTGATCGCTCTCACCGCCCACTGGATCGCCGCCATCCTTGAAAAAGTAAAAGAATATCGGTCAACGATCATCGGCCTCTATGCTGTCGGCGTCGCTCTTATCGTCCTTTATGTCTTGCGGCCCGACGGATTTATCCTCGCATCGGCGCCCAAGCTTTATTTTCCCGATTATTATCAAGCGGGCGATCTTTTCTGGCTCTTCGTATTCTATTTCGCCGCCGGCTTCGGCCTTATCATGCGGATGCTCATCAAGTCGTACGCGATGTCCGATGCCGCTCACCGCAATCGGCTCGCGTACTATATGGCGGCGATCCTCATAGGATTTCCTCTCTGCGCCACGAGCTTTTTCCTGGCATATGACATACCGTTCGATCCGATATACTCGTCGCTTTTCAATCTTTCCATAGTGCCGCTCGCATACGGCACGCTTCGCTATGACATCATGGATATCAAGCAGGCCGCCCGCCGAGCGCTCGGTTATGCTCTCTTCGTCATCGGTACGGGGCTCTTCATCGTCGGCGCCGAAGCCGGCAATAGCCTGCTCCTCGCTTTTTATCCGACGGCGCCGAGCTGGCTCGTGCCGCTCGCCGCTTCGCTCGTTATCGTTTTCTTCGGCGGCTATATCTGGGAGAAGATGCGCGAGCTCGAGAATCTCAAATACGAATTCATCACCGTCGTCACTCACAAATTCAGGACGCCACTCACTCGGATCAAGTGGGCATCCGAGATCATCGAGCGCCAGGCCGCATCCGCGACTGATCCTGGATCTGCTCGCGAGCGAGCGGCGATAGGGGAGATAGAGGACGCGAGCGAGCACCTTGTCGGTCTCACCGATATGCTCGTCAGTCTCCAGCGCGCGAGCGGCTCGTCGTATGGTTACGAGTTCGAAGCGACAGATCCTTGCGAGCTCGTCGCCAAGGCCGTTCAGGGCATACGTGAGCGGGCTCAAGACAAACGCGTCTCCGTCGCTCTCTCGTGCCCGCCGAAATCGGCGGCCGTGAGCGTCGATCGCCGTAGGATGGCGTTTGCCTTGCAGATCATCGCCGAGAACGCCGTCACATATACTCCTGAAGGCGGAGATGTCTCTGTCTCTGTTTCCCACGATGCTTCCGGCGTCTATATCGAAGTCAAAGACAGCGGCATCGGCATAGCCAAAGAAGACCTGCCCCGCATGTTCAGTAAATTCTGGCGGAGCGCCGCGGCGAAGACGGTCGATACCGAGGGTATGGGCATCGGTCTCTTCATGGCCCGGGAGATAATCGAAAGGCACGATGGCCAGATCTGGGCGCGCTCCGAGGGCGTGGGTCGCGGCTCCTTATTCACTATCAGATTGCCTCTCGCGAAGGAGTAAGGCGCCTTCTGGCAAAGCCCCTCGAAAAGTCCGCGTCGCGCCTGCTGGCGCGCGCTTTGCTCGGCCTCGCGGCCTGCGCAGAGTCTTTTCTCGGAGCTTGCCAGAAGGCGCCTCTCACCTTACACGAGTGTCTCTTGTTTGCGCCCGATGAGGGCGTTTTTGATTGTCTCGGCGTCTGAATATTCAAGCTCGGTACCGGTAGAGAGGCCGCGGCCGAGGATGGAGACTTTCAATCGGTGCGCTCGGATGAGAGGAGCGATCAGATTTTCGACGAATTCTCGAGTGTGCTCGCCTTCGGCATTGAGGGAAAGGGCGAGGATGATCTCTTTGAGGCCAGCTTTAGCGCGCTGCTCTATGGCGGGGATGAGCTCCTTCGTTCGGATCTTTGCGTCGGGGTCTTTATCGACGAGAGAAAGGGTGTTTCCGAGAACGAAATAATAGCCGCTGTAGACCTTGCTCTTTTCGACGGCGTCGAGGTCGACGTCTTTGGCGACGATCATAAGCGACTCTTTGTCGCGGGACGCGTCGCGGCAGACGGCGCAGAGAGGCGTCTCGGCGACGCCCTTATTGTCGAAGAACCGATAGCACGAAGAACAGATCGCAGCATGCGCGGACAGTTCGACGATTTCTCGAGCGAGGGAGGCGCGGTAGCTGTCGGATGCGCCAAGAAGAAAATAGACGAATCGCTTGGCTTGGCGCGGGCCGATGCCGGGAAATTGCCGGAGCGAGTCGCTTAGTCGGTTGATGTGATCCATAACTGGTCTTTCTAGTATACCAAGCGAAAGAGCAGGAAAGAATGCATATGCGGAGAGACCGGCCGCCAAAGGCGGTCCGAACCCGGGCCGCCTCCTAGTCTCTCCGCATATGCATTCTTTCCTACTCTCTGACTTCGTGTCTTAGAAAGATCCGTCTTGGGCTGGCACGAATTCGCCGAAGTCGGCTTTTTCGACGGGCAAGAACGTCGACTTGTCAGAATCGAAGACGAGTTGGACTTCACCGGTCGGGCCGTTTCGGTGCTTTTCTATGAGGATGGTGGCCTCGCGTGAACGGGCTTGCTCGCCCGACTCGTCCTTTTCGCGATGGATGAACATGACGACGTCGGCATCCTGTTCGATCGAGCCGGAATCGCGGAGGTCGGAGAGACGAGGCTTGCCGCCGCGGGATTCGACGGCGCGGTTCAATTGGGAAAGGGCGATCACGGGCACATCGAGATCGCGAGCGAGGTTTTTGAGGCCGCGCGATATCTCTGTGACTTGCTGGACGACGTTGTCCGAATTGATCGACTGGACAGGCGTCATGAGCTGGAGGTAGTCGACGATGATGAGGCCAAGATTCTTCTCGGCCTTGAGACGGCGGGCGATGGCGCGCATCTTGAGGATGTTGTTGCCCGGCTGGTCGTCGATGAATATAGGCGCTTTGGCGAGCTTGTCCATAGCATCGCGGATACGCCCGAAATCGTGCTCTATCGAGAGATTCCTGCCCGTGCGGAGCTTCCAGGCGTCGACGCGGGCTTCGGCGGCGAGCATGCGGTCGACGAGCTGCTGGGAGCTCATCTCAAGGGAGAATATACCGACAGGAATATTGTGCTCGACGGCGGCTTTGCGGGCGATATCGAGGGCGAGGGAAGTCTTACCCATCGAAGGCCGAGCGGCGAGGATGATGAGATCTGATTTCTGGAAGCCAGAGAGCTTGTTGTCGAGGCCCTTGAACCCCGTCGGCACGCCGCGGAGCTCGTCTTTGGAATTGTGGAGCTTGTCGAGGCGCTCCCAAGCTTCGCCGAGGGTGTCTTTGAGCTCGATGAATTTGTGGGTGCCGATCGAGTTGGTCACGGAGAACAAGCTTTTTTCGGCGTCGTCGATGATCTCCTCGAGCTCGCCTCGCTCTTCGAAGGAAAGGCTCGTGATGTGCTCGCCTGCCTCAATGAGCCTGCGCATCATGCTCTTCTTTTGAACGATCGAAGCATAATGGCGGACATTCGACGCAGATGGCACGAGCTGGACGAGCTCCGAGAGATAGGAGGCACCGCCAACCCGATCGAGCTCGCCCTTGTCCTTGAGTCGTGATGAGAGCGAGAGCAAGTCGATCGGTTCGCCTTTGCCCATGAGCTCCATCATGGCGCGCCAGATGACACGATGCTTGTCGGAGTAAAAATCCTCCTCGCGGACGATGTCGGTGACTTCGTGGATGGCTTCGGGGCGAAGGCAGACGCTGCCGAGGAGCGCTTGCTCGGCCTCGACAGACTGGGGCGGTATGCGGATGTGATCGCCTTTGCGTTGCATGGTGCTTCTATTCTACACCCAAGGCATCGCTATCGTACTTTTAAAAGAGCGCTTAACCTGTTGAAAAAATGGGGATTGCGTGTAGTATCAAAAACAAAGCACATGAACAAACCAAGACAGCTCATATTGATCCGGCACGGTGAATCCGCTCGGAATAAGGCTAAAGACGGCAAGGGTACCACGTATTTTGCCGACGAGGAAGCCCGCAAGACAGTCAAAGGCATCCCCGATCACGAGATCCCTCTTACCGAGGAGGGTCATCGTCAGGCCGAAAGGACGGGCGCATATATGCGAGAGCGGTTCGGCGCGCCGGATTTCATCTATCATTCCGGCTACAAGCGGACCGTCCAGACGACCGAGGGAATGCTTAGCGCCTTCTCCAAGACCGAGCGGCGTCGCATCAACGTGCGGATGAACCCCTTCATCCGCGAGCGCGATCCGGGTTGGGCATATGACATGACCCAAGCCGAGGCCGAAGCAGCCTTTCCGTGGCTTCACGAGTACTGGAAGACGTTCGGGGGATTTTTCGCGGTGCCGCCGGGCGGCGAGAGCATATGCCAGGTGGTCAGCCGCGTCCGCATGTTCTACGAAGCTCTCAAACGGAGTCGCGCAGGCGAGAGCGTCTGGATCTGCACCCACGGCGGCACGATCCGCGCGTTTCGCTCGACGCTCGAGCGCTGGAGCTATCAGCAGGCGCTCGCCTGGCCGCAGGGTCAGTCGCCCAAGAATTGCGGGATCACCGTGTATGAATACGATCGCAGGACGAGGCGGCTCGCCTTGCGAGAATACAACACCGTGGCTCCGTTCGTTCCTCGGATAACCTAATCGCCAGAGATGGCGATTTTTATTTTTTCGCGATGATCTGGCCGTTCGGTGAGTCTTTGACCTCGTAGCCAAGACGGCTGATCTCGTCGCGGAGTTCGTCCGATCTCTTAAAATCTTTGCCGATGCGGGCGGCAGCGCGCGCGTCGAGCAGTTTTTGGACATCGGCGGGGATGGCGAGCTCCTCTTTTTTGCCCAATTCAAGGCCGAAGACCTTGTCGAAATAGAGCAAGGTGGCCCTCTTGTCCATGTCAGAGAGCTTCGGGTCTTTTATGACCTCCCACGCGACCGCTAGGCCAGCAGGGAAATTGAAATCGTCGTGTACGGCGGTGAGGAATCCTTCCTGGTAGCTCTTGTCTATTTTTCCACCGTCTGCCGCGCCGACGACGGCCTTTCTCATTTTTTTCAAAGCAGTCTGGGATGCCTCGAGCGCTTGCCATGTAAAATTCTGCTTGGAGCGATAATGGGCTTGGAGGAAAAAATAGCGCAATGCGAGAGGATCGAAACCTTTTGCGACGACATCGGGCACGACGAGGGCGTTACCCTCGGATTTGCCCATTCGCTTGTTATCGACGACCAAGTGCTCATTATGGAGCCAGTAGTCGACGAACGTGACGCCATTAGCCGCTTCTGATTGAGCGATCTCGTTCGTGTGGTGAATCGACACGTGCTCGACGCCGCCCATATGGATATCGAGAGTCGGCCCGAGGAAATGTTTACTCATCGCCGAGCACTCGATATGCCAGCCAGGGAAGCCTTCGCCCCACGGCGACGGCCACGTCTGGAGAGCGTTCGTGTGGACGCCAGTCTTCAAGAACCAGAGCGCGAAGTCCTGCGGATGCTTTTTATTCGGGTCGCTCGCGATGCTGCCGTGACCCTCGCCTGATTCGAGGTCGTCGAGCTTTTGGCCGGACAGCTTCGTATAGTCTTTGAATTTAGTGACGTCAAAATAGACGGCGAGAGGCGTGACGTATGCATAGCCTTTGTCGATAAGCGTCTTCACCATGTCGATCATGTCGGCGATGTGCTCTGTCGCGCGCGGCGAATGAGTGGCGGGCAGAATATTAAGCAAGGCGATATCACGCTCGAAATTAGCGATATATTTGTCGGCGATCTTTTCGGGAGCGGCGTGCTCGCGGCGAGCGGCTTTTTCCATGCGGTCTTCGCCCGTATCGGCATCACCCTGATTATCGCCGGTGAGATGGCCGACATCCGTGTAATTCCTCACGTAGTTCACGTCGTAGCCGTCGAGCATGAACGTCCGCCGGATAAGATCTGCTTCGACCATCGCCCGCATGTTGCCGAGCTGCTGGTCCCAATAGACTGTCGGGCCGCAGTGATACATGCCAACATGACCTTTTTTAAGAGGCTTGAACAGCTCTTTTTTACCCGAAAGGGTGTTATGCAGGAATATTTCCATACTCGATCGTTACAGCCATTTCTTGTGGGCGAGGACAGCAGCAAAGCCGATGCCGAGCGCCGCCAAGCCGCCGCTGAATACCCAGAAGTCATCAGGCATGCCGAGGATCGGCGCATACTTGAAATTGATCTCGAAAAGGGCGATCGGTATGCCGAGAATGGCTATGATGAACGTAATCGCCGTGAGCGTCATGATGCTCTGGCTCTGCTTGGTCTCGAGGAGGGAATTGTTCGTCTCGCGCAGTTCATGGAGAAGCTCATAGAGGCTCTGGATAGTCTTCTCGACTTTTGAATATTCGCTTGTCATAGCCTCCAGGTGATGTCCGTATTCTGGCCCAAAGAGTTGCTTGGCGGCTGAAGCGAAAGAATTAAGTACTTCGCCATGGAGAGCCATGGCGTGCTTAAAAGCGAGCAGCTCCCGCGATGCTTTCGATATCTCGAAGACCATTTCGCGCTCTTCTCCGGTGAAGATCTTTTTCTCGATCTCTTCGAGCATATCCCGGACCGATTGAAGCTCGTCGATGAGAGAATGGTAGATCTCGCGCATCATGTAATAGAACAGATAGCCGGCATGCTCGCCGACGAGGCCGTTCTTGTCGAGGACGGAATTGACCTCGAACATTTTGGCGAACTTCTGGAGAGGATCGCTGCCGTCGTAGCGCGAGGTGATTATGTAATCTTTGCCGAGGACGAAATCAATCTCCTGGATCGCATCGTCGACATTTCTTTGTGAATGTTTCCAGGCAGGGAAGTGGAGAACAAGAGCGACGGAATCGGCATATCTTTCGACTTTTGGCCGAGGCGTCGGCATGATGAGCTCCTCGGCCGCCGCCGGGTTCAAGTCATACTTTTCCATCACCTGGCGTACTTCGTCGCGAGTCGGGCAGTGCAAGTCGACCCACGTCACGCTCTTGTACTTGTACGTATTAACCATATAGCCTTAATGATACCATGCTATAATCTGCCGCATATGCATACGAATCCATCGAAACGCGTCTCTTTCAGCATTCTCGCTGTCGTGGCGATAATCCTCGCCTTTGCTTTTGGCTGGCACGAAGGCCAGATATCCGTGCCCGCTGAAAATTTAGCGACGGCCATCGTCAACAAAGACGAAGCAAAGCCCGCGAGCGTCGACTTCTCTCTCTTCTGGAAAGCCTGGAATATCATTCAGGAAAAATATGTCGGTACCTCGACGTCCGACCAGGATAAAGTCTATGGCGCTATTCAGGGCATGGTCTCGTCTCTCGGCGATCCATACACCGTATTCTTTCCGCCAACGGAATCCAAGATATTCGCGAGCGAGATCGCTGGCAACTTTGATGGCGTCGGCATGGAAGTCGGCATTCAGAACGGCAAGCTCGTGGTCGTTGCTCCCATCAAAGGCTCTCCAGCCGACAAGGCTGGCGTGAAGCCAGGCGATGTCATCCTCAAGATCGATGACAAGATCTCCTCGGGTATGTCTGCCGATGAAGCCGTCAATCTCATTCGCGGCAAGGCCGGCACGCCAGTGACCCTCACACTCGGCCGCGCCAATATCAAAGTGCCTATCGTCGTCACCATAATCCGCCAACAGATCGATTTACCGGAGATAGACACCCAGCAAAAAGGCGACGTCTTCGTCATATCTCTCTACAGCTTCAGCGAGAACTCGGCTGACCTTTTCCGTCAGGCTCTCAAGCAGTTCGTCGATTCCGGAGACCACAAGCTCGTTATCGACCTTCGCGGCAATCCTGGCGGTTATCTCGACGCGGCCGTCGACATGGCTTCCTGGTTCCTCCCAGCCGGGGACGTCGTCGTCCGCGAGGACTTTGGCAAGGGTCAGCCAGAGAATATCTATAGGAGCAAGGGTTATGACATATTTACGAACAAGCTCCACATGGTGATCCTCGTCGACGGCGGGACCGCCTCTGCCGCGGAGATCCTCTCTGGCGCATTGTCCCAGAATGGCAAAGCCGCGCTCGTCGGGGAAAAGACCTTCGGCAAAGGATCTGTCCAAGAGCTCGTCGATCTGAGTCCCGATACTTCTCTCAAGGTCACGATAGCTAAATGGCTCACGCCGAACGGCACCTGGATATCGAACCAAGGCATCACTCCTGATTACGTCGTGCCTATCACCGACGAGCAGGTGAAGAATGGGCAGGATCCTCAGATGGATAAGGCATTGCAGCTGCTTTCTCAACAGCCATAGCCTCCAGGGTGCTCTCCTCAAAAAGTCCGCGTCGCCGCCTGCTGGCGCGCGCTCTGCTCGGCCTCACGGCCTGCGCAGAGGCTTTTCTCGGAGAGCGTCCTTGCGGCTATGACGCTTGAT
>JAGWHV010000009.1 GCA_028866595.1 Patescibacteria group bacterium
GATCCCTCGGGTTGACGTCGACTTCATAGCCCTTGTCTCGGAGCATTTTGAGCCCGGCCTCGGGTATCATGCGGGTCACATATACTTTTTTGTTCATATGTTATGCGTTAACGTCCGACGGCGCGGACAGAGTCTGCTTTTTAGTCATATGGCCAGCTTTATCAAGGTCATACACATAGACGGCGCCAAAAGGCATCTCCACGTCCTTGATATCCTCGTCCGATATCTTCTCGATATATTTGATGAGAGCCCGGCATGAATTGCCGTGGGCGACGACGAGGACGTTCTCGCCCTTGCGGATATGAGGGAGCACGGTCTCTAGAAAGTAGGGGAGAACGCGTTCGGACACCATTTTAAGGGTCTCGCCGTTCGGAATCGGACAATCCCATTCGCGGCGGAGATTGTCCCAGCGCTCCTCGCCGATGAGCTTTTGCATGGCCCACTTGTCTTTACCTGTATAGTCGCCGTAGTCTCGCTCGTCGAGGGCCGCTGAATGCTCTTCAGGTATGTTCGACCTGCCCGTCGCTTCGAGCATAGAGGAAAGCGTCTCGATAGAGCGCACTTGCATCGAAGCGAAAGCCCGATCGATGCGGATGTCGCGGATGAGCTCGCCCATTTCGGCCGATTTCTGGAAACCGTATTCGGTGAGATGTCTGTCGCGGCGGCCCGTCCAGAGGCCGAGCTTATTCCATTCCGATTCGTGGTGTCGCGCGAGGATGAGCTTGCCCATTTCCATATTTCCATTCTAGCACAGCCACGCCGCTTGTTTCGATGTATGGAAACAGGGCGCGGCGATCATGCCGCGAGCGCCCGGCGGATGAAAGCTTTTGTGTCGGCGACGCTCTTTACTTCGTAGCATTCGATGCCGGTAGCTCGGGCCGGGTAATCGTTGCCGCCAGGGTCGAGGGCGTCGCCTATGAACATCATCGACTCTATCGGCAGAGTGAGTGCTTTGGCGATCTGCCGGACGCCGTAGCCTTTATCAGTGCCGCCTCGGGTCACGTCGATCGACGTCATGCCGCCTATGCCAAGATTGTAGCCGGTCAGAAATGGCGCGGCGAGATCGACGATGGCCCGGCGCTTCTCTTGATCAGGATCCCAGGCGCGTTTGACCTCGATGGGCGCGCTCTGGCCGAGGGCAGAATACGTCATCTGTGAGCCGCGATCTTCGATCTTGTCGCCGTATGTTTTCGCTATGGCAAAGCCGAGCTTTGCTTCGGCGTCGAGGATGACGGAGCGGATCTTGGCTTTGTCCGCTTCGGGCAAGCGGTCGGCGTAGACTTCCTGCCAGCCGTTCCGCGCTGCGAGTGCCCCGCTCGCAGCGCCCGCTTCGCCCGAATACTTGTAAAAAGCGCTGGCCGAGACAGGGAAGAGATAGAGATTCTCGAGCCGTGCGCCGCTCGGCAGGCGAGAGACGGCCGAGCGATACATTTGGTCATATGAGCCGCCAGATATGATAGCAACCTTGGAGCGGGAGAGCAGCTGGCTCACGATGCCGGCCATCTCATCGTCCATCGGCTGCTTGCTCTCGGCGAGCGTGCCGTCGAGATCGAATATGTATGCGCTTTTCATGTCGTGTAGTTATGCCGTCAGCATATCTATGATAGCTGAAAGTCGGGCGGTCGCCACCGAGACGACTCTATCGGCACAGCCGTAGTAGAGATAGACGATGCCACGCCGCACGACAACGCCGCACGGGAATACGACTTTCGAGACGGTCCCGTGGATCTCGTAATCTTCTTGCGGCTCGAGGAGGGGCAAGGCGGTCCGGGCTTTGACGATGATCGGATGATCGCGGTCGAGGAGCGCCGCGCCGACGCGGTATGTGCCCGTCTCCGATATGCCGTGATAGAACAAGAGCCAGCCGGCTTTGGTGAGTATCGGCGGCGCAGCGCTGCCGATGCGTTTGCCGTCCCACATGCCCGGCCGCGGCGACATGATCTCTATGCACTTTTTTATCTTTTCTTTTGAAAAGTCGAGGCTCGACACGGCGTCGGCGCATATGCTGTCTCCGACGCGATGGAGGATCATATAGGTGCCGTCGATCTCGGCGGGCAGAATAGCGGCGTCTTTGTTCGGCACGCCAGGATCGGATATGGCGAGGGGCGCTGACCATTTTTCCCAGCGCTTCTTTGCGAAATCGGCTTCGTCGATCGAAGTCACCGCCACTCGCGGCGTCGCTCCGTCATATGCGGTATAGGTCATGTGAATGCAGCCGTTGATCTCGACGATGCGCGGGTCTTCGCAGCCGGCGTTCTGCGGCCTGCCTTTGCCTTCAAAGTCAGCCCGACCGGCGTATATCGGCGCATCGGAGCGCTCGTCTATGAGGAAACCGTCTTTCGAAGCGGCGTAGCCGAGGCTCGATACGTTGTCGCGGCTCGCCGCGCGATATATGAGATGGACCTTGCCGCCGATGTCTATGGCGGCGGGATTGAACGTGCCGTTAGCTTCCCATGGTCTGTCCTCTCGCGGCGCGATGATCGGATTACCAGGGAAGCGAATAAAGCTTTTTTTGGCGTCAGGCAGGATCGCCTGGACGAGCTTTTCAAGGGAAACAGATGCGCGGGCGCAATGAGTGTCGGCGCCGCCGTAATAAATGTCGAGCCTGTCACCGGTGAGGAGCGCGCCTGTCGGAAATATCACTCGCGGCACGAAGCCGGTGAGCTCGTAATATGTCTCCGGCACCATGAATGGCCCTTTCGTCCGGCCGATGATCCGGCGCGGATTCTCGAGGTCGAGGAGAGCCGCCTCGATGCCGAAGACGGGCCGGCCCTCGGCATAGTGGGCGATATGGGAATATATCAAGAGCCAGCCGTATTTCGTCTTTATAGGCGGCGCACCGGCCTCTACCTGATCGTCGGGATGACGCCGTAGGCCGATGACGTGGGCGTCGAGCTTTTCGTGCCAGGCATTCCAGCGATCGGCCGACCAAATATCCTCGGGCTTGTCGAATTCGACGTAGCAGATCTCGGCCGGCGGCTTGTCGGTGTTCACGGTGATGATGGCCGCGAGCTTGCCGCCTATCCTCTCGGGGAAGAGGGCCATCGCCTTGGCATTCCAGGGCGTGACGAGATGTTTTTCCGTCACCGTCTTCATGTCTTTACTCAAGGCGACCGCTACCCGGATGCCGTCCGCCGAGAATGGATATGCCGAAAGGGCGGTGTAGAACGTGTAATACGTGTCGTCGATCTTTGTCACCCGCGGGTCTTCGCAGCCGTACTTGTCAAAATCGCTGTCGCCGACGATGAAAGGCAAACGGTCGGTGAAGTCCTCACCGTTCTTCGACGTCGCCCGAGCGATTGTCGAGACTCTGATGCGCGGCTCGGAGAGGAGCTCGACGTCGGAGAGGGCGCGATAGGCGACATGGATGGGCGCGCCATTCTTGCCCCCCTTGCCATCCCTCACCGGACACCAATTATAGGCAGCCCAGGCTTCCCAGGGATATTTCTTGCTCGGCGAAATGATCGGATTCCTCGGATCGCGGGTGACGGTGAACATCAGGCGTTTTTGTTCTTAAGCATCCAGTCTAGTAATGGCTTGATCGGCGTATGAGCGGCACAGACGTGCTTGTCGCCGCCGCCGTAATATATGTAAAGCTCTCCTTTTTTGACGAGAGCGCCGCAGGCATAGACGATGCCAGGCTTCCAGTCGTTTTCGTACCACATCTCCGGCTCGAGGATAGGCGAGGGCGCTCGGGCGATGATCTTTGTCGGGTCTTTGAGGTCGAGGAGCATGGCGCCGAGCTTGTATTTATGAGACTCGCGCTTGTCTATCGCGTGATAGAGGACGAGCCAGCCGCGGTCGGTTTTGACCGGCGGCGGCCCGGCGCTTCTCACCCATGTATCCCAGCCCTTGCCCGGCCGGCCGCCGCCGTACGTGCTCTCTATCGTGCGGCTGCCCTTGGTGATCTCTTCGAGCCGGCCCACATATTCTATCTGGACTTTCGGATTGATGCTGTGGAGAATGGCGAATTTGCCGTTGATCTTTTCAGGAAAGAGCATCCAGTTCTTGTTGAGCTTGCCTTTGGGTGATATGAGCTCGGGCTTTGACCACGTGAAGCGCTTGTGGAAAAAATCGTCCTCGCTGATCGAGGTGATGCCGACGCGGAGATAGTCCCAGCCGTCGAACGCGTTGAAGGTTACGTATATCGTGCCATCGATCGAGACCATCCGGGGGTCCTCGACGCCGCCCCATGAGCCGCCAGAAGGATACATGACGGGGTCATAATGGCGGATGCGCCCCGACGGACCGTCCTCGTCGCGGTTTTGTCGCGGATTCTCGATAGCGAATACAGGATAGGGGAGAGAGTCGTCGATAGAAGCGCCGCTCTCGCTCGAGGCATAGCTCAAGCGCGAGAGCCCGTCGCCGCCGACGGCGCGATAGAGCATGTGAACGCGACCAGTCGAGTCCTGTATAGCCGCTGGGTTGAAAGCGCCTCGAGCCCGCCAATCGTGATCGCCCGGCTTGATCATCGGGTTCGCGTTTTCGCGCCGGACTTCTGGCCTTTGGCGCTTGCTGCTCCGTCCAAAAATCGTGCGGAATACGAGGATGATGAAGACGACAACAGCGAAAAGTATTAAAAATATAGCGAACTCTCTCATATGATTGTGATGCGCCCACCCGACAGACTATCCCTGTCTCAGCTCGGTCTCGCCCGACCGTACTTGTCCTCGAATCTGACGATATCGCTCTCGTCGAATTCGCCGAACGACAGCTCGAGGACGGAAATGTCCTCGCTGCCGCCTTCGAGGCGGTGCTTCGTTCCGCGGGGGACAAAAAACTCGTCGTCCGGGCGAGCGGCCGAACGAACATTGCCGACGATCACCCAACCGCTGCCGTCGATGACATGCCAAAACTCATCTCGCTTTTGATGCGACTGGAGACTGAGAGCCTCGCCTTTTTTAACCGTTACTATCTTTACTGTTGACCTCTGATCTTTCGTGAATTCTATAAAATCGCCCCAGGGACGCTCCTCTCTATACGGCTTGAGCCGGTCGGGTGTCATCGATAGAGTCCATTTTACTACGGATCGCATGCCCATGAAAGCCGTCTGAACTGCAGTTCCCTGTGTATATCCTGTATCGATATTTCGAAACTACTCACGGATTTCTCCGATATCCACAGCCGCTTTGTCTCATAATATGCGATAATATCCCTACCATGACTCGCGACACGCGGCGTCTCCCTCGGCTCCTGGCGATCCTCTCGTTCGCCATATTTTCATCTTTTGCTCTCTTCTCATACGCCTCCGCAGCCACGAACGTCTACTACTCTGTCGGCTCCGACACGACGACGAATTATATGACGGGCACGCCGACCGTCACTATCTCCACATCTGGCGCTACATCGACTGCCACCTTCTCCACAGCTCAGACTGCCTCATCGACAGGCGTAGGCGACATCATAACGTACGGCGGAGTAGGCAGGGTCTTCATCACCACCAAGGTCTCTACGACTCAATGGACCGTCGAGACCGCTACCGGCGGCACCGTCACCGCTACGACATCCGCTCCTGTGAATTCCATCACGCATGCGTTCGCTGGATTGAGAAATGCTATCAGCACAGGCATATCGGGAAATGCTACGTCGACGAATTTTCTCAACACCTCCGATCTCGTCGGCGGCAACTACATCCTCAACATACCTTGTTATAACGACAACAAATCAGCAGATATAGGGGTCAATATAACACTGAGTGGAATAACCACTGATTCTACGCACTATCTCCGTATATATACGCCCTCCTCAAGCACTACGGAGGCGAACGCCTCTCAGCGACATGTCGGTTACTATGATCCCACCCAAGGATATGCCCTCGTTCTGAGCAATGGCGATAACGGGGGGGAGATGATCGATGATGCGGGTGTCTCCTTTGTCCGCTTTGATGGGCTACAGATATACAATGATGATGATTTCTTTAATGACGGGGACATATTCTTTGATTATAGCCTGGACAGTTTGCCATACTATCCGGTCATATATGTTTCCGATAGTATCCTGAAAGTTCTCCCGTATGACAATCGTTATGGTATCCTGGGCTTCCAGTCATATCACGCCCAATTTCATATCTGGAACAATGTTCTAACGGGCGCTTCTAACCAGCAGTACGGAGGCGCCCTGTTCCTCAACAGTCCCCAAGCGACCTCATCTACCATCTACAACAACACTTTTTACGATAATCAGCTCGGCGTGAATGGCTATGGCTGTAACGGAGAAATCACGACATACGTGAACAACCTGTTCGCATCGACGACTCTACCATTCAACAGCGGCTGTGGAGCGACGGGTTCGGGCTATAACGCCACAGATCTATCGTCATTCCAGAACTATAATTCTGCCGCAACAGACAGATTCAGTCAGACATTCACGTTCTTCGACGCGCCGAACGGAAAATACGCTTTGGCGTCATCGGATGCCGGTGCTCGTGACCAAGGAACATCGACTCCGTCCCTCGATGCAAATGCGCCGTTCTCGACAGACATTCTTGGCAATCCTCGTCCGTATGGTCCCGCGTGGGATATCGGCGCATTTGAATATACTCCGGAGCCCGATACGACCCCTCCTGGTGTTTCCAATGGAACTCCATCAGGGCAGGTCGCCTATGGTGATACGTCACCGACCATGACCGTAGACACGAACGAGAATGCGACTTGCAAGTACTCGACGACGGCGGGCACAGCGTATGACTCGATGTCTAATACGTTCTCGAATACCGGCACGACGACGAGCAGCACCGTGATATCTGGTCTTCAATCGGGGCACATCTACACTTATTACGTGCGCTGTAAAGATACTTCGAATAACGAGGACACGAGCGATTACACTATCTCTTTTGAGACTGGCCAAGGTCCGAACGGCACCGTCTATGCGAATAGCTGCTCTGTGTCCGATGTGAATACCGCCTACGGCTATACAAGCAACGGCGATACTCTTTCGATACCCGCTGGCACGTGTGGAGGCTGGTCAAACTCGGCAGGCCTCGGTATCACTAAGGCCATTACGGTTAACGGAGCGGGAGAGAATTCCACTATACTGCAGATAGCCTCTACTACTGTAGGAAGCAGCGGGATCTTCAATGTAAACGCTCAGGCGACTGTTGAGAACATGACTATAGAGACGGACACGTCGAACACGGCTAATGGCGGTTCGGCGTTCACTGTGTCTGGGCAGGGATGGCGCATCAGTCATGTAAAATACATATGCCAGACTATTTCAGGTTCAAGCTCGAACTGTGGCTACTTCGTCATCGCCTCAAATAATAACACTACTATCCCGGCGTATGGTCTTATCGATCATAACGATATAACAGGTGATGGAGGAAACGATGAGTTAATGTTCTTCTATGGCCCGACTACCTCCTGGCAGACTTCCGATTCCATGGGTAGTTCGAGCGCCGTCTTCATCGAAGACAACACGATTGGTGGTCGCGGTTATGTCACCGATTGTAACGCTAACTCTCGATGCGTCGTACGCAATAATGTCATCACAGGTCCTATCAAGATAGACGGTCACGGCGTAGCGTCCAATACTCCAGCTCGGAGCGTGAGACAGTTCGAAGCATATGACAATCAATGGACTGATAGTAGTGATGCTGCTTGGCCTGCGATAGAGATGCGCGGCGGCACGGGCATGATATTTAACAATACCTCTAACCAGACAGCAGGTAGCAATGCCGCGTGGCTGTATCTGACCGACTACGGATACACCGCTACGTGGCCGAACTTCAACTCCATATTTCAAACTCCTACAGATTACCCCGTCACTGATCAGATCGGTGTTGGCGAGGATCCAAAATCGGGGGGCAGTGATCCATATTATGTCTGGTCAAATACGCTCGGCGGACAGGAATGGCCTCTATCACATAAATCTACTCTAGATTCGACTCTTGCCTCGACCGATGCCGCAGGATACTCAATAGGAGCGACGACCATCAATCTTTCTACGTCATATAATAACGGTACCGTCGGTGCCAACAACTATGTCTCTTTTGCCGGCGACAGCACTCACGTATACAAGCTCGCGTCGAGCCTCCTCAACGGTGCAACTTCGATCACTATAAGCTCTCCAGGCTTGCAGCAAGCTATCCCTACGTCGCAGACGACGATCACATACGGTCCTCAGACGACGTACAAAGGTGAGTCTGCGAACGTATCAGCGGTCTTCAGCGAAAGCCAAGTCATCGCCCCTAACCGCGACTACTTCATGTCCTCGACATCTGTCTCGTTCACTGGCGACGTGACGAGTGGCAGTGAATCAGGCGTCGGCATCGGCACGCTCTCTCAGCGCCCAGCGACATGCTCGACGGGAGCAGGATACTGGGCCACCGACAAAGGAGGAGCCTGGAACCTCGACAACGGAACATCCACGGCCGACGGTGCCCTCTACAAGTGCACCTCGACGAATACCTGGACGCTTTCATACATCCCCTACGCATATCCCCACTACCTCACCGCCGCCTCAACCACCGACTCGAGCAAAGTCGACATAGGCCAAGGAGCTCGCTTCTTCATGAACGGCACCTTCTACGGCCTCTCCTCATCGACCCCATCAGGCACATACGCCACCCTCGGCGCTACCACCACCACCTCTACGGCCGACGACTGGCTCGACCTCTGGGTCTCCGAGTGGTCGAATAGCGGCACTCATGAGAAAGTCTGGACCGAATCATCGACCAACCTCGGAGCGACGACGACGCACCATATGGTGGGCGACCTTGCCGCGAGCACCCAATACGCCGTCAAAGTCGACGGCTCTATAGGCTCATCCGTCATCTCAGGCCCTACCTGCACCTCGGGCGTCTGCACCTCTGACTCCTCTGGCACCATATACTTCGACTATACGGGCGGATACTCGACCCATACGTTCGACGTCGTCCAATCGACCCCTGTCCTCACCCCGACCCTTACCGCCCCGTCGATCTCCTCTATCGGCCAGACGTCGGCGACTGCTTCCTCTACCATCACCTCGACGGCAGGATACAACGCCACCTCGACAGCCTTCGTATACGGCCTCACCACTGCATATGGAGCAACCACTACACCTAATTCGGGCTCATACGCCACATCGACCCAGTTCCAGGCCACCATATCCTCTCTCACCTGCAACACCACGTATCACATAGCCTCATACGCCACGAACGCGTACGGCATATCGTATTCGACCGATTCATCCTTCACCACTTCAGCCTGCACCGCTTTGCCTACGGTCACGACGAACGCTCCGACATCCGTCTCTACCTCGACTCTCACCTTCAACGCCGACCTCGTCTCGATAGGCGGCGGCAGCGTGACTGACGCCGGCCTTACCTGGGGCACGAATTCGTCTCTCTCGGGAGGCGATACCGCTACCTCGTCTTTCGGCGCCATCTCGGCAGGGCCATTTAGCGGCGGCTTCACCGGCCTCACGCCCGCGACCCTCTACTACGTCCGCGCTTATGCCACAAATAGCGGCGGAACGGCATACGGCTCGATCGTCTCGACGACGACCCTTGCCATCAACGCTCCGACCCTCACGACATCCGCTGCCTCGTCGATCGCTCAGACTACTGCCACCCTGAACGGTTCGATCTCCTCTACGGGCGGCGGCACCGCCACCCAATCAGGCTTCGCCTGGGGCACGAACGCCTCTCTCTCAGGGGGCAACACCGCGACCACGACTGAGGGCGCAGAGCAAGGTACCGCCTCATTCACCCACAGCCTCTCTGGCCTCACCTGCAATACCACATACTATTCCCGCGCATATGCGACGAACCCTGGCGGCACAGGATATGGCACGATCCAGTCTTTCACCACTTCAGCCTGCTCAGGTGGGGGAGCGACGTCCCCATCCGTCTCTTCGTCTGCCGCGACATCGATAACGACGACCTCGGCTACCCTTAACGCCTCTATCACCGATGTCGGCAGCTCATCCGTCTCCGTTTCAGGCTTCGCATACTCGACGGACTCGTCTCTTAGATCCGTGATCGCGACGACGACCGACGGCTCTACTTCAGGCTCGTTCTCGACATCCCTCTCCGGCCTCTACTGCGCCACCACCTATTACTACCGCCCATATGCGACGAACTCGGACGGCACCGGATATGGCGCTATTCTCTCGTTTGCTGCCTCAGCCTGCCCAGTATCCGCCGTATCCTCGTTCCACCCAGGCGGATCGTCGAGAAGCGCCTCGGCTGCGTCAACTGCCGTCTCATCGCCATCCGTCTCTTCCTCTCCCTCCCACTCCATATCCACCCAGACGATCGCCTCTCTCGTCCAAGCGTTCATAGAGGCGGGCGTGATACCACAGGACAAGGCCGCGACCGCTCTTGCCGCCATCTCAGCCCCACAGACCTCCTCATCCGCCTCATTCTCCCGAAACCTCTCTCTCCATGCGAAGGGCCCCGACGTCTCGAGCCTCCAGTCTTTCCTCAACTCCAAGGGATTCACTGTATCGAAGACAGGACCAGGCTCTCCTGGCCACGAAACCTCGTATTTCGGCCCTGCTACCGAGAAAGCCCTCAAGGCATACCAAGCATCCGTCGGCCTTCCTTCGACAGGGTACTTCGGCCCTCTCACGAGGGGGGGTGGTGGGGGAGTGACGAAACAGATCATTAGGCAAAACCCTCCCAATGTGTGTGGATAGCCTTCTTCCGAATCTTGCGGCAGAGCGGCTATAATGAAAAAGTCCCTTATCAGCGCTAAATTCATTCGATATGTCTCGTCACAAACACATTCTCCGCGAGCTCGCGAAGTTTGCCTCGGGTCTCGTCGTCGCAGACTTTCTCGTCGCGCTCTGGCTGCGAAGTGCCGGCCTTCAGCCGATAGATTTCCTCGGCGTCCTCTGGACGGGCGGCGCCCTCATCGCCTGGATGATCGTCGACGTCATCCTTTTCCTCATCCTCGTCCACTATGCCTGGCATGCGGAGGTTCACGCTCCGTCGATCCGCCAGCGCAGCTATTTCATCATCGTCGGCATCATCACTGGCGTCGTCGCGATCGCTCATCTGCTCCGCATCATATTCGGCGCAGGCATCGACGTCTCCGGCTGGGCCGTGCCTCTCTGGCTCAGCTGGATCGGCATCATCGTCGCCGGCTTCGTCTCGTATGCGAGCTTCGCGTTCGCTTCCAAGAAAAACTAGGAAAGCTGGAGAAGTCAGCAGAAAAATCGCGGCTGAGCCGCGATTTTCGCTACACCACGAGGTGTTTGTGCCTGAGATCGTGGAGGATCTTGCACGGCTCGACGATGCGCGGGTCGACGATGCGGTAAAAGATGTTAAGGCCATGCCGGCGGGGAATGACGAGGCCGTTATGGCGCATGAGGGCGAGGTGCTGGGACAGATTCGCCTTCGGCAGGCCGGTTATCTTCAGCAATTCCTCGACGGACGTCTCCTTTTTCTTGAGGATGTTGAGGATCTCGAGGCGTTTCGAGTTGGAAAGTATCTTATATATGAGGGCGTTCTTCGAGTATGCCTCGCGGGGCAGGGGAGATTTCATAGTTTCGATATTTGTGAGAAGCATTTCCAGTATAGCGGCTGGCGCGCCGCCGCGCAATCGTCCGTGCCGCGGCGCGCCAGGAGTTTGACATCGCGTCTGCGAGAGGGCGCAGAAAAAGTTATCCACTTTTTCGCTTCGGTCGGACGTTCTGCGCCGCTATAATGATTTCAATATTACGAAATAGCGAAATAACGAAACTTACGCCATGCCGACAGAGCAAAAGGACCTGTGGGGAAGGGAGAGCGACCCGTCGCGCGAATCTCTCGTCAAGAAAGTAGAGAAGCGCAACGGAGTGATCGCACCGTTCGACTTCGCCAAGATCGTCCGGGCCGTCGACAAAGCTATGCGGGCCGCCCAGGAAGGCTCGCTCGCCGAGGCCTCGAAAGTCGCCGAGGCCGTCCTCGGCGAGCTCGCCTCCATAACCGCCAAATACAAGAATTTCATCCCGTCCGTCGAAGGCATCCAAGACACCGTCGAGAAAGAGCTCATCCTCGGCCGCTATGTCAAAACAGCGAAAGCATACATCCTCTATCGCGACAGCCGCGCTAAATTGCGCGAAGCCGGCGCCGAGCCGCCCGAGCACGTCAAGAAACTCGCCGAAGAGAGCAAAAAATATTTCAAGAACCCTCTCGGCGAGTTCGTCTATTACCGCACATACGCGCGTTGGATCGAAACGGAATCGCGGCGCGAGACATGGATAGAGACCGTCGACAGATACATGAGCTTCATGCGCGGACATATCGGCGCGAAACTCGCCGATGAAGAATACGCTCTCGTCCGCGAGGCGATCCTTCGCCAAGAGATCATGCCGTCGATGCGCCTCCTCCAATTCGCCGGTCCAGCGGCAGAGAAAACGAATGTCTGCGCCTACAATTGCTCGTTCATCGCGCCGGAGAGCTTTCAGGACCTCGCCGAGATCATGTACATATCGATGTGCGGCACTGGCGTCGGCTGGTCCGTCGAGAGCCAGAATGTCCAGCGCTTTCCCCAGATAAAGAATCAGACAGGCAAGAAGCTCCTGACGTACATCATATCCGACAGCAAAGAAGGCTGGGCGGATGCATTGAGCATCGGCACCAGAGCCTGGGTCACCGGCGAGGATATCGATTTCGATTTCGGCCAGCTCAGGCCAGCTGGCGCGCGCCTTCGCACCATGGGCGGCAAAGCCTCGGGCCCCGAGCCCTTGAAGCGCCTCCTTGCTTTTACGCGCGAAAAAATGCTCGCCCGCCAAGGCAAGCGCCTGCGCAACATCGACGTCCACGACATCATCTGTATGATAGGCGATTGCGTCGTCTCGGGCGGCGTCCGCCGGAGCGCCATGATATCCCTCTCCGACCTCGACGATATCGAGATCCGCGATGCTAAAAAAGGCTCTTTCTATATCAACGAGCCGCAAAGAATGCTCGCCAACGATTCGGCCGTCTATATGACCAGGCCTTCGAGCGTCGAGTTCATGGACGAGTGGGTCGCTCTCATGAAATCCGGCTCGGGCGAGCGCGGCATATTCAATCGCGGCTCTCTCGCTCGGACTCTGCCCGCCCGTCGTATCAAAGCCCTTAAAAAGTATGAAGGCTATTTCGATGCTTCGGGGAACGTCATCGGCCCGATAGGCACGAATCCGTGCGGCGAGATCATCCTTCAGTCCAAGCAGTTCTGCAATCTCTCCGAAGTCGTTGCCCGTAAAGACGACACAGAGGAGGATCTCATCCGCAAGATCCGCCTCGCCACTATTCTCGGCACGTACCAGGCGACGCTCACGCACTTCCCATATCTCTCCGAAGGCTGGAAGAAGCACTGCGAGCACGAGCGCTTGCTCGGCGTCTCTGTCACCGGCCAATGGGATTCGCCCGTCGTCCGCCGGCCAGCCGTGCTCCGGGCGATGAGGCGCGAATCAATCCGCGCCAACAAAGAGTACTCCAAGCGCTTCGGCATCAATCCGGCGACCGCTATCACCGCCGTCAAACCGTCAGGAACGGTGTCGCAGACGGTCGATTGCGCCTCGGGCATGCATCCGCGCCATTCCGAATACTATATCCGCCGCGTTCGCATCTCGGCCACGGACTCTCTTTTCAAGATGCTCAAGGATCAAGGTGTGCCGTATTTTCCCGAAGTCGGCCAGTCGCCGGAGAGCGCCACGACCTACGTTCTCGAATTTCCCGTCAAAGCGCCAGAAGGCTCCATATACAAAGACGACATCTCGGCGATCGGTCTCCTCGAGTATTGGAAAACGGTCAAGCTCAACTACACTGAACACAATCCGTCGGTGACGATATCCGTCGGCGAGGACGAATGGATCGAAGTCGGCAATTGGGTCTATGAGAATTGGGACATCGTCGGCGGCCTATCGTTTCTGCCGCGCGATAATCATGTCTACCAGCTCGCGCCCTACGAGGCGATCACGAAAGAAAAGTACGAGGAGCTCGCTTCGAAGCTCGAGCATATCGATTATTCCAAGATCATAAGCTACGAGCGCACCGACGAGCTCGACGTCAAGAAAGAGCTCGCCTGCGTTGCCGGCGTCTGCGAGATAGCCTAACTAATCGCTGCCATGCTCATCGTCTTTACAGGAAATGGAAAAGGGAAAACGACGGCGGCGATAGGGCAGGCATTGCGGGCGATAGGCAATGGCAGCCATGTCCTCATGGTCCAATTCATCAAAGGGCCGTGGAAGTCGGGCGAGGACGAATCGGTTAAAGCTCTCGATCCGAATTTTCGGATCGAGAAGATGGGCAGAGGCTTCGTCAAGACGCCGTGCGACAAGTTGCCTTTCTCCGAGCATGTCGCCGCCGCCCACAAAGCTTTCGATCATGCTCTCGCCGAAGCGCGGACGGGGAAGTGGGAGATTCTCATCATGGATGAGATTTGGGTGGCGCTTTCGCTCGGTCTCCTCACGGCCACGCGCGTGCGTGATTTTATAGACGAAGTCCTTGGCCGCGCGGCGGCGGGCGCCGCCGCGCGGCCCCTTTGCGAGCACCTCATCATGACAGGTCGCGGCTGTCCGCAGGAATTCATCGACCGCGCCGATCTCGTCACCGAGATGAAGGAGGTCAAGCATCCTTTCGCCACGGGGGTTTCGGCAGCCAAGAATGTGGAATTCTGACTCTGCCTAAATCTGCGGCAGGTGTATACTGTCTCTATGCCTCCACAGCAACAACCTGCCGCGGCCGCGCAATCGCAGACGCCTCCAACACCCGCAATCTCTTTCGGCGCATGGAGCCGCCTCGGCTCGCGCACGTATTGGCTTTTCGTCCTTGAACGTCTGGCGGTGACGGCGATATTCATCGGCCTCGGCATACTTTTTAGCGTCAGCCGAGGCATATCTTCGATGCCAAAGCAGGTCGAGCCCTTTCTCGCCCTTGGCGGGATCGTTTCTTTCCTTATCGCTCTCGTCGCTTTCGGCATAGACGCGGCGATCAGTTGGTTTCTCTATCGGAGCCACCAATATTGCCTCGAAGAAGACGCCGTCAAAGTCCGCCAGGGCGTCATATCGAAAGAAGAGATCGCCATTCCGTATAGGCACATCGAGGACGTGACCATCGAGCGCTCGGTTCTCGACCAATTCCTCGGCCTCTCGAGGCTCGTCATCCTCACCGCCGGCCACGAGGATGAGATAGACAAGAAAAAGAACGACGAATCTGAAGGCATACTGCCGGCGATGGACAGGCATCTCGCTTCGATGCTCCAAGAAGAGCTCCTCAAGCGCGCTGACGTCCAGCGCGTCGTAGAGGCAAAATGACGAACATACTTGTATACATATCCGGTTTGGATTCGCGCATCATATACGCTGTCCAATCGATCGGTCCGGCTTGGCGGCCGGTCGCCGACCTTCTCTCGTATGGCATAGGTTACGTGCCGATGTTCATCGCATTCGCCGCGGCACTTCTCCTCTTGCGCAAGCACAGGATTGCCCTCGAGCTCGCCGTCATATTTGTCGTCTCGGCGCTCGTTACTCTCGCGCTCAAGCTCGTCTTCCATGCGCCGCGGCCTTTCATGGTCGATCCTGCCGTACTCAAATACGGTTCCGATAGCGATTACGGATTGCCGTCGATGCATGCTGTTATGTCCGTCGTCATTCTCGGCTGGATCGTCGTCAGGCACCCGAAGAGCCGCCTGTTGCTCTGGGGCTCGATCGCTATCATCATCCTCATCGGCCTCTCGCGCGTCTACCTCGGCGTTCATTATCCTTCGCAAGTCCTGGCCGGCTGGGTCGTCGGCATCCTTTTGCTTTATCTCTATTACATCGCCTACAAGCGCCTCTGGTCGCCTTTTCAGAAGAAGCTCAAGTAAGAGAGTCCCTGCCTAGTGGTCGGTATATATGTTGCCGCTGCGGCCCATGTTGCTCGGCCATGGCGCACACCACGGCACGCCGCCGTTGTGGTAGTACCTTTCTGTCGTCGCACAGCGGGCTTTGTCAGACGTGTTTTCAAGCTGGGTGACGAGCTCGTAATCCTGATTATTCGCGAGGCTCGGGTAGTAGCTGTAGACGTTATTTCCGTCGCCCCAGCCGGCATTCGTGCCTGTGTTTGTTGGATCAATGGGCACGCTCGGCATGAATTGATAGAAGTTCGGGTCGGTTGTGAGCCATTGGCCGCCGCACGTGCCGTTCGACGATGCCCAGACGTCGGTGCCGCCGCAGCTCGTTTGAGGCTTGGCCGGAGGATATTGGCCATACTGATCATAATAAAGGGCTAGAGCATTCCTTATCTGTTCGAAATCCTGCTTGCGCTTGGCGTCCCTTGCTCTCACTCGCGCTGAATTGAGGCTCGCGAGCACGATGCCCGAAAGGAGAGCGATGATCGATATAACGACGAGGAGCTCTATGAGCGTGAATCCTTTAGATCTTTCGCGGCGCATAATCAGAGGGAGCTTTGGCGAGCCATGATTCGAGCTCTGCTCGCGAGAGGAGGCCTCTCTGCGCGCCGATGTCCTGGACGACGGCGACGGCGTTTATAGGTGCCCAGCGGAGGGCTTCTTCGAGAGGCTTACCGAGAGCGAGAGCGACGGCGCACGTGGATGAGAACGCGTCGCCGGCGCCGGTGCGCTCGAACGGCGGTTTCGGATCGGGGTAGGGCGGCATGAAATAAGCGACGGGGCCGGCGGCATCATCCGTCATCGCGTATGCGCCGTTCGGCCCGTCTGTGACGACGACAGTCTTCGGCCCGAGGGCACAGAGGCCGTTCATCAATTTCTTTATGTCTTCTTCGGTGGTTTTCAATATTCTCTGCGATTCTTCTTTATTGCAGAAGAAAATATCCGTCCGGCGATAGAGCACCGCCAATTTTTCGGCGCCAAGCTCCATCTGGAACGTGCCCGGCTGGAATGCGAGCTTTACATCAGGATTCTGCGCGAGCCATTCGCTTATCTCGACGTGGTATTCCGCGGAATTACTGCCAAGAGAGCTCAAATAGACCCACCGCGGCGCTCGGGTTCCGTCTCCGAGGTGCGGCAGGCGATAGGGGAACTCCTGGTGCTTGATGAGGATCGTCCTGTCGGCTTCGTACCAGAGAACGTAATGATAGTTCGTCTCCATGCCTTTATGGATAGCGACGAATCGGGTGTCGACGCCGTCGCGCTTGAGCGATTCGAGGCACTCGCGGCCGTTCTGGTCGGAGCCGATGTCCGTTGCCAGGGCCGAGTAAAGGCCGAGCCGCGCCGCCGAGACCGCCGCGTTCGGGCTATTGCCGACGGCGCGGACAGGCGTGACGGACTCGTAGGGGATCTTGTCCCCGAAATTCATGCAGATCTGGCAATTCTCGTTATTGATGTCGCAATGGACGCTCGCTTCTTTGAGCTTGATGAATGCGTCCGTGGTGATATCGCCTATCGCCAAAAAATCAATTCGTTTTGAGAACATACATCCATTATAGCCGACTTTCCACATGTGCTAAACTAGGGATATATGAAAACCCTTCGAGAATACGTGGCGGATGCTTTGGAGAAGAAAGTCGCCATTGGCCATTTCAACATATCTGATATCCAGGGATTCTGGGCGGTCGTCCGAGCGGCCAAGGATATATCCGCTCTCGCTGGCCGCGACATTCCCGTCATCATCGGCGTCTCCGAGGGCGAGCGTTCGTTCATCGGCGTCGATCAGGTCAAGGCTCTCGTTGATACGATACGAAAAACCGGCCAGCCCGTGTTCCTCAACGCCGATCACACATATTCTTTCGACAAGGTCAAAGAAGTCGTCGACGCCCGCTTTGACTCGGTCATATATGACGGCACCGAGCAGAGCTTCGACGATAACGTCGCGACAACAAAAAAATGCGTCGAGTATGCCCGTTCCGTCGACCCAGACATGCTCGTCGAGGGCGAGCTCGGCTTTATCGGTAAATCGTCGAAAGTCCTCGCCGAGATCCCTGCCGGCGTCAAGATAAGCGAGGAATTCTTGACCAAGCCCGAGGACGCCAAGCGCTTCGTCGAGATGACGGGGGTCGACATGCTCGCGCCGGCTGTCGGCAATATCCACGGCATGCTCGCGAGCGGCAAGGATCCAGCCCTTCATATCGATCGGA
>JAGWHV010000010.1 GCA_028866595.1 Patescibacteria group bacterium
TTGGAAGCGATAATATTCGGTATATCGGGAATGGCGATATCCGTATTAGTGGCGACGTGCATGAATTGCTCTGAAGAGACATCCATCTTTGACATGGTCGTCGCCTCGAGAAGGTGTGGGTCATGATTGAGGATATAGTCGACGAGCATAACAACGTCTTTGGCCGAGCCGTAGCCGCCAGAAGTCGTGGTCGAGATGTCGAGGCCGGATGGATTAAGGAAATATGTCTGTTGGAGCCCGATCTGCCGAGCAAGAGAATTCATCTTCGAGACGAAGAGATCGACAGGCGTTGTCGATGTGCTCGATATTTGGGCTCCCGCCGCGCCGGCGATCGCATATATGCCGTCATTCGACGAAGTGACGAGGGTGAAGTTCAGGAGCTTCGCGATGTTCCAGTTCTCGTCCACATAGAGGCCGTTATCGCCTTCCTGCTCGATATCCGCTCGCGTCAGAGTGACGTCGAGATAGTTCGGAGCCACTTCCGAGGCGGTCAGGGCCGACATGATCTTGGTGAGCGAAGCGAGAGGGCGTTCGGCGGATGCATCTTTTTCAAAAAGCACTTTGCCCGTCAGAGCGTCGTAGACGTACGCTGATTGAGCTTCGATAGGGATGTTTGGAAACGATAACAGTTGAGAGGTAGTCGTGCTCGTCATGACGAGAGTCTCCGGTTCGGTAGGGACGCTCTTGTAGACCCGCCAAAAGAAGAGCGCTATCACAAGCGCCCCGATCATGGCGGTGACAGTTACGGCGGTTCTGTTGCTCATTGTTCGTCTTTTTGTTCTTCCTGGGCGAAGGCATCCATCTCTGCTTTCACGCTCGCATATTCAGGCAAGTCCTCGATCTTGGCGACGCCGAGATGAGCAAGGAGATCGATCGTCGGTTTGTAGCTATAGCCCCTGCCCTGCTTTATCTCGCCTGGTTGGCTCTCTTTTTCCGATATGCGTTCGATAAGGCCGCGGATGAGGAGATTGCGAAGGATGAACGAAGAATTGACACCGCGGATATAATCGATCTCCGCGCGCTTTATAGGGCTTTTGTAAAGGATTATCGAGAGTGTTTCGAGGCCGGCTTTGCCGAGGTCGCGGATGAGCTCGTCTTTGGTCAATTTCTCTATGAAAGCGCCCATCTCTGGAGCGGTGCGCATCTCGATCTCATCGCTGTTCGTCATGATGCGAAGGCCGCGCGTCGACAGAGAAGACTCGAGCGCCGCGAGAGCGGTATCGAGTTCGGCCGGCGAGCATTCGAGGGTCGCCGCGGCTTTCTTTTTCGTCATCGGCTCGCCTTTCCAGAAAAGCAAGGCTTCGAGACGGAGTTCTAACGGGATTTCAGACGACATGATTCGAGTATATCGCTAGTACTTCGGAATGCCAACACTCTCCGTCTCCATGACGATATCGTCGAAGTGGCGCTCCTGGACGACATTGATGAGGCCCTGCTTGACGAGCTCGAGCATGGCGAGGAACGAGACGATGACGTCGACTTTTTTGCTGTTCTGGCCTCCGGATTCGCCGGTGAATTCGCGGAAGCTCATGCGCAGGCTCTCTGTTACCCGCTTTGTCAAATTGCTGATCATCTCTTCGAGGCTCAAGACTTTGTCGACGACGACTTTCGGCAGGAATTCTTTCTTTGGTAAGCTCGCGAGCACTCGGCCGGCGGCAGAGAATATATTCGCCGCGGTCATATCAGCGTCAGGCGAGAAAACCGGATCGAGCCGCCGCTCGCCGCGCGGGAAAAGGACGTTTTTGCCGAAAAGCGGCCGCAATCTCACCGAAAGCTCGCGCATCCGCTCGTATATCCGGAGCCTGTGATTGAGATCGTCTATCGAGGCCTGCTCCTCTGTCGTGAGATCGAGCGTCGGCAGGAGCGACTTCGACTTGATGAGAAGGAGCGTCGAAGCGACGAGGACGAATTGGGCGCTATCAGCGACGGGGAATTCGGTCAGGTGCTTGACGTAGGCGATATAGTCATCGGCGACTTTGGCGAGAGAGACGTCGTTCACGAAAAGCTTGCGCTTCTCGATGAGGTCGAGAAGTAATTCCAGCGGCCCTTCGAAGTGTTCCTGTTTGACAGTGAAAGTCATTTTTTCTTGACCGTGATTCCGAGCTCGATGAGGCGCTCAGGCTCGGCTTCGGCGGGCGATTGCATCATAAGGTCGCGGCCCTCCCCTGTTTTGGCGAAAGCGATCACTTCACGGATATTCGGTTCATTGCGGAGAATGGCCATGAGACGGTCGAGTCCCCAGGCTATGCCGCCGTGCGGTGGCGCGCCATAGCCGAGGGCGTCGAGCATGTGGCCGAAATTCGTACGGATCTTCTCCGGACTGTGGCCCATTATCTCGAGGACTTTGGAAAGAGCCTCGGGGCGATGGTTTCTGATCGATCCGCCGCCGATCTCAAAACCGTTCAGAGCAACGTCGTACTGGGTCGTGAGGATATCGCCGATCTTTTCGCCTTTCATGAGCCAGTCCATATGCTCGGGCTTCGGCGCCGAGAACGGATTGTGAGTGAACGTCCAGCCGCCCTTGTCCGTCTTTTCAAAGAAAGGAAAATCGATGACCCAGCAGAATGCGAGCAAGTCCGGGTCATTTTTGTCCGTACGGATGTCTGGCTTGTCGCTCTGATATTTCTCCATAGCTTCTTTGTACGTGAAGCGTGGGAATGGGATTTGCTGGATCTTCTTGTGGGGGTAGAGGGTCTTTACGAGATCGATGAGAAGGCGCTCATTCAGGGCCATGACGTCCTCGCGAGCGACGAAACTCATCTCGAGGTCGAGCTGGGTGAATTCCGGCTGGCGGTCACCGCGAGTGTCTTCGTCGCGCATGCAGCGGGCGAGCTGGAAATATTTCTCAAAGCCGGAGACCATGAGGAGCTGTTTGTACTGCTGGGGCGACTGCGGCAGAGCGTAGAATCGGCCGGGCTCGATGCGCGACGGCACGAGAAAGTCGCGAGCGCCTTCAGGAGTCGCTTTCGTAAGGATCGGCGTCTCGATCTCAGTAAAGCTCTCTTTTGTGAGCCAATTCCTGATAAAGAGATTCAGGGTATGGCGTGACCTCATATTCGTTTGAAGTCGCGGTCGGCGAAGGTCGAGATAGCGATAGGTGAGCCGCGGCTCTTCCCCTATCTCGCGGCCGTCAGAGCGGACGTCGATCGGCGGCGTAGCCGCTTCGTTGAGCACTGTTATGCCCGTGATCTCGAGCTCAATGGAACCGTTCTGTTTGTCTTTCTGAATATTTTTCTCTGGGCGTGGGTTGACTTTGCCCTCGATGGCGACGACCCATTCGGGGCGGACTTTCGAAGCGGTCTCCATCACCGCTTTGGCCACATCTGTTTTTGCCGGCAGGACGACGCCCTGGACATAGCCAGTCATATCGCGAATGTCGAGGAATATGAGCTTGCCTTGGTCGCGTCTAATATCGATCCAGCCTTTTATGACGACTGGCTGGCCCTTCTTCGATTCCAGGTCTTTGATGTATGTTCTTTCCATTTATTTGATCGTGACTCCTATGCTCTGCTTTGCCCGCTCAAGCGTTTCGTCCGCGACGGCCCGAGCTCTCGTCGCGCCTTTCTCGAGGATTTTGATGACTTTTTTACGGTCTGTGGCGATCTCTTCGCGACGCTCGCGCAAAGGCCGGATGAAATCCTGGATGTCCGCGACGAGAGCGTCTTTGAGATCCTTGTACCGGCCTTTTTTCTCTTCGTATAGCTTGTCTAGATAGGCTTTGTCGCGGAAAAGGTCATGGATGGCGCGAACGTTCACAGGCACGCCCGAGCTCCCTGCCGCGCCGGAATCAGTGACGATAGACATGACGGCTTTACGAATCTCATCATCGGTAGCGAAAAGCCCGATGGTATTACCGTAGCTTTTAGACATCTTGCGGCCGTCTGTGCCCGGCACGGTCTTGACGTTCTCGATGATAAGGTCGTTCGGCAGTTTAAAAACCGGACTGAAAATATTATTGAACTTCTGAGCGGTGTCGCGGGCGTATTCGACGTGCTGTTTCTGGTCGGCGCCAACGGGCACGACATCCGCATCATAGAGCAAGATATCAGCGGCCATGAGCATCGGGTAATTGAACGTACCGACATTTATCTCTTTGTCGTGAGCGGCCGCGTCTTTGTATGCATGGGCGCGCATGAGGTACGGCATCGTGGTGATCGAATCGAATATCCACGCGAGTTCGGTGTGCGCCGAGACGTCGGATTGCTTGAATATCACGGCTTTTTTTGGATCGAGGCCGATGGCGAGGTAATCGATGGCGAGCTCGACGATATTCTCGCGCATCTCCGCGGCGTTCTGAATCAAGTTCAAGGCGTGGTAGTCGGCGATCATAAAATAGCACTGATACTCGCCCGTATTCAAAAGATCCACGAATTGCTTCATGGCGCCGAAATAGTTGCCGATATGGGGTCTTCCGGTCGGTTTTACGCCTGAAAGGAGGATTTTCTTGGCTGCTCTCATGCCTGAAATACTAGCAAAAATCGCGTCAAAAGCCTATTTAATCGGCTGGTGCGGGCTCGGCTTGCTTGATCTTGTTGAAGCCGAGGAGGCCAAAGGTGAGAAGGAACATGCCCACAGCGTATATAAGGTCGCCGAGATCGCCTTTGTACTTCGAACCGATCGTCGTCGCATATGCGAAAAGCGAATCAGCGAGAAACATGACAGCCATGCCGGCGAGTATCGATATGACTTCCCTTTTGTACATGCCGCCGAGATAGCGGAATGAAAGGCCGGCGACGACGACAGACACCGTCAGGCTTACGAAGTCTCCAAGAGGGTCGATGATATTAAGTACGGTCTTGAGGACGTCGCCTTCGCCAGCGATGATTTGGTTATTCCTGCCGATAAAGACGAGGAGGTAATAAGCGATAGCGAATATGATGAAGGGAGCGACGATGGCGAAAGCTTTGCCTATCTTATTGCGCCAACCCATGCCGATACCCGTTGTCCGCGACAAATATATCGCACCGGCGGTGTAGAAGAAGACTGCTGGCACAAAGAAAAAATCAGCGATCGACGGATAGATCACTTTGAGGTGAAGGGCGGCGAGATAATAGCCGTAGACGAGAGCGCCGCAACCCCAGAGAAAGATCCCGCAACCGAGGAGCAGAATCGCTTTCCCGAGGATCGTCGATAGTCCGCCCCACTTGCGGTAGCCGACGAGAGCGAGCGCCCCACCCGATATCGGTATCAAGCTAAAGACGAGCATGATAGTCTCGATGATCGAGTCGTCGGTAATCTTGCCGAAATAGGTGACTATCCATGCCGCAAGCGTCAGGATGAATACCCCGACGATGGTTTTCTGATAGCCGTTGAGAGACATGACTAGATTATACCAGTGATTGGGCGATATCTTTCCACAGGACTTCGCGCTGGTCGCCTGTCTCAAGGTTTTTGACCATTACTTTGCCGGATTTTGCTTCGTTCGCACCGTATATGAGAGCATATCGTATGCCTCTGTCGCTCGCGTACGAGAGTTGTTTTTTGATGTCGACGGCGTCGAAATAGAGGATCGTGTTCACGCCGGCCACGCGGAGTTCGCTCGCCAGGGCGAGATAGTCGTCGGTGAGGCTCTCGTCGAAGTTTACGATGATGGCGCGGGCGACGGTTTTCTGAGCTGGGACGAGCTTGAGCTCTTCGAGGGCGGCGAAGAGCCTGTCGAGGCCGATCGATGCGCCGACCGCCGGCACAGGTTTGTTGGCGAACATGCCGACGAGGTTGTCATAGCGGCCGCCGGAGAGCACGGAGCCGTACTGCGGCGCGCTCGCGAGCGTCGTCTCGAATATCATGCCTGTGTAATAATCAAGGCCGCGAGCGATCGAGAAATCGACGACGAACCTCGCGTCGGGCGCGAGGACGCTGGCCTTCTCGATGATGTCGGCGAGCACAGCGAGAGGCTTTTGTATCGAAGGAAGGGCCTCCCCTATCTTGGCGAGTTCCGACTCGTCGTTCACGGCGTCTATGGATGTGTCGGCGAAAGCGAGGATCGACTCGGCAGCCTCGCCGGAGAGGCCAGACTTTCTAAGCTCGTCCGAGACGCCTTGGCGGCCGATCTTGTCTATCTTGTCGACGGCGCGGATGGCGGCAGTTTTGGCAGTATCGGAAAGATCGAGCGAATCATAGAAAGCCGCTATGATCTCGCGCGAATTGACGCGGACGACGAAATCGGCCGGCCTGATGCCGAGAGCGCGGAGAGTGTTCGCGGCGAGGGCGAGGATCTCGGCATCGGCGAGAGCGCTCGACGAGCCGGCGATATCGGCGTCGCATTGATAGAACTCGCGGAAGCGGCCTTTCTGGGTATTCTCGGCCCGCCAGACGGGCGAGATCTGGTAGCGCTTGAAAGGTTTTTTGATGTCGCCGTATTGGGCGACGACGCGGGCGAGAGGAATCGTGAGATCGTAGCGGAGGGCGACATCGCGATCGCCGTTGTCCTTGAATCGATACATGAGCTTGTCGCCCTCGTCGCCGTATTTGCCAGTGAGGATCTCGGCGTACTCCAAAGCCGGCGTCTCGAGGGGCTCGAAACCGAATGCTTCATATGACGCTCGTATCGTTTCGATCATCCTTTGCCGGGTGATTTGCTGATCGGGCAAGAAATCACGAAAACCTTTGAGGGTTTTGGGGTCTATCGTGGACATATGCTCATAGTAGCAAAATAGCTGTTTTTTCGGTACTAAGCCTTTGGTGGCCGAATCATTTCGATCTCGGTGATTATCGAACCGCTCTTCATGCGAAATTTCTCGTCCACGATCACCCGATCGGTCTTTTTGAAGCCGAGTCCCTCGTAGAAACGAATCGCCCTATCGTTGTATGTCGCGACCGTCACTCGCGAAGGAACCAAGGGTTTGAAAAATCCGTCAGCTCGTCGCATGAGCGCAGAGCCGATCCCTTGCCCTTGGTATTGAGGCAGAACATATATGGCTCGCAAGAAGTTTTTATCTGGTTCTATGACGATGTGGCATACGCCCACGATCTCTCCGGAGTCCTCTGCCACCCAGAACCTCTCATTTGCGGGAAGGTCTGTGATTCTCTTGGCGGCCCTATCGATTCTCTCTGGGGAATCGTACCCTATGTAGCGTTGTTCTATATCATCGAGAGTAATCCCGTGCTTTTGATTAGGATATGTCGCTAGCCATGTCCTATAGAAGACCTCTTGAATGCCGCGAGCGTCCTTTGGTTTGGCGTCTCGGATGACAAACATAGGTAAAAGTATAGCAGAATAAAAAAAGAGCCTGCCGAAGCAAGCCCCTTGAAAAGAACTAATCCGTATCAACATGCGATCGCCTGATGCCGGGCCCTGATGACGACACCTTGGTCGTCCGCGAGTCGCCGGAACGTCGGGGAGACCTCATAGAGATCTTCGAACGAGCCGGCAATGGCTTCGACCTGGGATTCGCCTTCCTTGACCTCTTCCGCCGGTTTAAGGATGACGAATTTGCTGCAGAGCCTGCGGACAGTCGACAACCTGTGGGCGACGATGAGGGCGCTCGTATTTCCCGCGAGAACCTTTGCGAGACCCTCCTGGACGAGCTTCTCGGTAGACGAATCAAGACTGGCAGTCGCCTCGTCGACGACGAGGAGCCACGGACGTTTGATTACCGCTGCTCCTATCATCAGGCGCTGGGCCTGGCCGCCCGAGAGCTTGAGGCCATTCTTGCCGACCACGGTGTCAAGGCCGTTAGTAAGCCTCTTGCCGAAGTCAATTTGAAGAAGCTCCATCAATTGCCAGAGCTCCGCGTCGGTAACAGCCTCTCTGCCTTTCGGATCGAGGCTGTAGACGAGGTTCGAACGAATCGTCCCGTCAAAGACCTGGTCCCTCTGGGCGATATAGCCGACGCCTTTTCTGAACGAGGCCATGGATATGTCGCGCAGATCGATGCTGCCGATCTTGACCGACCCGGCGGTCGGATCCTCAAAGCGCAGGAGCTTTTTCATAAGCGTCGATTTGCCGGCGCCTGACGGACCGATGACGGCGACTTTCTCGCCCGGTTCGATGACAAAGCTCACATTGATGAGAGCCGCCGGAGGTTCCGATTCCGATGCGTCGTCCGCTTTCGATTCCGGCGAATAGGTATGCGAGATCTCGTCGAATTCGATGCGGTGAGGCTTCGAATAGTCGATACCGATCGCGCCTTCCCTATCCACGATAGCCGGAGGTATCTCCAAGGCTTCGATCATGAGCTTCACCGAGGGCATGTTCCAGCTGACCTTGTGCTCGATGTCGCCGAGCTTCCAGGCATTCTCGCTCACGCGGGTGGCCCACGAGAGCAGAGGATACAAGAGGCCAATGCCCCAAGCGCCTTTCCAGACAAGCCAGACTCCCCAGGACGCGCAGATGATGAGGCAGAGCGAGTTGACGAGCGACCGCAGAGTCGCTACATCGATGAACCACAGCCAGAAGTTCATATCGCGCCTGATGATGCCTTCGAACGTAGCCGTCATCTCCTGGACTTCGAGCTTCTCGTGGCCGCAGACTTTGACGCGCTCGACTTTTTCCCAGCGCTCATCGCGCCTACGATTGAGCTTCCTCCAGTCTTTCTCGATCGGAGTGCAAACCAGCGCAACACGGAAGTTGAGATAGAGGCTCCAGACGACGTATATCGCGATGAGGAGCGCCATGACACAACCGCTCACGAAGCTCAGGCATAGCAGGAATACGATCGAGACAGCGAGCTGAATGATCGTCGGGATGCCATCGAAAAGCAGGAGTCCCTGCATGTCGATGAATCGCGACTTGCCTTTGTTGATGCTCGAAACGGAGAGGCGCGTACCCTCATGGGTGTGCTGAGCCATCGACTTCTCGAAGAAAAGCTCCGAGATCCTGTCGTCCATCTGCTCCCAATTCAATCCCATGACCCATTCTCGGCATCTTTGCTGAAAACGGTCGATCGTCTTGAGGATGATGAGAAGGGCGGCGAATGACGCCATGCCGGCGAGGACGACCCTGCCCTGGCTCCGAGCAAGGCCAGTGAATACGAATCCCATAGCGAACGGTTGGAGGCCGCTCACGATGATCGTGATGCCGAGCCAGATGAACATGCCACGCAGCTTTTTCTTGCTTTCGATAGGTATGATCTCCTTCCAGAACCAGCGGAATACTTTGATGGTATCCTGGGCCGTCCCGAGGTATTCCTGGAACGAACCCGTCTTTCTGACTTCCTCTTCTTCGTCTTTCATGGTGAAAGCCTTTCTGTTGATTGTGAAGAACTGATATTCAGGGACTTCCCTGAACCGAAACGAAACATCGTGCGACTAGTCGCACGATGTTTCAAATATTCGATAAGATCGAATGCTTACGACATAGTGCCACCAGGCGTATTTGGCGTATCTTCATAGCCAACGGACGAACCCGCGCCAAAATGCGCGTTTGCGGGGTCTATTCGATTCGTTGGATATACGATCATTGCGTTTTTCACGCTATCACAGGGTCAAATGAAAGTCTAGATTCCTTCATTTTTGAGCGCCTCTATCGCCTTTTTGGCGTCCTTGGAGAGCTTGTGCGGCATGGCGACGTGGACATGGACGAGCAAGTCTCCGCGATGGCCGTCTCTGCCGCGAGCGGTAGTCGGCACGCCTTTGCCCTTGACGCGAAGGACCTCGCCGTGAGAGACGCCTTCGGGGATCTTGAGGACGATGTCGCCGTCGAGCGTCCGGAGCTGGCGGCTCGCGCCGAGGAGCGCGTCAGAGAGTTTGACGTCAAGGTCGGTGACGAGGTTCGAGCCTTCTTTGCGGAAGAGCGGATACTTGCGGACGTGGACGCGGATGTAAAGGTCGCCAGACTGGCCGCCCGAGACGGCTTCGCCGGCGCCGGAGAGCCTGATCATCTCGCCGTTCTCGACGCCGCTCGGGATCTTGACCTTGATCTCTTGATCGCGGCGGAGAATGCCTGCGCCGCGACAGATAGGGCATTTTTCTTCGGGTTCTTTTCCCGTTCCATGGCACGTCTCGCATGTGTGAGTCGCCTGGAAAGCTCCGAGGATCGAGCGCTTGACCTCGGTAACGCGGCCTTTGCCGCCGCAGGTATGGCACGTCTTCATCTTTGTGCCCTTTTTCGCGCCGCTGCCATCGCATTCTGGGCATTTCGAGACCTTATTCAAGGTCAAAGCCTTCTCGACGCCGAATATCGAATCCTCGAACGAGAGATCGACATCGACCTGGATGTCCGCGCCGCGCCGCGCTCGTTCGCGCGACCGGCCACCGAATATATCCCCGAATATGTCGCCGAGGTCGAATTCGACGCCGCCGTTCTGGAACCCGCCTCGGCCGCCGGTGAATTGCGAGAAATCGAATCCGAAGTCGTTCGGATTGAATCCCCCGCTGCCGAAGCCTGCCCCTCCGGGCCCGGCGGAGCCGAACGTGTCGTACTGCTTGCGCTTTTGCTCATCGCTAAGAACGGAGTACGCCTCGTTCACTTCCTTGAATTTCTCGGCATTTCCTCCCTGCTTGTCGGGATGATATTGGTGTGCGAGCTTTCGGAACGCCTTTTTTATGTCGTCCTGTGAAGCGCCTTTGTCGACGCCGAGAGTTTTGTAATAGTCTTTTGACATCGATTACTTCTTCTCTTCGTACTGGGCGTCGCGGACATTACCCTCGTCGCCGCCGTCTTTCTTCGGTTCGGCGTTTGGCGCAGACTGCTGCTGATTTTTCATCATCGCCTCGCCGATTTTCTGCATCGAGAGCGACAGAGCCTCCGTCGCTTTCTTTGTGGCGTCGACGTCGGAGCCGTCTTTCACCTTTTTAAGGTCGGCGATCTTTGCCTCGACGTCTGATTTGACGTCCGCGGGCACTTTGTCGCCTCCATCGCGGAGAGATTTCTCGGCGATGTAGAGAGTCTGCTCGGCGATGTTCTTGGCCTCGGCCTCCTCGCGCTTTTTCTTGTCCTCCTCTTCGTGGAGAGCCGCGTCCTTGGTCATTTTCTCGATATCTTCCTTAGAAAGACCCGACGAGCCCTGGATCTTGATCGACTGCTCTTTGCCCGTCGATTTTTCTTTCGCCTTGACGTTAAGGATGCCGTTCGCATCGATGTCGAATGTCACCTCGACCTGCGGCACGCCGCGCGGCGCTGGCGGGATGCCGTCGAGAATGAAGCGGCCGAGCGATTTGTTATCACGAGCCATGGCGCGCTCGCCCTGGACGACGTGGATCTCGACTGACGTCTGATTATCAGCCGCCGTTGAGAACACCTGCGATCGCGACGCCGGGATAGTGGTGTTCTTTTCGATCAATTTGGTAGCGACGCCGCCCATCGTCTCGATGCCGAATGCGAGAGGGATGACGTCGAGGAGGAGCACGTCTTTGACGTCGCCTTTGAGGACGCCGCCTTGGATAGCCGCGCCGACGGCGACGACTTCGTCAGGGTTGACGCCCATGTGAGGCTTTTTCTTGAAGAAATCTTCGACGGCTTTCTGCATCGCCGGCATGCGGGTCTGGCCGCCGACGAGGACGACCTCGTTGATATCGCCTATCTTGAACGGCGAAGCGTCCATTGCCCGCTTGGTGATCTCCATCGCCCGATCGATGAACTCGCGGGTGAGCTCTTCGAGCTTGGCGCGGGTCATTTTCTTGACCAAGTGGAGAGGACCTTCGCTGCCTACTGATATGAACGGAATGTTTATCTCCGTTTCGATAGCGGTCGAGAGCTCGATTTTGGCTTTTTCGGCCGCATCGTCGAGGCGCTGTTTGGCGAGCGGATCTTTGCGGAGATCGACGCCGTTCTCTTTCTGGAACTCGTCGGCGAGCCAGTTGATGATCTTCTGGTCGATGTCTTTGCCGCCGAGGTGAGCGTCGCCGTCAGTCGATTTGACTTCGATGACGTCGTCGCCTACTTCGAGCACGGATATGTCGAAGGTACCGCCGCCGAAATCGAAGACGACGATCTTCTCGTCTTTTTTCTTATTAAAGCCGTAAGCGAGAGCGGCCGCCGTCGGCTCGTTGATGATGCGCTTGACGTCGAGGCCAGCGATCTTACCGGCGTCTTTCGTCGCCTGGCGCTGGGAATCGTTGAAGTACGCGGGCACGGTGATGACCGCTTCGGTGACAGGCTCGCCGAGGCGCGCTTCGGCGTCGGCCTTGAGCTTGGCAAGGATCATCGCCGAGATCTCCTCGGGACGATACCATGTGTCGCCCATTTTCACCTCGATGCCGCCGTTGTTTGATTTCCGGCACTCGAAAGGCACAGACTTGATGTCCTTTTGGACGAGCGGCTCATCGAAATTGTGGCCAATGAAGCGCTTGATCTGATATACGGTATTTTTCGGATTGGTGACCGCTTGGCGCTTGGCGACGACGCCGACGACGCGCTCTTTGGTCTTGGTCTCTGCGACGATCGAAGGAGTCGTGCGCATGCCCTCGGCGTTCTCGAGGATCTTCGGCTCGCCGACTTCCATGACAGCTACCGCGGAATTAGTGGTACCGAGATCGATACCTATGATTTTAGACATGTGAGAATTAGATAATGCTGCTAACGGGAACGGGAAAAGCGCACGCGGAAACCGCTTACGCAAGGAGCATTATCTGACGCTCGGAGCGCGGGCCAATTGGCTCGTGAGGAAGTCAAGGGTATAGAAAGGCGAAATCGCCTCTATGAATTTCGATATGAAAAGCTCGCAGCATTCAGAGCACACCCGCGGCGCGGCGAGCATCAAAACTTCTTCCCGCTCTGCCTGTGCCTCTATCGACTGAGTGCCGAGGAATCTGACTTCAGGGACGCCTTCGGTCACAATCACCGCAAAGAAAGCTCGAACAACCTCGCCTGTGGCGAGCGTCACTTCCCTGCTGATGATATTAACTTGTGGCTTCCTTATAAGCATATACTTATTATACGCTAGTTATTTTGCTTTTGGTTCAGCGACGACGACTTTGGCCGGTCGGATGAGCTTTGTGCCGAGCATATAGCCTTTTTCGATGACCTCTGTGATGGTGCCATTTTTTGCCGCGTCATCGGTATGTTCATGGCGCACTGCTTCGTGGATATTGTGGTCGAACGGTTTACCGATAGGGTCGATCTCTTTGAGGCCGTTATTCGCGAGCACGGATTTTATCTGGGAATATATATGCTCGACGCCCATGCGCCAGTTCCTGTCAGCTTTTTCCCAGGCTTCTTTATTCGAAAAAGCCATTTCGAAGCTCGAGAGGACGGGCAGGAGCTCTTCTATGAGGCCTTCATTCGCCATAGTCCGGTATTCAGCCATTGCATCCTCCATGCGCTTCTTGGCGTTGGCGAAATCGGCCTTGGCTCTCTGCCAGCCCGCGAGGTATTCGTCGCGTTCGGCGGTCAGTTTTGCCACGTCGAGGCCCGTTTCAGGCTGTTTTTTATCTTCCGGCTTCATCGTTTGAATCTTATAGAAAAAGAAAAAACCGCGCAAGAGAGCGCGGCATATTAGAATATATCCGACGGGGTCATGAACCCATGGAGAATCATGTCCTCCAGATAGCTGATCTCAGAAGCGAACTCCTCCGCTTCCTCGAAGAGCTTCTGTTTGCGGCTCTTCCAGGTGTCGACTTCCATCCTGATCGTCGAGAGGACGCTGAACGGTGAGACATCTGATTCCTCGAGCATCTTTTCGAGGGAAACCGCGTTTATGGAAACGCTCTGCGGCCGTTCACTGATTGTGTCCGGAGCGCTCCCTCCCACCCCCTTGACCTTCACGCGGATAATCACCCATTCTCCGTCCGCGGTGAGACCCCAGGCGGGGAATTCGCGCTCTTCGCCGATACTGGTCACGCGTTCGTTGGTGTCCCGAAAATAAGCGATGCCGTGATCGACGAGCGAATATCGGCCAATCGTCGGTACGTCGGTGCCGAGACTTTTGTAGAAACCGTCTCCGCTATCGATACATGCGAGCTCCCCGAACTGCTTGAGCTTCATGCGTTCGAGCTTCGGCTTGACCTTGGCGCGGACGAGCTCGAGAATCTTGAGCCAGTCGTTTTGGGTGAGCTTCTCCTTGCGGAGAAGCGGCTCCATGAGGTTCATGTCCATACGAATACCTCCGGGCGAGCCCGGAGCCTTTCTTTGGTTGATTGTTGACGAACATCGCAGGCGAGCCTGCGACCTAGCCAAAGACTATACGGCTAATAGAAAAAGTCAATTAGCGCTTGCTCCACTGAGGAGACTTGCGGGCTTTTTTGAGGCCGAACTTGCGACGCTCTTTGGCGCGCGGGTCGCGCTTGAGGAAGCCGAGCTTCTTGAGCTTCTTCCTCATCTCGCCGTCGTATTCAAGGAGAGCGCGAGAGATAGCGTGGCGGAGAGCCTCGGCTTGGGAATGGATGCCGCCACCAGAGACGAGAGCGGTGACTTTGAATTTCTGGGCGATCTTGGACTGGCTGAAAGCGGCCTCGGCGATGTTCTGGAGCTCGGCCGTGGCGAAATAACCGGCGAGGTCTTTGGCGCCGCCGTTCGCGCCGGTGATCTCGAAAGACTGCTTCGCCGCAGGCAGGATGCGCGCGCGGGCCACGGCGGTCTTGCGGCGGCCAACGGCTTCGAAATATCTGGTTTTTTCTACAGGTGAAGTCATACGTTTATTCGGTGATAGTGAGATTCTTCATGATACGCGGCGTGAGCTTGTTCTTTGGGAGCATGCCGAGGATGGCGCGGCGGAAGACTTCTTTCATGCCTTTTTTCTCGATGACGCGCTTCATCGTCGTGTCGATGAGGCCACCTGGGAAGCCAGTGTAGTGGCGATAGACAGTCTCCTCTTTTTTCTTGGTGGTGACGTCGGCTTTGCCGGCATTGACGATGCGGACCTCGACGTCAGGGATGACGTTCGGAGCATACGCCGTCGAGTTCTTGCCCATGAGGACCTTGGCGGCTTCTGATGCCACTCGGCCGATCTTCTTTGCTTGCGCGTCTATGGTGTAGGTAGATTTCATGGGATTTTCGGTTTTACTTTACGAACTGGATGTGGGCCATGCGGGCGCCATCGGATTTGCGAAGCGGCAATTTGATGACGCGGGTATAGCCGCCGTTACGAGCTTTGTGGGCAGGGGCGATGACGTCGACGAGCTTCTTGGCGGCCTTTGGGTCGCCGATGCGAGACGAGATGAGGCGGCGATTAGCGAGCGTGCCGTTCTTGGCCTTGGTTACGAGAGGCTCGATGAATTTGCGGAGCTCCTTGGCTTTCGCCTCGGTCGTGGTGATGCCTTCGTGGATGACGAGAGAGCGCACGAGAGAGCGGATCAGCGCCGAGCGCTGACCTTTTTCCCTGCCAAGTACCCTGAATTTGTCGTGCTTCCTCATATTCCTGAAATGTAGAGACTAATCTTACAGATTTTCCGATTCTTGTCTATCGCGGCGTCTTATTTAAGGGTGATGCCGAATTCCGAAAGAGCTTTCTTTATCTCTTGGATGCCCTTCGGACCGAGGCCTTCGACATTCTCGATATCAGCCTCTTTCTTTCGAGCCAAGCCGCCAACCGTG
The DNA here is from genome assembly GCA_028866595.1 of Patescibacteria group bacterium. Lineage (GTDB taxonomy): Bacteria > Patescibacteriota > Minisyncoccia > Phycocordibacterales > UBA6065 > UBA6065. Next base: position 15,413 of record JAGWHV010000010.1, read on the forward strand.
CGGATATTGGCATTGGTGAGAGCATTCGTCGTTCTCTGGGAAAGACCGAGCGATTCGATGCGGGTCTTGAGAAATTCAGTGTCGAGCTCCTTTTTCTCGCCGGCAGGAACGGCAGATTTTGCCTCGGCAGCGACCTCGACGGGCTCCTCTTCTTTGAAGCCGACGATGGCTTTGAGCTGGGTGATCATCGTCGAGATAGAGCGCTCGAGCGCCTCGTGCGGCGTGATCGTGCCATCCGTCTCGATGGTGATCTTGAGGCGGTTGAAATCGGTCCTGTCGCCGACGCGCATGTTCTCGACTTCGTAATTGACGCGGCGGATAGGCGTGAAGGTCGCGTCGAGAGCGATCGTGCCGATGTCGACGCGCTCTTTTTGAAGCACGTCTTTCGATACATACCCCAAGCCGCGAGCGACAGTCATCTCGATGTCGAGCTCGGTGCCTTTGTCCGTGACAGAAGCGATATGGAGATCAGGATTGAGGATCTCGACCTGGCCAGGAACCTTGATATCAGCGGCGGTCACGTCTTTGACGCCCTTTATTTTAAGGGTGATGTTCTGTGGCTCCTCGGTCGTCATCTTGAGACGGAGCTTTTTGAGGTTGAGAAGAACGGTGATGACGTCTTCTTTGACGCCAGATATGGTCGAAAATTCATGCTGGATGCCGGCGATGCGGACGTGGGTGATGGCCGTGCCCGGAAGCGACGAGAGGATGATGCGACGGAGACTGTTGCCGAGAGTGTGACCGTAGCCAGGGTAAAGGCCGTCGATTTCATAGACTCCGAGAGAATCCTTCTCGAGGACGATCTTCGGCTTCGACGGGAGGACGATGTTTGTTTCGTTCATGGTTTTCTTATTAAAATTACCCTTTTATTAATACGTCCGATCAAGGCCTATCGGCTATAGAACTCGATCACCTGGCCAAGGTTGAACAGGAGCTCTGTCGGATTGTGCTTCGGCGCGCCGGTAACCTCCGCGGTTTTCTTGTCGTGGTTGAAAGAGAGCCACGACGGGACGGAGACGTTCTTGGTCTTTTCATCGAAATCTTTGAAGAGAGGCTTTTTGAGGCTGCCTGGGCGGACAGCGATCGTGTCTCCTACCGAAACCTGATGCGAGGGCACATTGGTACGAGTGTTATTCACCGTGATATGACCATGAGAGACCATCTGGCGCGCGGCGAGACGGGTCGGCGCCCAACCGAGGCGGTAGACGGCATTGTCGAGACGGGTCTCAAGGCGTTCGTAAAGAGCCTGGACGGTGTTGATGCCTTTTTTAGCGACGGATTCTTTGACGTATTTCTTGAACTGTCGCTCGAGCACGCCGTATGTGTAGCGAACCTTCTGCTTCTCGAGCATAGCCGTCGCGAACTCGCCTTTCGGACGGTATGGTCCCTTGCCTCCGCGCCGCTCCTGGCGCATGGCGAATTTTTGCGTCTGGGTCTTCTCGAAGATGTTTGCTCCGAGGCGGCGGGCGATCTTGTATTTTGGTCCGTTGATCATATAAAGGCGAGATTATTAAAAGGACTAGACGCGGCGGGCGCGCGGCGGGCGCGGGCCGTTATGAGGGACAGGAGTGACGTCTTTCACCGACGATATGCCGATGCCTTTGGTGATGAAGCTACGGACGGCAGATTCACGGCCCGAGCCGACGCCCTTTATGACGACGGAGACTTCCTTGACGCCCATAAGCTTGGCCTTGTCAGCAAGGACTTCGCCGACTTTGGCGGCCGCGAACGGCGTGCCTTTTTTGGCGCCTTTGAAGCCAAGAGCGCCGGCAGAAGACTGGGCGAGCGCATTGCCTTCGCTGTCAGCGAGAAGACAAAGAGTATTGTTATACGTCGATTGGACGAAGAGCATGCCAAAATCAACTTTCCTTTTTGGGGCGGCGACTTTCGGAGCGGCTTTGGCCGCAGGAGTAGCATTCGCAGGTTTTGTGGTTGCTTCAGGCATGATGGTCGATTATGTTCTATTTCTTCTCCGCTACCTTGCGGCCCGTGCCTGCGGTCTTGCGGGTATTGCCGCGGCGAGTGCGCGAGTTGGTCTTGGTCCTCTGGCCCCGAACAGGGAGCGCGCGGACATGACGGACGCCGCGGTAGGCTTTGATGTCCTTGAGACGCTTGATGTTGGCGGCGACTTCGCGCTTGAGATCGCCTTCGATCTTGAGGCCTTCCATCGCTTTTTTGATGGCGTTCTCTTCATCGCCGCTGATCTCTTTGGCTTTCTTCGTAAAAGCCACGTTCGCCTGGGTGAGGATCGATTGGGCGCGCGAACGACCGACGCCATAAAGGGCGGTGAGAGCGATGTCTATATGTTTTTCGTCAGGAAGGGTGACGCCGAGGATACGCATGGGTAGGAAACGAAATTTTTGCTTAAAAATAAAAATCAAACGTCTTGACCGGGGCGTTTTTGTGCTCTGTAAGGTCGGAAAGATATCCTAACATGAGCTCAAAAATAAGTAAAGCGGCCGTGGGTTTAGCCCTGGCGCTGTTT
>JAGWHV010000011.1 GCA_028866595.1 Patescibacteria group bacterium
GACGGACGGCATCATCATAAAGACCGACTCTTTGCGGGCGAAGCGCTCGCGGACGAGGCTCTTGTAGTGGCCGTATCGATCGTCCTCGCCTTTTTGAAGGACGTACGACTCGCGCGGTTTCGATCGCGGGCGGAATGCCGGCGCTTCGGGGAGCTCGTCATATACCGAGAGAATGGCGGCAGGCACGGCTTCGAAGAGAGCGCTGCCTACGGATGATGCATAGTAGCGAGCGACGTCCTCGATCGCTTTGAAAAAGCGCGGCGAGACGACGGCTCGAGCCCGAGGACTGGTGATCTTCTTTATCTCAAAGCCTGCCGCGCGGATCTCGGCTTTGGAATCGGCGGCCAGCTCGGACGAGACGACGAAAGCGCCGACGGTGCGCTTGCGCAAAGGCACGCGGATGACGGAGCCCGGCGCCGCTTCTTTCGGGCTCCAATACGAAAGGAGATCAGCGCCTACGCCGCGGGCGATAGGAATAGCTTTGATGAGATACACGGATAAAGTATAGCAGAGCGCTTCGAATGGAATATGTGTGCGGGGAGACTAGGAGGGCGCGAAGGCTTGGCGCGCCGCGGAGCGGCGCCTTCGCGCCCGGATTAATAGGCCCGCCTCCGCAGGAGAGGTGGGCCGGTCTCCCCGCACACATATTCCATTCGAGCAACTCTTTATAGATCCCTGAACACCTCTATCTTTGCGCCGATGGAGTTGAGCCGGGCGGCCAGGTCTTCGTAGCCACGATTGATGTTGTAGACGTTTCGGAGGATCGACGTGCCTTCGGCGGCGAGCATGGCGATGAGGATGATGACAGATGGACGCAGGGCAGGCGGGCAGACGATCTCGGCGGCCTTGAATCGGGTCGGCCCTTTTATATAGAAGCGGTGCGGATCGGCGAGGATCGTCTCGGCGCGCAATTTGCCGAGCTCCTTGTAATAGATTGCTCGCTCCTCGTACGTCCAGTCGTGGATGAACGTCTCGCCCTCGGCCACGGCGCCGATGACGGCGAAAAACGGCAAGTTGTCCATATTGATGCCCGGATAGGGCAGAGCGTGAATCTTTTCATCGAGAGCCTTGAGCCTCGAGGGCTTCGTTTCGATATCGATGAGGTTCGTCGCGCCGTTGTCGGCTTTGTAGCGCTTGAGGATCTTGTATTTAAAACCCATTTTTTCAAGTTTCAAGAGCTCCAATTCCAAGAAATCGATCGGGCACCGCTCGATGGTGATCGACGAATTGGTGACGATGGCGGCGGCGATGAGAGACATCGCCTCTATCGGGTCCTCGGAGAGAAAATATTCGACGTCTTTCTTGAGTCCGGCCGGTCCCGCGTCGATGCCGTGAACGACCATCGTTGAAGTGCCGATGCCGTCGATCTTCACCCCGAGCTTTTCCAGGTAGAACGCAACGTCCTGGACCTGATAATTCGCAGAAGCGAATTTTATCGTCGTCGTGCCGGGGATGAGCGCCACTGCCATGAGCACGGCTTCTGTCACCGTGTCGCCGGCTTCATACATGATGATCTCGCGATTCTTTTTAAAGCTTTCGCGCGAGACATGGTAGTAGCGCGAAGACGTCTCGATCAACACGCCGAGTTTTTCAAGGGCGTATATATAAGGCTTGATGGTGCGCGAGCCGAGGGTACAGCCGGAAGCCTGCGGCAGATCGAATTTTTTGAGCCGGTGGACGAGCGAGCCGATCATCATGACGACGCTTCTCGTCTTTGCCGCGGAATCGTAGTGGATGTCGCGCATCCTAAGCGTCGCTGGCGGTGTGATGCGGAGGTCGTTGCCGGCCCATTCGACTCGGACGCCTATCGATTCGAAGACCTCGACGATGCGGTTCACCTCTTCGATGCGAGGAGTGTTCTTGATGGTCGTCGTTCCCTGATTCAAGAGCGCGGCGCACATGACTCCGACGGCGCCGTTCTTGGAAGTCCGGACTGTGATCGCGCCTTTGAGTTTGTGGTCGCCTTCGATGCGGAAATTGACGGTGCCGCCTTTGGATAGCTGCACGATCTCATGGTTCAGAGCTTCGGAGAGCTTGGCGAGAGTCTCCGTCGAGAGATTTTGCTCGCCTTTTTCGATGCGGGCGATGACAGACTGGGTCGTGCCGATCTTGTCGCCGAGCTCGGTCTGGGTCATATGCCTGTCCTCGCGGAGGCGGGCGATCATCGCGCCTATCGAGGCGAGGGCAGGAAAAGTGGCGGCTTTCGCGTTCGCGGCTTTCGCCGAGCGACTCTTGGTCTTGATAGTGGGCATGGGGTGTAATATAGCATATATGCTATATGTATTCTACTGGGGATATCCGCTCGTCTCTCACCGGGCGCTTAATTTGCCAAACCGGCGGGAAAGCGTATAGTAGAGCCACCTATGGCGCTATTCGCGAAAAAGCTCGGCATCGACCTCGGCACGGCCAACACGCTCGTGTTCGTGCCAGGCAAAGGCATCGTCCTCAATGAGCCGTCGGTCGTCGCCGTCTCCGAGCAGGACAACAAGATATTGGCCGTCGGCGTCGAGGCGAAAAATATGATCGGCCGCACGCCGGAATCGATTATCGCCTATCGCCCGATGAAAGACGGCGTCATCGCCGACTATCGGGTCACCGAGGCGATGCTCCGCTACTTTATCGACAAGGCTCTCGGCAAGTGGAACATCTGGAAGCCCGAGGTGCTCGTCTCCGTGCCGGCGGGCATCACCTCGACGGAGCGCCGCGCCGTCGTCGAAGCCGCTATCAAAGCCGGCGCCAAGAGCGCCTATGTCGTCAAAGAGCCGATCCTCGCGGCGATCGGCGCCGGCATCCCGATCCATGAAGCGCGCGGCCACATGATCGTCGACATCGGCGGCGGCACGACCGACGTCGCCGTCATATCGCTCGGCGGCATCGTCGCTTCGACTTCGGTCAAATGCGCCGGCAACAGGATCGACGCCGCTATCGCCGACTATATAAAGAAGACATTCAACCTCGCCATCGGCGACAAGACCGCCGAGGATATCAAGATCCAGATCGGCTCGGCTGTGCCCCTCGAAGAAGAGCTCGCGCTTACCATCAAAGGCCGCGATTTCATCTCCGGCTTGCCGCGCTCTACCGAGATAAAAACGAATGAGATAGTGAAAGCCATCGGCCGCGAGCTTCGCGACATGGTCAAAGCGATCAAAGACGTTCTCCAAGACACGCCGCCGGAGCTCTCTGCGGACATCATCGACCACGGCATCATCATGACCGGCGGCTCGTCTCTTTTGCGCAATCTGCCCGAACTCGTCTTCCGTCGCACCGGCGTCAAAGCCATCCTCGCCGAAGACTCTCTCTATTGCGTGGCCAAAGGGACGGGCATCGCTCTCGAGCATCTCGACGTCTACAAAAAGACCATCATCGCCAAAAGATAGCGTCGGATAGGATATACTGTAGCCATGTTTTCGAAGGACAACCTTCACCATGCCTATTTCATAGAAGGGGAGCGGGCGGCCGTGCTCGCCGACATAGAGGCATTTCTGGAGGATGCTTTTGGCATCGTTCGCCAAGGAAATCCCGATGTCTACTATGCTGAATACGAATCTCTCGGCATAGATGAGAGCCGGGCGCTCCAGGACATGCAGTCTCTGCGGCCGCTGGCGGGCGACCGCAAGATATTCATCGTCGCCGCTGGCTCGATCACGAGCGAAGCTCAGAATTCTCTTCTAAAGGTGTTTGAAGAACCGACGGCGGGCACGCACTTTTTCGTCATATCGTCGTCGCAGAGGGTTCTTTTGCCGACATTACGATCGCGCATGGTCGTCGTCTCGCATCCGTCCGCTCTGGCGAACGAGGCTTCGGCGGCGGCGCGACGGTTCGCGTCCCTCGGCCCCAAGGACCGCCTCGCGGCCGTCGCGCCGCTCATCGAGTCGAAAGACAAAGCCAAGGCCGAGGACTTTCTCCGAGCTCTCGTCGCCGAGCTCGTAGGACGGGAAGGCGACGGCTCGATAGCCGCGAACGCCGCGGCCATCAAAGAGATCCTCTCTCTCATCCGCTATCTCAAAGACCGCTCGCCGTCTCTTAAGCTCATCCTCGAGAGGGCGGCGCTTCTGAATCTTGCATGAACCCAGGCAATCTTTTCTTTATTATTGGATTCCTAATGGCATAATTTCATGCGACATACCCGTAAAGCTAGGCGCCACATACGCAACACGATCGAGCATAAAAAATTGCCCTATGGCGTTCGCGTTCTCGCTTGGATGCGAGCGATCCGCTGGATCGGATGGGGTCTCGGCGAGGCGCTCCTGCCGGTATTCATACTCTCGTTCTCCCACACGTTCGCTGAAGCCGGCCTTTTCAGCTCGACCGTCGACATCGCCTCGCTCGTGAGCTTGCCACTTATCGGCGCCTGGGCCGACCGCGCTTCGTCCAAGAGGCTTATACTCATATCACTCCTCCTCTACCCACTCGTCGGCGTAAGTTATTTCTTCGCCGGCGCGCTTGGCATGGCGATATTCGTCGTAATCGCCCGGATCGTGAACGGCGTGACCTGGGAATTCGAGAATATTGGCGTCGAGACGTATTATCGCCGCACCGTCGACGCGTCGCATGTCGCGACATCGTTTGGATACATCGATATGTGGTCGCACTTCGCCTGGATCAGCGCGTCCCTCGTCGGCATGTTCCTCGTCGTCTTCATGCCGATCCATGTGCTCTTGCTCGGCATAGCGCCGTTTGCGCTTATATCCTATGTCGTTCTTATGCGTGCGCCTGCCGATGCACCGCCGCAAAGCTCGACGCGCGCCGTCAAGCGGTCGATCGCCAAAATGTACAAACGCATGGTGACGAGCTGGAAGGACTGGGACAGCAAGCTTCAGCTCCTCGCCGTACTCGTCTTTTTTGCGAGCATTCTCGAGGCGCTTATGTATTTCTTCGTCCCGATAGATGCCTATATATCTGGCTCGAGCTTGTCTCTTGTGATATTGCTCACGGTGTTCGGTTCTGTTCCGAGCCTTTTTGGCTACAAGCTCGGCCGAGTCGCTGATGCAGAGAATAAATACGCGCTCGTCGCCGGCGGGCTCCTCGGCGTCGGCGCGCTTCTCGCCGGCCTCGCTCTCGTCCCGTATTACTGGTTCAAGCTCGTGGCGATCTTCTTGATGGGCCTCATCCTCGAGCTCTTTTTCGTCATAGAAGGCAGTCTTGTGACGACGCTCGGGCCGGCCGAGACGTACGGCGAGCGAGGGAGTGTATTCGAAGCAATCATCACTCTCGGCGACCTAGCTTCGCCGCCGCTCATCGGCATCGCTTTCGATATGATCGGTTTTTCGGGCACAACTGCCGTGATGGCCGTCGGAGCGGTTTGCCTTGCCGGTGCCTATATTTTTATCTCTCGGACGCGGCGTGTCGCGACCCCGATATCTCGCGGCGGCGTCCCAACGGAGATCGTCGAAGAATTGCCGCGATGATGCATTAAAAAGCCGCGACTTTTGTCGCGGCGGGAGCAGAGTTGAGCGCTCCTAGCGGCCCGGGATCCGCGTTCGGAGACTTATGGTAGGACCGCACTCGGCGTTCTCCCCATAATTCGGATCGTCGAATCTCACAAAACCGAGCTTTTGGAAGTGATCGATAATTTTGTCCGCGACGGGCCTATTGATCGAGACGCTCTCGGAGATGTAGGCGTATTGCGGGGGAGCGGCGCGAGCAAGGTGCTCCAGAAATAGCTCCATTGCTGTAGAAGCGCGGCCTTCGCCGCGATGCGAGGGCACGATGCCGTAATAGCGGAGCCGCATGGTGTCCAGTATGTCGCCATACTCGAACCAACCAATGATGCCAATCGTCTTGTCGTCCTCGAGGATGGTGAATATCTCGCCGGAACTTTCCTCAGGATAGTTCCGGGAGTCCCATTCTTCGTAGCTCTCGCGAGCTTGCGCCTGAAGAGCCGGCGCCTCCCAGATCCGATTGAGCTCCGGGACTCGATCAAAGAGGTCACGATTCTCGGGTGGGACGAGCTTATGAAGGGAGATCATGTATTCATCGCTAGAGTATCGTGCTTTGGAGGCTTGTCAATCCTATTTTGCGTCACATAATATGTTATATTAACCGCATGCAATACGATTTCAGCAAACTGAAGAAGGAATTGGCGAACATAGAAGCGTGGCTCGGGCGCGAGCTCGGCGCCATCCGGACGAATCGCGCCAATCCGTCGATCCTCGACAGCGTTCGGGTCGAGGCGTACGGCTCCGACATGGCCATTAAAGAAGTCGCGGGCATGGCGAACGAAGATCCTCGAACTATTCGTATTAGTCCGTGGGACCAGAGCTTGGTCAAAGCCATAGAAAAATCCATCACTGTCGCCAATCTCGGCGTCTCCGTCTCCGTCGATGACAAAGGCATCCGCGTGTCTTTCCCCGAGCTTACGAGCGAGCGTCGCACGGAGATCGTCAAACTGGCAAAAGAGAAATTCGAGGACTCGCGCATTCAGATCAGGAAGCGCCGCGATGAGGCCAATGCCGCGATCGCTGCCGATGAGAAGAAGGGCGGCATGGGCGAGGACGACGCATTCCGCTTCAAGGCCGAAGCCCAGAAGCTCGTCGACGATACCTCCAAGAAGCTCGCCGACATGATGGAAAAGAAAGAAAAAGAGATCCTCAGTTAGTTTTGTAGATTTTGGCCAATCGTGTACGTCATAACGTTCCTCATCATCCTGGCAGTCCTCGTGCTCGTCCATGAATTCGGGCATTTTTTCTCTGCAAAAAAGTTCGGCGTTCGGGTCGACGAGTTCGGTCTCGGCTTCCCGCCGCGCCTCTGGAGCATCAGAAAAGGAGAGACGACGTATTCGCTGAATGCCATACCCTTCGGCGGCTTCGTCAAGATATTCGGCGAGACGGAGAGCGCCGAATCGGCCCCGGATGCCGACCTGGCGACGAGCACCGAGAGCGAGCGGAGTTTCGTAGGGAAGCCGAGGCTCGTCCAGGCGATCATCCTTCTCGCTGGGATCATTATGAACGTCGTATTCGCCTGGTTGCTCTTCTCCATCGCTTATATGTCGGGGATGACGACAGGCATATCATCGCAAGACGCCAAGTATATAACCGACAGCCACGTCGTCGTCCTCGACGTCTTGCCTGGGTCGCCAGCGGCTTTGGCCGGCTTTCAAGAAGGCGATGAGTTGCTCTCGTATTCGGACCCGGCCGCTATCCAGGAGATCACAAAAGATTCAGCAGGCAAGCCGATAACCTTCCAAGTCCTTCGCCTCGCCGAGACGAAGGACGTCACCGTCACTCCCGAGCGTTCGTCGCAAACGGGCAACTACATGATCGGCATATCGATGGATACTGTCGGCAAGGCGAGCTTGCCTTTTTATCTGGCGTTTTGGGAAGGCGCCAAGCTGACAGGCCGGCTTTTCATAGGCATCGTCGGCGGCATATACATGCTCATCCATGACGCCGTGCTCGGCCATCCGGACTTTTCCCAGATATCGGGGCCCATCGGCATCGCTCGGCTCGTCGGCGACGCGAGCAAGCTCGGCTTCGCGTATCTGCTGTCGTTCACCGCTTTCATATCTCTCAATCTCGCCGTCCTTAATCTCATACCGTTCCCGGCCCTCGACGGCGGCCGCATTCTTTTCGTCGCTATCGAGGCGATCAGGCGCAAATCGATCGACCCAAAAGTCGCGAATACGGTGAACGCCATCGGCTTCGGCTTGCTCATCATCCTCATGCTTTTTGTGACGTATCGGGACATCGTCAATATTTCGGGCTGAATCTCCGCAAGAATATAAAAGAAAACCGCCTCATCGGCGGTCGGGGGCACTAGAAGGTCCGGGCGGGTCGGGAAGCTTGTCATTATATATAAGGAAGCATACCGCATAGCAGAACATGCCGCCTGCAAAGACGACTATCGCCAACCAGCGGATCTCGATCGCAAGAGAGCTAAAGAAAGCGCACCAGAACGCGCCGGCGAGCGTCGAGGCGATGCATATGCCGGCGAAGCCTATCGCGGCCATATCGAGCCTGAAGCCTATCGGCAGCGTCCGGATGAGCGCTATGCGGATGGCCGAGAGCGGAAAAGCATAGAGCCCGAGGAATGCGAGGGTTCCTTTGACGGAGATCTTCATGAGAGGTGCTTGCTGCCGACAATCATACACCATTTCCAAAGAGCGTTTCCAAGCGCCGCGATTTGAGATATGATAGCCGTACAACGCACTATTTTATGCGCCAAACCGAGCTTTTCACCAAAACCAGGAAAGAAGCCCCCAAAGACGAGGTCGCCAGGAACGCCGAGCTCCTCATCCGGGCCGGCTATGTATACAAAGAGATGGCGGGCGTCTACGCCTATCTGCCGCTCGGTTTGCGCGTCATCGAGAACATTGTCGGCATCATCCGCGAGGAGATGGACGCTATCGGCGGCGTCGAGGTTTCGCTCACCGCTCTCCAGGATAAAAAGACATGGGAGAGGACCGGCCGCTGGTCCGACGACGTCGTCGACAACTGGTTCAAGACAAAGCTCAAGAGCGGCGCCGAAGCCGGCCTGGGCTTTACACACGAAGAGCCGCTCACCGCTCTCATGAAAGACTTCATCCATTCATATCGCGACTTGCCTCGCTACGTCTATCAGTTCCAGACGAAATTCAGGAACGAGGATCGAGCCAAGTCCGGCATCATGCGCGCCCGCGAGTTCCTGATGAAAGACCTTTACTCGTTCTCTCTCGACGCCAAAGCCCACGAGCATTTCTATGAGAAGGCCAAGCAGGCGTACGTTAATATCTTCTCGCGCGTCGGTCTCGGCGACCGGACGTACGTGACGTTCGCCTCGGGCGGCTCTTTCTCGAAATATTCGCACGAATTCCAGACGGTTACGGATGCCGGCGAAGACACCATATATGTTCATGAGAAGAAAAAAATCGCCATCAACAAGGAAGTCATGACGGACGAGGTACTGGCCGACCTTGGCGTCACGCGCGCCGATCTCATCGAGAAGCGCGCCGTCGAGGTCGGCAACATTTTCAGTCTCGGCACGCGCTTCTCCGACGCCTTCGAGCTCGCGTATGTCGACGAGAAAGGCGAGAAGAAGCCGGTCATCATGGGTTCATATGGCATCGGCCCGGGCCGGGTCATGGGCACGATCGTCGAGACGCTCTCTGATGAGAACGGCATCGTCTGGCCGAAGGCTGTCGCGCCTTTCAAGGCGCACCTCATCGTCCTTGATTCAAAAGACGCCGATGCGACGGGTCGGAATCCGGCCCGTAAAGAAGCCGAGAGGCTCTATGCCGCTCTCGCCACCCAAGGCATCGAGGTCCTCTATGATGACCGCGAAGCCCGGCCGGGCGAGAAATTCGCCGATGCCGATCTCATGGGCATGCCGTATCGCATCGTCGTCTCGGACAAGACCCTCGCCTCCGGTGGCTACGAAGTCAAGCACCGAGCCACAGGCAAGACCGAACAACTTGCGGAAAAGGCGCTAATCGATAGACTAGGGAAGTGATTTTTGAGAGAGCGAAGCGGCTGGTGTTCTGAAAGACCTTTGGAAGCGTGAGGACATGCCGGGGGCATGTCCGTAAAGCGCTGAAACGAGGAAATTTCGTCCACCGAAATTTCCGTGTCTTTCAGAACACCGGCCGCATAGCTCGCGCAAAACCAATGCCAAAATTTCTGAACAAACTTTATACGACTTTCTCCCACGATATCGGCATCGATCTCGGTACGGCTAACACGCTTGTATACGTGAAAGGGCAGGGCATCGTCATAAACGAGCCCTCTGTCGTCGCCGTCAATCAAAAGACCGGCCGCGTCGTCGCCGTAGGCTCGCAGGCCAAAGACATGCTCGGCCGGACGCCAGCTCATATCGCCGCGGTCAGGCCTCTCGTCGACGGCGTCATTTCCGACTTTGAAGTCGCTGAGGAGATGATCGTCTATCTCATCAACAAGGCCCAGAAAGAGACGAAAAAGAAATTCTTCGGCCCACGCGTCATTGTCGGCATCCCTTCTGGCGTGACGAACGTCGAAGCCCGAGCGGTGCGCGATGCTACCAAGAACGCCGGCGCCCGAGAAGTCCATGTCGTTGAACAGCCGATGTCGGCCGCCATCGGCATCCAATTACCGATCCATGAGCCGGCCGGCAATATGGTGATCGACATCGGCGGCGGTACGACCGACATCGCTGTCATATCGCTCGGCGGCGTCGTCCGCTCGAAATCGCTCAAGATCGCCGGCGACAAACTCAATAACGACATAATTTCTTATATAAGGAACGAGTTCAAGATCCTCATCGGCGAGAAGACGGCCGAAGAGGTCAAGATCGCCATCGGCGTGGTCGTGCCGGGCGATCGTCCTCACGAAGCGCCTATCCGCGGCCGCGACCTCGTCACCGGCTTGCCGCGTGAAGTCGTTCTCACCGATGCCGATATCCGCGAGGCCATATCGCAGTCGATCGACAATCTCGTCGATTCAGTGAAAGAAGTGCTCGAGACGACGCCGCCCGAAGTCCTCGCCGATGTTATGCATAGAGGCATATATCTCGTCGGCGGCGGCGCCTTGATCCGCGGCCTCGACAAGCTCATCGAGAGCAATGTCGGCATCCCTGTATATGTTGCCGATGACCCTCTCACCGCTGTCGCTCGCGGCACGGGCGTCATCCTCGAGGACCTTGCCCGATACGAGGACATCTTGATCCAGAACGAAGATGATCTACCTAAAGCGCAGTAACAGGCCCGAGCGCGGCAAGACGGCGACAATCCTCATCGTCACGGCGCTCGTGTTCGTATTCGGCATCGGCTATCTCTTCCCGGGCGCCTATCCTTCGATGCTCTATCCCGTTGCCTCGCTTTTCTGGCGAGCCGAAGCAGGCACGGTGAGCTGGTTCGTTTCCATGGCCGAAATCGTCCAGTCGAAATACGCTTTGGTCAAGGAGAACAAGGCTCTTTCTGACGAAGTTGCGGCCGATCAGCGCTCGATGCTCGAGCTCTCTGCCGTCAAAGACGAGAACGAGGCCCTCAAGAACATTCTTGGTCGCACCGGAAAGGGGAATTATGTCCTCGGAGTGATCCTTGTGAGGCCGCCCGTCTCTCCATATGACACATTCATCATCGATGCTGGCACGAGCGTCGGCGTCAAAGTAGGTGACAAGGTATATGCCGATGGCGACACGCTCGTGGGTGACATCGTCGAAGCGTATCCAGGCCAGTCGAAAGTAAGTCTCTTCTCGACGCCGGGCCGGACGATCTCCGTTCTCCTTGGCACTTCGACAGTCGCGACCGAAGCCACGGGGCGGGGCGGGGGAGATTTCGTCATGACACTGCCCACGTCGATCCATGTCGCCGTCGGCGAACCGGTCATCGTCCCGCAGATCGAACCCCATTCTTTCGGAGCGGTAGAGGATGTTTCCCCCGACACGACGGACTCGATAGAGACCATTCTCTTTAAGTCTGCCGTTAATATCAATCAGCTCGCTTTTGTCGAAGTAGATGCGACTCGCCCTTAACATCGCTCTTGCTGTATCACTTCTGTTCCTGCCTTGGTGGACAGGAGCGATCGTCGCATTGTCGGCCTGTTTTCTCGTCCCGAATTTTTATGAAGTCATCGTCTACGGCATTCTCGTCGACGCTCTCTATGCGAGCCGTTTCGGCGAGGGCGGCTGGGCCCATATCGCGACGATATATGCTGTAGCGGTGTTCTTGATAGGATCTTCTGTCCGCACGCGGCTGGCGTGGTAGAATACCGCTACGATGAATTTTCGCAGGCCGAAATCAGTAGTCAGGAGAGAGATAGATCCTGACGAGATATTCCTTGATTCAGAGAACTTGCCGGGCTTCGACGTCGACCAGTTCGAAGGTCGCATCGAACAGCCGATCTCGATATCTTCGATCGTCTCTCTTATCGTCGTATTCGTGCTCCTTATCATCGTCCTCCTCGGTCGTGCCTGGACGCTCCAAGCCAAGGACGGCGCGATGTACGAGACGATGAGCGAGAACAACGCCCTCACCGAGACGACGATATACGCCGATCGCGGCTCGATCTTTGACAAGAATGGCGTCAAGCTGGCCTGGAATAGCTACGACGGCACCGACACGGATTTCGCCCTCCGTTCCTATATAGGTGAACCCGGCTTCGGCCATATCCTCGGCTACGTCAAATATCCGACAAAAGATAACAACGGCAATTATTATCGCAAGGACTACGAAGGCGTCGCCGGCGTCGAGAAATATTTCAATGACCTTCTTCAAGGCCAATCGGGCACGAAGATCGTCGAGACGGACGCTCTGGGCAACGTCAAATCCGAATCAGTCATCGACCCGGCGGTGAATGGCGACAATATCACTCTTTCGATCGATTCCGCCGTGGAAGCCAAGCTCTATCAAGAGATCCAATATTTCGCGGATGCCGCCGGATACAGCGGCGGGGCGGGAGCGATCATGGATGTCCATACAGGAGAGATCCTCGCTCTCACGAGCTACCCCGAATACTCGAGCGATGTCATGACCGCTGGCACGGATGCAAAAAAGATCCAAGGATACCTCACTGATCCAGGCGAACCGTTCTTGAATCGATTCATCGACGGTCTCTACGCGCCCGGCTCTATCGTCAAGCCGTATGTCGCCATCGGCGCTCTCGAGGAAAAGATCATCGACCCGTCCAAACAGATATTGTCGACAGGATCGATAAGCTTGCCAAATCCCTATGATCCATCGCACCCGTCAGTCTTCATGGACTGGCGTCCACAAGGCTGGATCGATATGCGACACGCTATCGCTGTCTCCTCGGACGTCTATTTTTATGAAGTCGGCGGCGGCTTTCAAGACCAGCCCGGCCTCGGTATCGATAAACTCGACAAATATTTCGCCATGTTCGGCTTTGGCAGGAACGACGACTCCGGATATTTCGCCGGTCCGACTGGTGTTGTCCCCTCGATCGCTTGGAAAGCGAGGGCATTCCCGGGCGATCCATGGCGCATCGGCGACACCTATTTTACAGCGATAGGCCAGTATGGTTTTCAAGTGACGCCGCTTCAAATACTCCAGGCGGTGACGACTATCGCAAATGGCGGTACGTACTTGGAGCCGACGCTCGTCGCTCTCGACGCCTCAAATACGTCTGCCGTTCTCGCCGAAGCGAGATCCGAGCAGTCGACGAGCACCATACCTGTCGACCCAAACGATTTCGAAATCGTCCGCGAAGGCATGCGCCTCGGTGCCGAGATCGGCACCGCAGATAATCTTAATCTGCCGTATATCCACATAGCTGCCAAGACGGGTACTGCCCAACTTGGTACCCAGAACCAGCAAGTGAACTCATGGGTCGTAGGTTTTTTCCCATATGAAGCGCCGAAGTACGCGTTCGTCGTCATGCTCGAGCACGGCCCGGCCAAGCACGTGCTCACCGCTTCGTCCGTGATGCAAGCGGTGTTCGACTGGATGCACCAGACCGGCTCGCCATATCTCGCGCCTGCTCCTTCCTCTTCGTCTTCCTAAAAAGTCTGTTGTATGGTATCATGCTGGCCATTAATAATTCCCTCACAACCAGCTATGCCTGATAGCACGAAATACCTTACTAAGGAGAAATACAAAGACCTCGAGCAGGAGCTCGCGGAGCTCAAGACCGTTCGCCGGAAAGAAGTCGCTCAAAGCCTCGAATACGCTCGCTCCCTCGGCGATCTTTCGGAGAACGCCGAATATCAGGAGGCGCGCGAGCTTCAGGCTACGATCGAAGACCGCATCGCCCAGATAGAGAACACGCTCAAGATGGCCGAGATCGTCAATAATACTCACGGCGAAAGCATCGGCATGGGTTCTGTCGTTACCCTTGAAAAAGAGGGAGCCAAGGGTCCCCAGAAATTCACTATCGTCGGGTCCGATGAGGTGAGCACCCTCGAAGGCAAGATCTCGAATCTGTCGCCGCTCGGCTCGGCTCTGATCGGCAAGACCAAGGGCGACCTCGTAACCGTCAAGACGCCGAAGGGCTCGACTTCATACAGGGTAGTGTCCGTTGCTTAGGCGCGTTACAATAGACTCGTGGCAACTGTAGACGAAATCCGAAAAGCGAGGCTCGCCAAAATCGAGCTCCTCAAAAAAGCTGGCATGGACCCGTATCCTGCCAAAGTGCCGCGGGACATGTCGCTTGGCGATATCCGCGCTCGTTTCGCGTCTCTCGCTCCCGACAAGCCCATCTCCATAGCTGGCCGTATCATGGCTATCCGCGGCCAAGGCGCTATCTTTTTCGTCGTCCTCGATGATGGCGAGGGTCGCTTCCAGGCCGTCTTCAAAAAAGACGCTCTCGCGCCGGCCGCTTTCAAACTGTTCGGCGACGCCGCTGACATCGGCGATTTCGTGAGCGTCACGGGCGCGCCGTTCACCACCCAGAAAGGCGAGCCGAGCCTGCTCGCTTCGGCGTGGACGATGGCGTCTAAATCGCTCCTGCCTTTGCCAGAAAAATGGCACGGCCTCCAGGACGAGGAAGAGAAGCTCCGCAAACGCTACCTCGATATGATCATGACGCCGGAGACGCGCGAGCTTTTCGCCAAGAAAGCGAGATTCTGGGAGGTGACGAGGTCGTTCCTCAAGAGCCGCGGCTTTCTCGAGGTCGAGACGCCGACGCTCGAGGTCACGACCGGCGGCGCCGAAGCGCGGCCTTTCAAGACGCATCATAACGATTACGATATCGACGTCTTCCTTCGCATATCGGTGGGCGAGCTCTGGCAGAAGCGTCTCATGGCCGCTGGTTTTACCAAGACGTTTGAGATCGGTCGTGCCTACAGGAACGAAGGCTCGAGCCCCGAGCATCTCCAGGAATTCACCAACATGGAATTCTACTGGGCTTATGCCGACTATCGCGACGGCATGAAGCTCGTTCAAGAGCTTTACCGGACGATCGCCCGCGAAGTCTTCGGCACGACCAAATTCACGACCCGCGGCCATACGTTCGACTTCGCTGACGAATGGCCCGAGATTCGCTACGCCGATGAGATCAAGAAGCAGACCGGCGTCGATATCGTCGCAGCAACAGACGCCGACATCAAAAGCAAGCTCGCCGAGCTCGGGGTAAAGTACGAGGGTGCCAACCGTGAGCGTCTTTTGGATACGCTGTGGAAATATTGCCGCAAACATATCGCCGGTCCGGCATTCCTCGTCGAGATGCCGGCCCTGGTCGTGCCGCTTGCCAAAAAAGTGCCAGGCAAAGATGCTGTTCAGATATTCAAGCCGATCATCGGCGGCAGCGAGGTCGGCAACGGCTATTCAGAGCTGAATGATCCGATCGATCAGCGAGAGCGCTTCGAGCTCCAGCAGAAGCTCATCGATTCCGGCGACGAAGAAGCGATGATGGCAGATTACGAATTCGTCGACATGCTCGAGCACGGCATGCCGCCGACATGCGGCTTCGGTTTCGGCGAGAGACTGTTCGCTTTCCTCGTCGACAGGCCGCTCCGCGAGACGCAACTGTTCCCGCTCGTCCGGCCGAAGAAAGATGCGAAGAAAGAGGAAGGGAAAAAGACCACAAAATCGAGTCCGGGCGCCGCACCGCGATCCGCTCCGAAAAAGAGAAAATAGTACATATGACAAAAGCCGCTCGATCACGAGCGGCTTTTACATTTCCCGGCATCGGGAGGTAACACCCTCATCAACCCGAATTCTACTCCCTGAGCGGCAGCTATCAATGCGCACATCCAACGCATCCGGATGCGTGCATTTCTGTGGATAACTGTGTATCATTGTGGTACAAAGTGTTATACACTTATAACCAAGTGGGAAAAAGTGGTAAACCATGAAAATGGTTCTCCACGATAAGAATCCCACGAGGCGCATGCGAATCGTCAAAACATCATATGAAGCAGTCGGCCCGCGGGGAACATCTCTGATCACTATGTTCCGGATCGCTGGCCTCAAGCTTCAAAAGAAAGTGCCGGTCGCAGTGAAGAAAAGCAAGCCATGCTCATCGGCGAGTACAACCATTCGATAGACGACAAGAACCGCATCTCTCTGCCGGTCAAGTTCAGGGAGAAGATGGGGAAGAAAGTGGTGGTAACCCCGGGTCTCGACCACTGTCTCTTCGTGTTCACGCCGAAGGAATGGGAGCGTATATCGACCAGGCTCGCTGAAGCATCGCTCGGCCAGTCGGACAATCGCTCGTTCAGCCGATTCATGTTCGGCGGCGCGGTCGAAGCCGACATCGATTCGATAGGCCGCATTCTCGTCCCTGACTTTCTCCAGAAGTGGGCGAAACTCAGCGGCAAGGTCGCTGTCGTCGGCGTCCAGTCCCGCGTCGAGATCTGGAATGACAAGGCATGGGCCTTGTACAAGAAAGGGGTCGAGGGCAAGGCGGGCGCTCTCGCCGAAAAGCTCGGCCAGGTCGGAGTCATATAGGCCTCGGGCGCACGCGCCATGCATCAGTCAGTTCTTTTAAAGGAGACGATAGAAGGTTTGGATATACGAGGTGATGACCTCGTCGTCGATGGCACGCTCGGCAGGGCAGGTCACGCCGTCGCTGCGATCGAGCGCGCCCGGGAATGCGGCGCAAAGATCTTTGTCATCGGCATCGACCGCGACGATGACGCTCTCATCGGATCGAAAGCGTCGCTCGAGAAAGCTTGCGCGGCATCGGGATCACGCTTCAGACTCTTCAAAGGCAATTTCCGCGACATGGGCAAGTTCATAGCGGAGGCTTCCGAAGAAACGGCCAAGACGACCGCCGATAAGATCATCCTCGACCTCGGCGTCTCATCGCCGCAGATCGACTCGTCCGGTAGGGGCTTCTCATTCAGGAACGACGAGCCGCTCCTCATGACAATGGAGAAAGAACCGAGCGAAGGATCGTTCACTGCTCGCGACGTCGTGAACGGCTGGGCCGAGGAAGACATCGCCAATGTCATATATGCCTATGGTGAAGAGCGCTACGCCCGGCGGATCGCCAGATCCATCATCGCCTCTCGCGAGTCTCGCCCGATCGAGACGACAGGCGAACTCGCGGCGATCATAGAGTCTGCCGTTCCTGCCATGTATCGTCGAGGCAAGATCCATCCCGCCACCCGGACATTTCAAGCGATCCGGATAGCCGTGAATGACGAGCTCGGTGGCCTCAAAGCAGGCCTTCAGATAGGCCTAGGATCGCTCGCGCCGGCCGGCCGCCTCGCCGTTATTTCTTTCCACAGTCTCGAAGATCGGATCGTCAAGACGGCCATGAGGGAATGGAAAGCTTCCGGTCTAGGCGATCAATCGACGAAGAAGCCGATCACGCCTTCCGAAGAAGAGATAGCCCGTAATCCGCGCTCGAGAAGCGCCAAACTAAGGATTTTCATAAAACATTAAAAAAACAGTTAGCAGAGAATAGCATGACACAGTACGTACAAGAAAAAGTA
>JAGWHV010000055.1 GCA_028866595.1 Patescibacteria group bacterium
CGATATACTGCTCCTGTCCGACTCGCTCGCTGAATCTATAGAGGGAACCCAACAGGGCTCGACGCTGTCCCAGTCGTATCAGATATACCTGACGCCCGAGCTCGCGCAGGCGCTCGAGAACTCGGCCAAGGTCGCCGCGTCGCTCAAGGACGAGTTCATCTCGACAGAGCACCTCTTCATAGCTCTCATCGACGTCCCGGGTCCGGCCGCCGAGATCATGTCTAAGTTCAAGATCACCAAGCAGGCCGTACTCGATGTGCTCGAGGAGCTCAGGAGCTCGAAATCCTCGGAGCCGTCCGCGCCGAAAAAGGCGCGCTCGCTCGCCAAATATACCAAGAGCCTGACAAAGCTTGCCGCCGAGAATAAGCTCGACCCGGTCATCGGTCGCGACAGCGAGATCAGCCGCATCATCCAGATCCTCTCGCGAAGGACCAAAAATAATCCTATCCTCATAGGCGAGGCGGGCGTCGGCAAGACCGCCATCGTCGAGGGCCTCGCGCTCCGCATGGCCCAGGGCGACGTGCCCGAGTCGCTCAAGGACAAGGACTTGGTCTCTCTTGATCTTGGCCTATTGGTCGCCGGCACAAAATATCGCGGCGAGTTCGAGGAGCGCCTCAAGAACATCATGAAAGAAGTCGAGCGCGCAGAGGGCAAGGTTATTCTATTTATAGACGAGATCCACACCATCGTCGGCGCGGGCGCCGCCGAGGGTTCGATGGATGCTTCTAACATGCTCAAACCAGCCCTCGCGCGCGGCGAGCTCCGTGCTATCGGCGCCACCACGCTCAAGGAATACCAGAAATATATCGAGAAAGACCCCGCGCTCACGCGGCGCTTCCAGCCCGTCTATGTCTCCGAGCCGACGGTCGAAGACGCCGTGGCAATCCTCCGCGGACTCAAGGAGAAGTACGAGCTATATCACGGCGTGCGCATCACCGACGACGCCATCGTTGCGGCTGTGAATCTCTCGTCCCGCTATATCAGCGACCGCTTTCTTCCGGACAAAACCGTCGACCTCATCGACGAGGCCGCCTCCGCGCTCAAGATCTCGCTCGAATCCAAGCCGCCGCTCCTCGAAGAGACGCATAGAAAGATCATGCGCCTCGAGATCGAGCGCGAAGCTCTGAAAAAGGAGATCGAGTCCGCCAGGGATTCCAAGGATGAGGCCAAGGGTCCGAAGGCTCGCACCAAAGCCATAGAGAAAGAGATCGCCGACCTGCGCGAAGAGACGAGCGAGCTTGAACTCAAATGGAAGAACGAAAAAGAGCTCCTGACGTCGATCAAGACGATCAAGAAGGACCTCGAGAAGCTCCGCATCGAAGCCGAGACGGCCGAGTTCAAGGCCGAGCTCTCGAAAGCCGCCGAGATCAGATACGGCAAGATCCCGGCCCTCGAGAAAGAGCTCGACCAAAAGGTCAAGAAGCTCAAGAAGCTCCAGTCGTCGCGGCGCATCCTCAAGGAAGAGATCACCGAGGAGGACATCGCGAGCGTCGTCTCTAAATGGACCGGCATCCCGGTCTCGCGGATGATGGAGGAGGAGGCGCACAAGCTCATGAGGATGGAGGGCGAGCTTGAGCGCCGCATCGTCGGCCAGAACGAGGCCGTCAAGAAGATCGCCGACACCATCCGCCGCGCCCGCGCCGGCATCGCCGACCCGAACCGGCCGATCGGCTCGTTCCTATTCCTCGGTCCGACCGGCGTCGGCAAGACCGAGCTCACCAAAGCGCTCGCCGAGTTCATGTTCAACGACGACAAGGCGCTCATCCGCGTCGACATGTCCGAGTTCATGGAGAAGCACTCCACGTCGAAACTGATCGGCGCGCCTCCGGGCTACGTCGGCTATGAAGAGGGCGGCTCGCTCACAGAGATGGTCCGTCACCGTCCGTATTCCGTCATTCTCTTCGATGAGATCGAGAAGGCGCATCCAGAGGTGTTCAACATCCTGCTCCAGGTGCTCGACAACGGCCGCCTGACCGATACCAAGGGCCGCACGGTCAATTTCAAGAATACCGTCATCATCATGACCTCGAACATCGGCGCGCAATATATCGACCGGATGGAGAAGATCGGCTTTGCCGCCGATTCGTCCGAGAAGCGCAAGTACGAGGACGTCAAGGCGAAGGTACTCGAGAGCCTCAAGGATTATTTCCGCCCTGAGTTCCTCAACCGCCTCGATTCGATCATCATATTCGACGTGCTCTCGCCCGAGGCGATCCGCGCTATCGTAGACATCCAGATCGGTCAGGTTATCAAGCGCCTCGAGGACAAAGAGATCAGGCTCGAGATAGCGCCGACCGTCCTCGATTATCTCGCGCGCGAGGGCTACAACCCTCAGTACGGCGCGCGGCCGCTCAAGCGCCTCATCCAGGAGCGGATCCTCACGCCGATCGCCGGCTTCATGATCTCTCAGGGCGTTGGCAAGGGCGGCACGATCGTCGTCGGGGTCAAGGAGACCAAGGCGAACGGTGCCGAGTTCACCTTTGACGTAAAGAAAGGCCGCAAGCCGGTGCCGGTGAAGTCGTTCTCCGACGAGCACGTCGAGGCGGCAAAAGCGGCGTAGGCGGTACCGCCACACAACTATTGCCGACTCGGCGAGAAAGTTATTAAATTTTCTTATACGTTTCTTTATCTTCATCCTGCTAGGCTGGCGGGGTGGAGATATCTTATTGTAATCAAAAGACGGCAAGATTTTATAGCGATCTAGAACCAGGCATTCAAAAACACGTCGACAAGGCTTTCGAGCTTTTGAAAGGTCGTCCGTATGATCTTGGGTTACCTCTTTCTCGTTCTTTGGGCGACGGTCTTTTTGAGTTGCGGGTGATAGATTTGATTCACGTTAGGTTCATATACACTTTTCATAATAATGTCATATGGATGCTTCATGGATTTATCAAGAAAACGAGAAGAATCTCTTTTAAAGACATGGATTATGCTAGAAAAGAGTTAAGAAAGCTCTTGTATTGATATATCAGATAGGTTATACTGGCTAACATGATTGAGTATAAAGGAAAAAAATATATAACGCATACGGAACTTCATGAAAAAGCGATGAAGGACCCGGAGTATCGAAGGGGATACGAAGCCCTCAAGCCTCGCTATGAATTTATCAGTCAGCTCATCGATCTCCGTAATCAAAAAAAGATCACCCAGAAACAGCTCGCAAAGATGCTCAAGACGCGCCAGCCGTCGATCGCTCGGTTTGAATCGGGTAGGAATAACCCTTCGCTGGATTTCGCCGC